>NZ_JAOCEA010000014.1:0-186747 GCF_029841165.1 Pseudomonas sp. GD03842 | reverse complement strand
GGGAAGGAACCCTGACGCAGTCAGGGCCAAACCAGGAGCAGGCGGTTTTCCTCCATTTTGCCAAGACAAAATGGAGTCGCTCGTAAAGAGCGAAACCCCAGCTCCCAGCCCACGCGCAAACGGATCTGCCCCCGATCTCAGCGGCGCCCATAACCAGGCTATACGGGTCCCGAAACCGAGGCCTGATCCATTGGCGAGGGTGACGCCGACTCACGGTTCCGCTTTTACAGCGGCCCTAGCTCTCGTGGCAAAGGGGGCAATCACATCCTCCTGGTCCAGCCTGCCCCAAGACGCGCCCGCCAGTGACCGGGCTGCCCCCCTGGAGGATCAAAAGCAAAATCGGTAGCAGATCCCAACCAAGGGCCATGACGAGGTTTGAGCATTGATTGGTAAAAAAAATGGGCGACCGAAGTCGCCCTAAATGCCTTGCGTGCTCTTTTTTTAAACCTCAATCCTTTCTGCGCTTACGGGATTCTTTACAGAGGAATAACGAAAGACCCGCGAAAAAGCTCAGTATCAGCATCACCGTGCTTACACCTGCTATCACTGCATGATCGATAAACATAATCGCCTCTGCGCTGTGACCCTGTTCGATGGGTGCAGATTACGCAAAGGGGACTTGAGAGGTCTTGACCCAGATCAATGCCGCGACGCGGCGGTCGATCAGGAAGGTCAGAATGGGCGGAGGCCTAGCGCTTTTTCGGTTTACTCTTTGATTTCTTTTTGCCCTTGCCCAATGGCATTGCCTGTTCGAAGGCCTGGCGCACTTCATTGAGGCGCTTGTCATTGAGGTCGTGGATGCGCTTGGCGCGCTCGACGCTCAGGTCTACCAGTTTTTCATCACTCATGGCGTGCTGCTCTCAAATGCCGGATGGCCACCATCATGCGCAATTGGTTGAACGCTGACCAGCATTCTCAAACCTTCAAATCCACCCAAAGCCCCTGCCGCGGCTCATCGTCGATGATCGGCACGACCGGCACGGTGTTGTCGGCATTCAGGGAGTCACCGGGAATCGCCGGGCCGGTGTGAAGCGGTGACTCCAGGGGTTGCTCGGCCTCCTCGATCAATTCGGGATGGCGATCAACGGTGCGTCGATCCCGGCGGCGGCGTTGCTGACGGCGCTGTTCCTCGCGCAGCAGCAATTGTGCCTGTTCCGGGTCGCGTTGCCCCATATTGATGGTGCTGTCACTGGAGCTCGGTTGCACGGGGGCCACGGGCGGGATGTCCGGCGTGGGCTTGACCGGATCCTGCTGCGCAGTGACGGGGGCCGCACTCAATGGGATCAGCGGTGGCAGCATGGTAATGGTCTCCTGTTATCAAGCTGTCGGCTGCTGTTTCGTCGACTTGAGCCGTCGAGTGAGCGAGTTTGGACTAAGTTTTCCGCAACAAGTGCCCAAGGCGGGCCACGCGCCCAATAAATACGCGCCTTATTACAATGTGGCTTTGGCCTGGGCAGCTTGTTCCGTTAACATAGTCGGCTTTTTCGAGGCGGGAGTCAGGCAGCATGGCGCAGCAGTATCAACCGGGGCAACGCTGGATTAGCGACAGCGAAGCCGAGCTGGGTTTGGGCACCGTTCTGGCACAGGATGGCCGCTTGTTGACCGTGCTCTATCCGGCCACTGGCGACACCCGTCAGTATGCATTGCGCAACGCGCCGCTCACGCGAGTGCGTTTCTCGCCCGGCGACACCATCACTCATTTCGAGAACTGGAAGATGACGGTTCGCGAGGTTGAAGACGCCGATGGCCTGCTGATTTACCACGGCCTCAATGCGCAGAACCAGCCCGTGACCCTGCCCGAAACTCAACTCTCGAACTTCATTCAGTTCCGCCTGGCCAGCGATCGTCTGTTCGCCGGGCAGATCGACCCCCTGGCCTGGTTCTCGCTGCGCTACCACACCCTGGAACACACCAGCCGCCAACTGCAATCGTCACTGTGGGGGCTGGGTGGTGTCCGCGCGCAGCCGATCGCGCACCAATTGCACATCGCCCGTGAAGTGGCCGACCGTATCGCGCCGCGGGTGTTGCTCGCCGACGAAGTGGGCCTGGGCAAAACCATCGAAGCCGGTCTGATCATCCATCGCCAATTGCTGTCCGGGCGCGCCAACCGTGTACTGATCCTGGTACCGGAAAACCTGCAGCACCAGTGGCTGGTGGAAATGCGCCGCCGCTTCAACCTGCAGGTTGCGCTGTTCGATGCCGAACGTTTCATCGAGAGCGATGCCAGCAATCCATTTGAAGACACGCAACTGGCGCTGGTGTCGCTGGAATGGCTGGTGGAGGACGAAAAGGCTCAGGACGCGCTGTTCGCCGCGGGCTGGGATCTGATGGTGGTCGACGAAGCGCACCACCTGGTCTGGCACGAGGACAAAGCCAGCCCCGAGTATTCGCTGGTCGAGCAGCTGGCTGAGGTGATCCCCGGCGTCCTGTTGTTGACCGCCACCCCGGAACAACTCGGTCAGGACAGCCACTTCGCCCGCCTGCGCCTGCTCGACCCTAACCGGTTTCATGATTTGAACGCCTTTCGCGCCGAAAGCGAGAACTATCGGCCGGTTGCCGAAGCCGTTCAGGAACTGCTGGACAAGGGAAGACTGTCACCAAAAGCGCACCAGACCATCCAAGGCTTCCTGGGCGCCGAAGGCGAAGCCCTGCTCGCTGCGGTCGCCGATGGCGACACCGAAGCCAGCGCGCGCCTGATTCGCGAACTGCTGGACCGCCATGGCACCGGCCGCGTGCTGTTCCGCAACACGCGCGCCGCCGTGCAAGGCTTCCCGGAACGCAAGCTGCACCCCTACCCGCTGCCCTGCCCGGCCGAATACCTCGAACTTCCAATCGGCGAGCACGCCGATCTGTACCCGGAAGTCAGCTTTCAGGCCCAGGGCGACACCGGCGATGAGACGCGCTGGTGGCGGTTCGACCCGCGTGTCGACTGGCTGATCGACACCCTGAAAATGCTCAAACGGGTCAAGGTGCTGGTCATCTGCGCCCATGCCGAAACCGCGATGGACCTGGAGGACGCGCTGCGCGTGCGCTCCGGCATCCCGGCCACCGTCTTCCACGAGGGCATGAGCATTCTGGAACGCGACCGCGCTGCGGCGTATTTCGCCGATGAAGAGTTCGGCGCGCAGGTACTGATCTGTTCTGAAATCGGCAGCGAGGGCCGTAACTTCCAGTTCTCGCATCATCTGGTGCTGTTCGACCTGCCTGCGCACCCGGACCTGCTGGAGCAGCGCATCGGCCGTCTGGACCGGATCGGTCAGAAGCACACGATCGAACTGCACGTGCCCTATCTGGAAACCAGCCCGCAAGCACGCTTGTTCCAGTGGTACCACGAAGCGCTGAACGCGTTCCTCAACACCTGCCCGACCGGCAACGCCCTGCAGCACCAGTTCGGTCCGCGCCTGTTGCCACAGCTGGAGGGGGGTGACGAAGACGACTGGCAGGCATTGGTCGACGAAGCCCGCGCCGAGCGTCAGCGCCTGGAGAGCGAACTGCACACCGGACGCGACCGTCTGCTGGAGCTCAATTCGGGCGGAGCAGGAGAAGGTGAAGCACTGGTGGAAGCGATTCTCGAACAGGACGACCAGTTCACCCTGCCGATCTACATGGAAACCCTGTTCGACGCGTTCGGCATCGACAGCGAGGACCATTCGGAGAACGCGCTGATCCTGAAACCGAGCGAGAAGATGCTCGACGCCAGTTTCCCGCTGGGCGACGACGAGGGCGTGACGATCACGTATGACCGCAACCAGGCGCTGTCCCGCGAAGACATGCAGTTCATTACCTGGGAGCACCCGATGGTGCAGGGTGGCATGGACCTGGTGCTGTCCGGTTCGATGGGCAACACGGCCGTCGCCCTGATCAAGAACAAGGCCCTGAAACCAGGGACCGTGCTGCTTGAACTGCTGTACGTCAGTGAGGTGGTCGCGCCTCGCTCCCTGCAGTTGGGTCGCTACTTGCCCCCGGCAGCCCTGCGCTGCCTGCTGGACGCCAACGGCAACGACCTGTCGAGCCGCGTTTCCTTCACCACCCTGAACGATCAGTTGGAAAGCGTGCCCCGGGCCAGCGCCAACAAATTCATTCAGGCCCAGCGTGATGTGCTCAACCCGCAGATCAACGCCGCGGAAGCGAAAATCGCGCCCAAACACGCCGAGCGTGTCGCGCAGGCGCAGCGTCGCCTGGCCGCTGACACCGATGAGGAACTGGCGCGCCTGACGGCGCTGCAAGCGGTCAACCCGACCGTGCGCGACAGTGAGCTGACCGCGTTGCGCGAGTTACGCGAACAAGGGCTGGCAATGCTGGAGAAGGCAGCGCTGCGCCTGGAGGCGATTCGGGTCCTCGTCGCCGGATAAGCGTCAGCCATGTCCACCGGCGATGACCCGGTGGACATGGCGCTCGCTTTGCCTTGCTGCTCTTGGCGGTGCAAGAGCCTACAAGCCATTCCGTGGCGCTGGTCGAGCCGGATTCCCGGACACGAACCCGGGCTTGAACGAACGGCTTTCGTCAACGGCTCACGTTCGCAGCCTCACGCCGCGCTTGGCTGCCCCACGGGCTCCTGCGCAACCATCCCCTCCCGCATCCGCTGCGCGTCACGACTGAAGCCTTTCGAGGCGACCGCCAGAAACACCAAGGTAAAAAACAAGGCGCCGGGAATCAGGTACATCATCGCGTCATGCAGGCCCATTGCCTTGAACGACTCGCTCATCTGGTCCACCTGCGCCACGGCCATCGCCGTGTGAGCGAAATGGTCGGACAACAGGCCCACCACGACTGGCCCCAACCCGCCACCCAGCAGGTACAGCCCGGCGAAGAACAGCGCCATGGCGGTAGCCCGCAAGCGAGGTTGCACCACATCCTGAATGGCGGTGTACACGCAGGTATAGAAGTTGTAGGAAAACAACCAGCCCGCGCTGAACACCGCGACGAAGGCGGCGACTTCGATTTTCCCCGCGTGCAGCGCGTAGCCCGTGCACAAACAGGCGATGGCCATGCTCAATGCCGCAAATATCAGCCGCCCATTCGCCCAGCGCTGGTGCACTTTGTCGGCGATCCAACCGCCAGCGGTCAGACCGATGAGGCCAGTCACCCCCACGATCAACCCCGTCGCCATGGCCGCATCCTGCAGCGGCAGCAGAAAATAGCGCTGGAGCATCGGCACCATGAATGAATTGCACGCATAAGTCGCGAAATTGAACGCCAGCCCCGCCAGCACCAGCCAGCGGAAGGTGGGAATCGACAGCACGCGACGGATCGGCCGATCAACTTTCTCTTCGGCCACGGTGACGTGCTCGGCGGCGCCTCGCGCCGGTTCACGAATCATGAACATGAACGCCGCCAGTATCAGCCCCGGCACCGCTGCGATGAAGAACGGCGCACGCCAACTGTCGAACGCCTTGACCATGGCGCCAATGGTGAAGAACGCGAGCAACAACCCCAGCGGCAGGCCCAGCATGAAGATACCCATTGCGCGGGCCCGCTTGTGCGCAGGGAACAGGTCGCCAATCAGTGAATTGGCCGCAGGCGCGTAGCTGGCCTCGCCAATGCCCACCCCCATCCGCACCAGCAAAAAGGTCCAGAAATGGGTGACTACGCCGTTCACCGCCGTGAGGGCGCTCCAGGCAGCGAGCCCCCATCCCATGAGTTTGCGGCGCGACCCCGTGTCGGCCATACGACCCAATGGCAGGCCGGCAATGGCATAGACCAGCGTGAACGCGGTGCCGACGATCCCCAACTGAAAATCGCTCAGCGACCACTCTTTGCGGATGGGCTCGATGATGATGGCTGGAATCGTGCGATCGAAGAAATTGAACAGGTTGGCCAGAAACAGCAGAAACAGAACGCGCCATGCATTCCTGGCCTGAGTGGAATCAACCATGTGTCGCCCCTCTTCTTGTTGTTGTCTGGCCGGACGTCTGCGCCGTCGTGCTGAAATCTAGACAGCGATGCGTCACCTGTCTGTGATCATTCGCACGGCTGATACCGCTCCATTGCAACGTCACGTTGCATCCTGCAGCCTGCGATGGGCTCTGCGCGAAGCCGGATATGAGGCGCCGTGCGGGGTCGCCAGCGGGGCCTGATTATATTTTTTCCACCCCCTTCCCAGCCGTCATGAAAAGCCTAGAATGAGCGCGCTTGCCTCCCCCTACTCCCTAATTATTCCTCGGTCCGAAGCCATGTCCGATGTCAGTCCGTGCCTGAATTGTGGTGCCTGCTGTTCACACTTTCGTGTGTCTTTTTTTTGGGGTGAATGTGCATCGGTGGGAGGCACCGTGCCCGACGAATGGGTGGCGAGCATCAGCCCCAGCCGTGTCGCCATGTTGGGTACCGACTGTAAATCGCCCCGCTGTACGGCGTTGATCGGCGAGGTGGGTAAAGCGGTCAGTTGCTCGATTTACGAGCAGCGCTCAAGCACCTGTCGGGAATTCGAAGCGTCGTGGGAGCTTGGCGTTCACAGCCCTGAGTGTGACAAGGCACGCGCGGCGTTCGGCCTCATGCCGCTGGAACGCCCCATTCACTTCGCCGAATTGACCCCGTTAGAACAAACCCACTCCCTTTAGAACTTTTGGCAATAAACATTATTCCGAAATAGTTTGTACGTCTGTCTCCCGGCAGATGCCCGAATCCGCGCCGCTCCTATAATCATCTCAAAGTGCCATCAGCACACCCGACTGACAGCGCTTCTGCAGTAGACACATGGAGCGTGCTATGGATTGGCTGGGTTTGCATTTCCTTCCTTCGGCGCCCGTCGGCGGCCAGATGCTGCTCGATTGCAGCCACAACCCCTTACTCATCGTCCTTGCCTACGTCGTCGCCTGCGCTGCCAGCTTCGCGACGCTTCACATCGCCGAACGCATCGGCCACGTCGAGCACCGCAGAGCGCGGTTACGTTGGCGCGGGCTGGGCGCACTGTGCTTGGCGGTGGGCATATGGGCGATGCACTTCATCAGCATGCTGTCGTTCCAGGCCCCACTGGACATGCACTACGACCTGCCGATTACGGTCGCGTCTCTGGCGATCGCGCTGGTGTCCGGCATGGTCGCAATGGAAGCGCTCAGCCATCCGCAATTGAGCGTCCCGCAGTATGTATTCTCCGCAATCTGTATCGGCGTGGGCATCACCACCATGCACTACGTGGGCATGGCCGCGCTGCGTTCCAGCGCGGTGCAGTACTACGAGCCGGTGCGGTTCATCGGCTCCATCGTCGTGGCCATCGCCAGCAGCCTCGCCGCGCTGGTGCTGGCCATTCATTTGCGTCAAGGCAGCGACGCGTTCCATCAGGTGCTCAAATACGGGGCCAGCCTGGTGCTCGGCGCGGGGATCGTGAGCACCCATTTCATGGGGATGTGGGCCTTGCATCTGATGATGCCGGAAGGTGCGCCAATGCACATGTCCTCCAGCGAAAACGGCCTGCAGTTAAGCCTGACGATCGCCCTGATCGTATTGCTGATCATTGCCGGCAGCGTCAGCGCAGCCATGGCCGACAAAAAGCTCCAGGCCAAAGAGCGCGATCTGCATCGGGTCAATGCGTTGTTGAGCCAGCTCGATCAGGCCCGTGCGTCATTGCAGCAGGTCGCGCATTACGACGCCCTGACGAGCTTGCTCAACCGCCGCGGGTTCAATCAGGTCTTCGCTGAGCGGCTGAAGGAACAGGAGTTGGCCAAGGGAATGCTTGCGGTGATGTTCTTGGATATCGATCACTTCAAGCGCATCAATGACAGCCTGGGTCACGATGCGGGCGATGAACTCCTCAAGGTCATTGCCGAACGCATTCGCGGCGCCACCCGCGCCCATGACGTGGTGGCGCGTTTGGGCGGCGATGAGTTCTGCATCCTCATCACCCTGAACAGTGTCGAAGAGGCCCGGCACATGGCACAGCGGGTCATGGCTCGGATGAAAAACCCCATCGCCCTGTCCGGCCGCCGCATGGTGATGACTACCAGCATTGGCATCAGCGTTTTTCCCCACGATGGGACCACCTGCGAAGAATTGCTCAAGCATGCCGATCTGGCGCTTTATCAATCCAAGGGAAACGGGCGCAACACCTTGCACTTCTTCAATGAGAGCTTGAAAACCAAGGCCAGCCTGGAGCTGCACCTGGAAGAGCAACTGCGCAACGCGTTGGTCGAGGACCAAGGCCTGCAGGTGTTCTACCAACCCATTGTGGATTTGCGCACCGGTCATGTGGCCAAACTGGAGGCGCTGGTCCGCTGGCAGCACCCGAGCCATGGTTTGCTGACGCCCGACCGCTTCATCAATATCGCCGAGAACAATGGGTTGATTGCCGAGCTGGATAACTGGGTCTTGCGGCGGGCCTGCCAGGATCTGTCGCAACTGTGCGACAGCGGTTTCGAGAACCTGATCATCACCGTCAATTGCTCCGCGTTGAACCTGGCACGCGAAGAGCTGCTGCAGGAAATGCGCACCGCACTTGACGAGGCAGGTGTGGCGCCCCAGCGCCTTGAGCTGGAGGTGACGGAAAACGCGCTGATGGGGAACATCGGCAACACCGTACTGTTGCTCAACGAAATTCGGAAGCTGGGCGTGGCCTTGTCCATCGACGATTTCGGGACCGGTTATTCGTCATTGGCGTACCTCAAGCGCCTGCCGCTGGACACGGTCAAGATCGACCGCTCGTTCATCCTCGACATCCCGCAATCCGCGCAGGACATGGAGATCGTCCAGGCGATCATTGTCATGGCGCACACCCTGCACCTCAAAGTCGTGACAGAAGGCGTGGAAACCCCGGCGCAGCTGGAGTTTCTCAGCGAATACGGCTGCGATTACGTTCAGGGTTATCTGTTCAGCCGACCTGCGCCATTGCCGGCGCTCAAACCGTTGGTGCATCAGCTCAACCGGCGCAAACCGTCCGAGCTGTGGCCCTCCACTCACCTCTTGGAGCTGCTGGAGCAGCCGGGCAGCGTGGCCCTCGAAGCGGTGGGCCAGCCGCTACCCGGTCATCCGGGCAAGGAGCGAGTCCGCGCCCGTCCGCAGCGCTGAGCCAGTGGGCAAACGCTCAGCGCCGCACGCGGCAGTTCACAGCGATGTGGCCGGGGAAAAGAGGCGCTCAGGCAGGACGCGATTCTCGGAGGGGGCTCAGGACTGCGCCAAGTCCTGGGACTGGGACTGGGACTGGGTACGCTCCGAAGGGCGCCGGGCCCCGGCAACGATTTTTTCCACCGCCTTGGTGGCAGCGACCATCCCGAAGGTCGCGGTGACCATCATCACGGCGCCAAACCCGCCCGAGCAATCGAGCTTCACGCCATCCCCGACGAAACGCTTCTGCAAACACACGCTGCCGTCGGGCTTTGGATACCGCAACTGTTCGGTGGAAAACACACACGGCACGCTATAGTGGCGCCCCGCCGTGCGGGAGAAGCCATAGTCGCGCCGCAAGGTCGAGCGCACTTTAGAGGCCAGTGGATCGTTGTAGGTGCGGTTGAGGTCGCAGACCTGTATCTGCGTCGGGTCGATCTGCCCTCCCGCGCCACCGGTGGTGATGATCTGGATCTTGCGGCGCTTGCACCAGGCGATCAGGGCCGCCTTGGCATTGACGCTGTCGATGCAATCCAGCACACAGTCGATGTTGGGGGTGATGTAGTCGGCCATGGTTTCGCGCGTGACGAAATCGGCGACAGCGTGGACCACGCAGTCGGGATTGATTTCGCGAATCCGCTCGGCCATGACATCGACCTTGGCTTTGCCCACTGTGCTGGTCAGCGCGTGCAACTGGCGATTGCTGTTACTGACGCAAACGTCGTCCAGATCGAACAGCGAGATCTCGCCCACACCACAGCGAGCCATGGCTTCCGCCGCCCAGGACCCCACACCGCCGATGCCGATGACCGCCACATGCGCCGCGCGCAGGCGATCGAGGCCCTCGATGCCGTACAGGCGGGCGACACCGGCAAACCGCGGATCTTCTGTGCTCATGACCAATCCCCCCAAAAACCGGCGCGCATTATAGGCCTTATGGGCAAGCGAAACAGGGGGCCCTGTCAGAAAACCTGCGTGCACGCCCAAGATCCCGGACCGACCCGCCAATTTTACAATCCGGTTGCGCCGGACCAAACGGCGGCCTGCGGCTCGTCGTTTTGCTTTAAGATATCCCCCCTTTTTCAGCCCTGCACTGTCAGCGGTTGATGTGTCGCCCTTGCAGACTCCACTGACCATTCGGACTTTTCATGACAGCCCCAGCCGATCTCTCGCCCACCCTGCAACTTGCCTGCGACCTGATCCGTCGCCCATCGGTCACGCCACTCGATGCCGACTGTCAGGCAGTGATGATGAAACGCCTGGGCGACGCTGGCTTCACGCTGGAACCGATGCGCATCGAGGACGTCGACAATTTCTGGGCCACCCACGGCACGCAGGACGGTCCGGTGCTGTGCTTTGCTGGCCACACCGATGTCGTGCCGACCGGCCCGGTGACGGCCTGGCAGAATGATCCGTTCGACGCGCTGATCGACGAAAACGGCATGCTGTGCGGGCGCGGCGCAGCCGACATGAAAGGCAGCCTGGCGTCGATGATCATCGCCACCGAACGATTTGTCGCCGACTACCCGAATCACAAAGGGAAAGTGGCCTATCTGATTACCAGTGACGAGGAAGGCCCCGCGCATCACGGCACCAAGGCCGTGGTCGAACGCCTGGCTGCGCGCAACGAGCGACTGGACTGGTGCATCGTCGGCGAACCGTCGAGCACCACGCTGGTGGGCGACGTGGTCAAGAATGGCCGCCGCGGCTCCCTGGGCGCCACGTTGACGGTCAAGGGTGTGCAGGGGCATGTCGCCTACCCGCACCTGGCCAGGAACCCCATTCACCTCGCTGCTCCGGCGTTGGCCGAACTGGCGGCCGAGCATTGGGACGAGGGCAATGCATTTTTCCCACCGACCAGCTTCCAGATTTCCAATATCCATTCGGGCACCGGCGCCACCAACGTGATTCCCGGCGACCTCACAGCGGTGTTCAACTTCCGCTTTTCCACCGAATCGACCGTCGAGGGCCTGCAGAAACGCGTGGCCGACATTCTCGATAAGCATGAACTGGACTGGCACGTCGAATGGGCGTTGTCCGGCCTGCCGTTCCTGACGGAGCCCGGAGCGCTGCTCGATGCCGTGTCGTCCAGCATCAGAAACGTGACCGGCCGACAAACCCAGGCCTCCACCAGCGGTGGCACGTCCGACGGCCGCTTCATCGCCACGCTGGGCACGCAGGTGGTCGAGCTGGGCCCGGTCAACGCGACGATCCATCAGGTCAATGAACGTATCCTGGCCAGCGATCTCGACGTACTGACCGAGATTTACTACCAGACGCTGGTCAAGTTGCTCGCCTGATGCTGACCTGCCCGATCTGCTCTGCCCCGCTCGACGCAGCGGACAACGGCGCGGTGTGCCCAGCGGGCCACCGTTTTGACCGAGCCCGCCAAGGGTATCTGAACCTGCTGCCCGTTCAGCACAAGAACAGCCGCGACCCTGGCGACAATCAGGCGATGGTCGAGGCGCGCCGGGACTTCCTCAACGCCGGGCATTACGCTCCGGTGGCCAGACGCCTGGCGCAACTGGCGGCCGAACGTGCGCCAGCGCATTGGCTGGACATCGGCTGTGGCGAGGGTTACTACACCGCACAGATCGCCGATGCGCTACCCGACGCCGATGGCTACGCGCTGGACATCTCCCGCGAGGCGGTCAAACGCGCCTGCAAGCGCCAACCCCGGCTGACTTGGTTGATCGCCAGCATGGCCCGCGTGCCATTGCCCGCAGCCAGTGTGCAGTTCATTGCCAGCGTGTTCAGCCCCCTCGATTGGGACGAGGCCAAGCGGCTGCTGTCGCCCGGCGGCGGCCTGATGCGCGTCGGGCCGACGAACGAACACCTGATGGAGTTGCGTCAGCGCCTGTATGACGAAGTTCGTGACTACGCCGACGACAAACACCTGGCGCTGGTACCTGAGGGCATGACCCACGCGCACAGCGAAACCCTGCGCTTCACCCTGACCCTGAACGACGGCCAGGCCCGCGCCAACCTGCTGGCCATGACACCTCACGGCTGGCGTGCCAGCGCCGAGCGCCGGGCCAGCGTTATCGAACAGCCGGAGGCCTTCGAGGTGACGGTGTCCATGCGCTACGATTATTTCGTTCGGCACTGACCGAAACACTTTACGAGGTCCCCATGCGTCAACCCGATATCGAGATTTACCTGAAAGATGCCGACGTGGACCACAAAGCCATCACTGCCTGGTTGAGCGCCGACATCGGACCCTGCAGCGAGTGGGTCCAGAAAGGTCAGACCTGGAAATGCAAGGCTGGCGACATTCCAGTGACCTGGATTCCCAAAGCCGTGGGCAAGTGGAACAGCCTGTGCCTGGACAGCGACGCCACTCCGTGGGACGACGACATCGCCTGTGCCCGCGCAGCGTTCAAGGCCCTCAACGTCGAAGTGCGCTGTGCGCCGGGTACGTGGGTGGAGGAAGAAAGCGAAGAGGATGCCGATCGCTGGATCCGTATCAGTGCCGATGGCGAAGAAGAGATTACCTGGCGCACGTCTTGAAATACTGTCTGTAGGAGCGTGGCTTGTCCCGCGATCTGCCGGGAACCGGCAGTACCCCCTGCTAACGAGGTTTACCTGACACAGCCAAGGTGTCTGACCTTACTGCCGCTTCGCGCCAGATCGCGGGACAAGCCACGCTCCTACAGGGTTATCGGTGCGATGTACGACTTTGCCCATGCCTGCCATATCCGGCACACTGACCGCTTCGTGGGCCCATGCCCCTCAGCGCAGAATTCGTATGACCCGTTCCCCGTTTCGCCGTCTTGTCTTCGGCACCCTTCGTCGTCTGCTTTACCTGTGGGTGCGCTCGGAGACGATCAACCAGTCCTCCTTCACACTCAACCTGGACCGCAGTCGCCCCGTCTTTTACGTGCTGCAGAGCCCGTCACTGAGCGACCTGGCCGTTCTCGACCGAGAATGCCGTAAAGCCGCCCTGCCACGCCCGGTCCTGCCGGTCGCAGTGGGCAACCTCACGGAGCCCGCAGCGTTCTTTTACCTGACGCCGGAGCCCGACTGGCTGGGGCGTCAGGATAAACGGGGCGCCCCGCCCACGCTTGAGCGGCTGGTGGGCGCCGTCACCCAGAACGCTGCCGAAGATGCGCAAATCATCCCGGTCAGCGTGTTCTGGGGACAGTCTCCGGATAAGGAAGACAGCCCGTGGAAACTGCTGTTCGCCGACAGTTGGGCGGTGACCGGGCGCCTGCGCAAACTGGTGACCATCCTGATTCTGGGGCGCAAGACCCGTGTGCAGTTCTCCGCCCCGATCCACCTGCGGGATCTGGTGGGCGAAAACAAGGGCTACGAGCGCACCGTGCGCATGGCTCAACGCCTGTTGCGCGTGCACTTCCGCAATCTAAAGACCGCAGTCATCGGGCCGGACATTTCCCACCGCCGCAACCTGGTCAAAGGCCTGGTCAACGACCCATTGGTCAAGCAGGCCATCCTCGATGAAGCCGCGCGCGAGCACATTCCGGAGGCCAAGGCCCGGGAAAAAGCCCTGCATTACGGCAACGAAATTGCGTCGGACTACACCTACACGGCGATCCGCTTCCTGGAAGTGGTGCTGAGCTGGTTCTGGAACAAAATCTACGATGGCATCAAGGTCAATCACATCGAAGGCGTGCAGAACGTCGCGCAGGGCAACGAAATCATTTACGTACCCTGCCATCGCAGCCACATCGACTACCTGTTGCTCTCCTATCTGCTGTTCCGCAACGGCCTGACCCCGCCGCACATCGCGGCCGGCATCAACCTCAACATGCCCGTGATCGGCGGCCTGCTGCGCCGAGGCGGGGCGTTCTTCATGCGCCGAACGTTCAAAGGTAACCCGCTGTACACGGCGGTGTTCAACGAATACCTGCACACCCTGTTCACCAAAGGCTTCCCGGTCGAGTATTTCGTCGAAGGCGGTCGCTCGCGCACCGGCCGCATGCTGCAGCCCAAAACCGGCATGCTGGCGATTACGATGCGCAGCTATTTGCGCAACTCGCGAACGCCCATCGTCTTCGTGCCGGTGTACATCGGTTACGAGCGCGTGCTGGAAGGTCGCACCTACCTGGGCGAACTGCGTGGGGCCGCGAAGAAGAAAGAGTCGATCTTTGACATCTTCAAGGTCATCGGCGCATTGAAGCAACGCTTCGGGCAAGTCTCGGTCAACTTCGGCGAGCCCATCCGACTGGCTGAATTCCTCGACCAGGAACAGCCCGACTGGCGCACTCAACCCTTGGCGCCCGTGTTCAAGCCTGCGTGGCTGAACGAAACCACTCACCGGCTGGGTGAGCGCGTTGCGCGACACCTCAACGAAGCGGCCGCGATCAATCCGGTGAACCTGGTGGCTCTGGCGCTGCTGTCGACCAATAAGCATGCGCTGGACGACCAGGCGCTGGTCCGCGTACTCGACCTTTACCTGACCCTGCTGCGCAGCGTGCCCTATTCGCCCCACACGACGTTGCCCGATGGCGACGGCCGCGCGCTGATCGAGCATGTCCGAGGGATGGACCTGCTGTCCGAGCAGAAAGACGCGCTGGGCAGGATTCTCTACCTGGACGAGCAAAACGCGGTCCTCATGACCTACTACCGCAACAACGTCCTGCACATCTTTGCGCTGCCCTCGCTGCTGGCGAGCTTCTTCCAGAGCGCCTCGCGCATGAGCCGCGAGCAGGTGCTGCGATTCGCCCGCGCGCTGTACCCCTACCTGCAATCGGAACTGTTCATTCGTTGGTCAGTGGACGAACTCGACGCAGTCATCGACCAGTGGCTGGCCGCGTTCGTCGAACAGGGCCTGCTACGCTTCGAAAACGGCGTTTATCTGCGCCCTGCACCAAGCTCGCGACACTTTGTGTTGCTCACGCTGTTGTCACGCTCAGTGGCGCAAACGCTGCAGCGTTTCTACATGGCCATTTCGCTGCTTCTCAACAGCGGCCAGCACACCCTGACCGCCGAGGAGCTGGAGGACCTGTGCACGATCATGGCCCAGCGCCTGTCCATCCTTCATGGTCTGAACGCGCCAGAGTTCTTCGACAAGAGCCTCTTCCGGCACTTCATCCAGACGCTGCTGGAGCAGGACGTCTTGCGCAAGGACGAGAACGGTCGGCTGGGTTACCACGAATTGTTGGGCGAACTCGCCGAAGGCGCGGCCAAACGGGTATTGCCAGCGGAAATCCGCCTGTCGATCCGCCAGGTGGCACTGCACCGCGAAGAAGAATCCTTGGCGGCAGGTGTGAGCATCTGACCTTGATAAGGGGTGAACCTGAGCCTGCGTGTTGTTGAACCCGCGCAGGCTCACGCCCACCGCTAAACTTTCCTGATAACCGCTGGCCTCCAGCGCCCCGGAGACGACCCGATGAAATCGCTTTTCCTCGCCCTGACTGCCTCACTGCTGACAGCTTGCGCCGGTCACGCCCCTGACAACCAGCCCGGGACGGTCGACGGCGAAGTCTTCTACCTGCAACGGATGGCGCTGCCGCCCACCGCGACCCTCAAGGTCAGCCTGCACGACGTCTCGTTGGCCGATGCACCGGCGCAGACCCTGGCCAGCCAAAGCGGCCCGATCAAAGGCCAGGTTCCTCTGCCGTTTCACCTGACTTACGATCAGAAACTGGTCAAACCGGGCCACACCTATGCGGTCAGCGCGCGGATTGAGGTTGACGGTAAGCTGCTGTTGATCAGCACCGAACGGTACGCGGTCGATCTCACGCTGGATGAGAAACCGCCGGTCAGGATCCGCGTCAACCCTGCCAACTAAAACGCCGATACTTCATACAAAGGACGCCCTCATGCTGCTTCGCCCCCTCTCATTCACTGGCCTATTCGCCGGCCTGCTCCTGTCGACCAACGCCCTCGCGCTTTCCTTGGGCGATCTTTCGCAATCGGACGCCTCGGCCGGGCTGAAAGACGCGTTGACCCAAGGCGCGCAGATTGCCGTGAAGCAATTGGGCGTGCCTGGCGGTTTCAGCAACAACAAGGATGTGCGCATCGAACTGCCCGGCAAGCTGGGTAAAGTGGCAAGCAAGATGAAACTGCTGGGCATGGGCGCCCAGGTCGATCAGTTGGAAACCAGCATGAACCGCGCAGCCGAAGCAGCGGTGCCGCAGGCTCAGGCGATTCTGGTCGATGCGGTGAAGAAGATGAGCGTAACCGATGCCAAAGGCATTTTGACCGGCGGCAAGGATTCGGCAACCCAGTACCTCAACACATCCAGCCGCGAACAAATCCGTGCCCGGTTCCTGCCGATCGTCAAGCAGGCCACCGACAAAGTCGGCCTGGCCCAGCAGTACAACAGCTTCGCGGGCAAGGCCGCGAGCCTGGGCGTCGTCGACCAGAAGGATGCCAACATCGAAGGTTACGTCACCGAAAAGGCTCTGGACGGCTTGTTCGAAATGATCGCCAAACAGGAAGAGAGCATCCGCGCCAACCCGGCTGGCGCCGCCACCAGTCTGGCGAAGAAAGTCTTCGGCGCGCTGTAATACCGTTCGCAAGGAGCCGGGCACCGTCCCGGCCCTCCATACGGGGCGGTTCAGGTCCGGATAGGGCTCACCCGCGACAGTGAGCCTGGCCCAGCTTCGTGCTCGACGGCACGTTGACCAAACTATTTAGCGCTGCCAACGGTCTGTGGTTTAAACCCCGTCAGAGGCCGCGCATGCCCAAAACCGTTCCCTTTGCCAAGCGCTGGTTCTCCGCGCGCGGCTGGAAGCCCTTCCCTTTTCAGAAAGCGGTGTGGGATGCCGTGGCCCGAGGCGAATCCGGTCTGCTGCATGCCAGCACAGGCGCGGGTAAAACCTATTCGGTCTGGTTCGGCGCGCTCAACCGCTTCGCCACGGCCTTGCCGGCGGCCGATGAAGGCAAGCCCCGCAAACGCAAGCCGACGGCGGCGCCGCTCAGCGTGCTATGGATCACCCCCATGCGCGCGCTCGCCGCCGACACTGCCCGCGCGCTGGAAGCCCCTTTAATCGACTTGCAGATCCCCTGGACGGTCGGCCTGCGTACCGGGGACACCAGCAGTAGCGAACGGGCCAGGCAGAGCCGAAGACTGCCCTCTGCATTGATCACCACGCCGGAAAGCCTGACGCTGCTCCTGACCCATGGGAGCGCCGAGGTGACGTTCTCGACCCTGAAGATGATCGTAGTCGACGAATGGCACGAGTTGATCGGCAACAAGCGCGGAGTGCAGCTGCAATTGGCGATCGCCCGCCTGCGCAAATGGAATCCGGGGCTGATCGTGTGGGGCCTTTCTGCAACGCTGGGCAATCAGACCCATGCACAACAGGTGCTGTTGGGGGCCGAGGGCACGGCAGTACAGGGCAAAGTGGTCAAGGAGTTGATCATCGACACCTTGATTCCAAACAGCATCGAGCGCTTCCCGTGGGCTGGGCACATGGGACTGAAGATGTTGCCGCAGGTGCTTGCCGAAGTGGAAAGCAGCACCAGTTGCCTGCTGTTCACCAATACCCGCGCGCAGTCGGAACTGTGGTATCAGGCCTTGCTCGACGCTCGACCGGACTGGGCAGGGCTGATCGCGCTGCACCATGGATCACTGTCCCGGGAAGTCAGGGACTGGGTCGAACGCGCGCTGAAGGAAGGACACCTGAAGGCCGTGGTTTGCACGTCCAGCCTGGACTTGGGGGTGGACTTTCTGCCGGTCGAACGGGTGCTGCAGATCGGTTCGGCAAAAGGCGTTGCGCGGCTGATGCAGCGCGCCGGTCGCTCCGGCCATGCACCCGGCCGCCCGTCCCGCGTGACGCTGGTGCCGACGCACAGCCTCGAATTGGTAGAGGCTGCCGCGGCACGGGATGCCGTGAATGCTCGCTTGATCGAACCCAGGGAGTCGCCTCACAAGCCGTTGGATGTCCTGGTGCAGCATTTGGTCAGCATGGCGCTGGGAGGGGGCTTCAACCCTGACGATCTGTTAGCCGAAGTCCGTACCGCATGGGCTTACAAGGACCTCACCGAAGCCGAGTGGCAATGGGCGTTGGCGTTCGTGCGCCATGGGGGCCTTTCGCTGACGGCGTACCCCGATTATCGGCGGGTGGAGCCCGATGAGGACGGCATCTGGCGCGTCCCGGACGCGCGCTTGGCACGGCGTCACCGCATGAGCGTTGGCACCATCGTCAGCGACGCCAGTGTCAATGTGAAATATTGGAGTAAGGGGGGCGGTGGCGGCTCGCTGGGGAGCGTCGAGGAAGGTTTCATTGCGCGCCTCAAGCCCGGGGACGGCTTTCTGTTCAGTGGTCGCTTGCTGGAGCTGGTCCGCGTGGAAAACATGACGGCTTACGTGAAGCGGGCGACCACCAAGAAAGCCGCCGTCCCACGCTGGAACGGCGGACGCATGCCCTTGTCCAGCGAGCTGGCCGACGCGGTGGTGGCAAAATTCGACGCTGCGGCGCACGACGTCTATGACGGCCCCGAGATGCACACGGTCAGCCCCTTGCTCGATGTTCAACGGCAGTGGTCGGCGCTGCCCCGCAAAGACACGTTATTGGCAGAAATACTCAAATCCCGTGAAGGTTGGCACCTGTTTCTTTACCCCTTCGCCGGTCGTCACGTGCATCTTGGACTGGCCAGCCTGCTGGCATGGCGCCTGAGCCGGGACACGCCGCTGACCTTTTCGATTGCGGTCAACGATTACGGTTTCGAATTGCTCAGCGCCACGGAAGTCGATTGGGCCACCCATCTGAACGCGGGGCTTTTCAGCGACAGCGACCTGCTGGCGGACATTCTCGCCAGCCTCAACGCTGGAGAACTGGCCTTGCGCCGCTTTCGCGAGATTGCCCGCATCGCCGGGCTGGTGTTTTCCGGGTACCCCGGCGCCCAGAAAAGCAATCGCCAGTTACAGGCGTCAAGCGGCCTGTTCTTCGAAGTCTTCAAGCAATACGATGCAGACAATCTGCTGCTGACCCAGGCCGAAGAAGAGGTGCTGCGTCAGGAGTTGGACCTCGATCGCCTTAAGCACACGTTGCGCCGCATTCATCAGCGTACCCTTGACCTGCACGTGATCAAGCGTCCGACGCCGATGGCGTTTCCTTTGTTGGTCGAGCGCATGCGTGAAAGTCTGAGCACGGAAAAGCTGTCCGACCGCATCGCGCGCATGGTGGGGGATCTTGAGAAAGCCGCCGGCCCTGAGGTCAGTGCATGAGGCCCTACCTGTCGATTCAACTGGCTGGCGCGGAATTATGGCTGTTAGCAGAAAAGGCCATCTACTACCCGGCGGAACGCGCCCTGTTGATCGCCGATGCCCACTTTGGCAAGGCTGCCGCCTATCGGAAGCTTGGCCAACCGGTCCCTCACGGCACCACCGACGGCAACCTGCAGCGGCTGGACCACTTGCTGGCGGCCTACGAGTGCCGACATCTGATCTTCCTCGGCGACTTCCTCCACGCCCCCGAGTCCCACGCGGCGGGTACGCTTGCCGCGTTGTACGCCTGGCGGGAACGGCATGAAGACTTGATCGTGACGCTGATTCGCGGCAACCACGATAAACGTGCAGGCGATCCCCCCACCGACCTGCGCATCGAGGTGGTTCCGGAACCGCTGCTGCTGGGCCCGTTCGCGCTGCAGCATGAGCCGGCCCCCCACCCGACCCTTCCCGTGCTGGCCGGCCACGTGCACCCTGCTTACAGATTGTACGGCCGAGGTCGACAGCGACTGCGCCTGCCCTGCTTTCTCATCCAGCCTACCGTCAGCCTGTTACCCGCGTTCGGAGCGTTTACCGGCGGGATGAACATCGAGCACACCGAACACAGTCGAGTGTTCGTCGTCGGCGACGGCGCTGTCTGGCAAGCGCAGTGAAAGGAGTGTGAGGGGGAAACGACCCGGAAGAAAAACCCCTGGCCGTGCGATTGCACGGCCAGGGGGCGGGGGTCAGGCGACAGGAGCGGGGGGCGGTTCGTCGGGCAACGTGGGCTCACCGGGCTCTTCAGGTTGGGGGTATTCGTTGGGAGTGTCGGGGGTAGGCTGGCCAGGGATGCCTCCGGCGACCATGTTGACCAAATGCGGATGCGCTAACAGCGACCATGCCAGCAGCCCGACCTGATTACCTCCGGGGTCGCCAATACCACTGCTGGTCTTCACTTGTCTCTTCATAGGGCACTCCTGAGCGTTGGTCCCATCCGCATGGTGCGGATGAGAACAGTTCAATACATAGAGTGCGCATTTCGCGACTAATTCAGTTTGGAAATGACCAACGGTGCACTTAAGCGCGAGGCAGCGTAACGCCACGCTGGCCCTGGTACTTGCCACCGCGGTCTTTGTAGGACACTTCACATTCTTCGTCGGACTCGAGGAAAAGCATCTGCGCAACGCCTTCATTGGCGTAAATCTTCGCAGGCAGCGTGGTGGTGTTGGAAAACTCCAGCGTCACGTGGCCTTCCCACTCCGGTTCCAGAGGCGTCACGTTGACGATGATGCCGCAGCGGGCGTAAGTGCTCTTGCCCAAGCAGATGGTCAGCACATTGCGCGGAATGCGGAAATATTCGACGGTGCGGGCCAGCGCGAACGAGTTGGGCGGGATGATGCACACGTCGCTCTTGATGTCGACGAAGCTGCCGGCGTCGAAATTCTTCGGATCGACGGTGGCCGAATTGATGTTGGTGAACACCTTGAATTCATCGGCGCAGCGCACATCGTAGCCGTAGCTGGACACCCCGAAGGAAATCAGACGATCGGCACCTTCACCGCGCATCTGGCGCTCCACGAACGGCTCGATCATGCCGTGCTCTTGCGCCATGCGGCGAATCCACTTGTCCGATTTGATGCTCATGGCGGTGTCCTGAATAGCGAGGTGAAAAAGATGTCCGGCATCTTACCGGGCATGAGCGCCCGGTTCAAAGACTGCGCACGACGGGGCGCGCAAACCGTTTGTCATCCACCGAAATAAACGTGGCCGAACCATTGGCACACTCTGGAAAAAGGGTTAAGGTGACGCCACTGTGTTGCTTGTGTCACTGAGAATCTCTACACGATGTTGAATTTCGATCCAACCATCTCCATGAATTTTCCTGCTCTTTGCACTCAGTCTCGGTCAGGGCTTTTCCCGAGCCGCAGTTAACTTTGTCCAAGGAGATACACCATGTCCAATCGCCAAACCGGTACCGTCAAGTGGTTCAACGATGAGAAAGGCTTCGGCTTCATCACTCCACAATCCGGTGACGACCTGTTCGTACACTTCAAAGCCATCCAGGCTGACGGCTTCAAAACCCTGAAAGAAGGCCAACAGGTTTCTTTCGTCGCTACCCGCGGCCAGAAAGGCATGCAAGCTGAAGAAGTTCAAGTTATCTAACTTGCGCTGAATCGCTTGAAAGACCCCGCCCTGAAAAGCGGGGTTTTTTTATGCCTGTCGATTTTCCTGGGCAGACGCCTGACGCGCCGTGAACCTATTGCCGCGAGCCCGCTTCCCGGGGGCGAGGCGGTCAAGCTTCGCCCCCGGCGCGCAATACCCGCCAGCCCCGCAGAATGATCAGTCGTCGCTGATCGAAATGTTAGGCATTGCAGGGGTTGCGGCCGCCTGCAGCACGATCCTGGCCCCCACATGGCGCGCGAGTTCCTGGTAAATCATGGCAATCTGGCTTTCAGGTTCTGCAATGGCGGTCGGCTTGCCCCCATCGGCCTGCTCACGGATCAACATCGACAAAGGCAAAGACGCCAGCAGTTCGACGCCGTATTGAGACGCCAGCTTCTCACCACCGCCCTCGCCAAAAAGATGCTCGGCATGGCCGCAGTTCGAGCAAATATGCACTGCCATGTTTTCCACGACGCCCAACACCGGGATGTTGACCTTGCGGAACATTTCGACGCCTTTCTTGGCGTCCAGCAAGGCCAGATCCTGAGGCGTGGTGACGATGACCGACCCGGCCACCGGCACCTTCTGCGCCAAGGTCAACTGAATATCCCCCGTCCCCGGCGGCATATCGATAACCAAATAATCCAGATCATTCCAGGCGGTCTGAGTAATCAGTTGCAACAACGCCCCGGACACCATCGGCCCGCGCCAGACCATGGGCGTGTTGTCGTCGGTCAGAAAGGCCATCGACATCACTTCCACACCATGAGCCTCGATCGGCACGAACCATTTCTGTTCCTTGACTTTAGGCCGAGTCCCCTCGGGAATGCCGAACATGACGCCCTGACTCGGGCCATAGATATCAGCATCGAGAATGCCGACCCGCGCCCCCTCTCGGGACAAGGCCAGCGCCAGGTTCGCAGCCGTGGTGGATTTGCCCACCCCCCCCTTGCCAGAGGCCACGGCAATGATGTTCTTAACATTGGCCAGGCCCGGAATCTGCCCCTGAGCCTTGTGCGCGGTGATGTGCGTACTGACGCGAACGCTTGCCGCTGTAACGCCGTCCAGGCCCTCAATCGCCATTTGCAGCATCTGCGCCCAGCCGTTCTTGAACAGGTCGGCGGCATACCCCAGTTCCAGCTGCACGGTGACGCGCCCGCCGTCAATGTCGATGGCCTGCACGCAGCCGGCGCTGACCGGGTCTTGGTTCAAATAAGGATCGGTGTACTGGCGAAGAACAGCCTCCACCGTCGCGCGGTTGACAGCGCTCATGGGTCACTCCCGAAAAAGACTGAGCAAAACAGGCGGCTATCCTACCGCGTCTGTCGGATAGCCGGGCGGGGTTTTGCAGATCACGCGTGTGGGCGCGCGCTTGGCCGCGGAGGACATTGATCCGGCTCATCGATGCGATCTGGCACACCGCCATCGCGGGCAAGCGTGCTCCTACGCAAACCGTAACCCAATCCGACACCGCGAAACGCCGCACATACCCTATCTGCGGGATGAAAAAAAAAGCCCGGCGCTTTATAGTGGCCGACCTCCGTTTCACTTCAAGTAGCCGAGCCCCATGTCCGAGCCACGCAAGATTCTCGTCACCAGCGCCCTGCCCTATGCCAATGGTTCCATTCACCTTGGCCACATGCTCGAGTACATCCAGACCGACATGTGGGTGCGTTTCCAGAAGCACCGCGGCAACCAGTGCATCTATGTGTGCGCCGACGACGCCCATGGCTCGGCCATCATGCTGCGTGCCGAGAAAGAAGGCATCACACCGGAACAACTGATCGCCAATGTTCAGGCCGAACACAGCGCGGACTTTGCCGACTTTCTGGTGAATTTCGACAATTTCCACTCCACTCACGCCGAAGAGAACCGTGAGCTGTCGAGCCTGATCTACACCCGTCTGCGTGACGCCGGGCACATCGCTACGCGTTCGGTCACCCAGTATTTCGACCCGGAAAAGAAAATGTTCCTGGCCGACCGCTTCATCAAGGGCACCTGCCCGAAATGCGGCACCGAGGACCAGTACGGCGATAACTGCGAAAAGTGCGGGGCCACCTACGCGCCCACCGACCTGAAAGACCCCAAATCGGCAATTTCCGGCGCCACGCCCGTGCTCAAGGATTCGAAGCATTTCTTCTTCGACCTGCCCGCCTTCGACGCCATGCTCAAAGAATGGACACGCAGCGGCACACTTCAGGATGCAGTGGCCAACAAGCTTGCCGAATGGCTGGATGCTGGCCTGCAGCAATGGGACATTTCTCGCGATGCACCCTATTTCGGGTTCGAGATTCCCGATGAGCCGGGCAAGTACTTCTACGTCTGGCTGGACGCGCCCATCGGTTACATGGCCAGCTTCAAGAACCTGTGCGACCGAACGCCGGGTCTGGACTTCGACACCTTCTGGAAGAAAGACTCGACCGCCGAGCTCTACCACTTCATCGGCAAGGACATCGTCAACTTCCACGCCCTGTTCTGGCCTGCCATGCTCGAGGGCGCGGGTTTCCGCAAGCCCAGCGGCATCAACGTTCACGGCTACCTCACCGTCAATGGCCAGAAAATGTCGAAATCCCGCGGCACTTTCATCAAGGCGCGGACGTACCTGGAACATCTGTCCCCGGAGTACCTGCGCTACTATTACGCGGCCAAGTTGGGCCGTGGCGTCGATGACCTGGACCTCAACCTCGAAGACTTCGTGCAGAAGGTCAACTCCGACCTGATTGGCAAGGTGGTCAACATTGCCAGCCGCTGCGCGGGCTTCATTCACAAAGGCAACGCTGGCGTGTTGGCGGCCGGCAACGCCGCACCTGAATTGACCGATGCATTCCGAGCCGCTGCGCCGAGCATCGCAGAAGCCTACGAGGCCCGCGACTTTGCCCGTGCCATGCGTGAAATCATGGCCCTGGCCGATCGCGCCAACGCCTGGATCGCCGACAAGGCGCCTTGGTCGCTGGCCAAGCAGGAAGGCAAGCAGGACGAAGTCCAGGCGATTTGCGCACTGGGTGTGAACCTGTTCCGTCAACTGGTTATCTTTCTCAAGCCGGTCTTGCCTAACCTGGCCGCCGATGCCGAGCAGTTCCTCAACGTCGCTCCCTTGACCTGGGACGACCACCTGACGCTGCTCAGCGAGCACCCACTCAAGCCATTCCAGGCGCTGATGACTCGCATCGACCCGGCCAAAGTGGAAGCCATGACCCGTGCCTCCAAAGAAGACCTCACAGTGAGCGCGACCGACACCGGCCCCGCAGAAGGCAATGGCGAACTGACCAAGGACCCGCTGTCTCCGGAAATCGAATTCGATACGTTCGCCGCAGTGGACCTGCGGGTCGCTCTTATAGAAAAGGCCGAGCATGTCGAAGGTGCGGACAAGCTGCTTCGCCTGACCCTCGACATCGGCGACGAGAAACGCAATGTGTTCTCCGGGATCAAGAGTGCTTACCCGAACCCCGCCGAACTGGAAGGGCGTCTGACCATGATGGTCGCGAACCTCAAACCGCGAAAAATGCGTTTCGGGGTCTCCGAAGGCATGGTGATGGCAGCGGGCCCTGGCGGTGAAGACATTTACCTGCTGAGCCCCGACAGCGGCGCCAAACCCGGTCAACGCATTAAATAAGCATGAGGGGCCGACGTCTCGAAAGCGTCGGCCTGACCAAGCATGAACCTGATTCAGCGTATCGACGCCCTGTTGCCACAGACCCAGTGTGGCAAATGTGGCCACCCCGGCTGCAAGCCTTACGCGGAAGGAATCGCCAGCGGCGAAGCCATCAACAAGTGCCCCCCGGGCGGCGACGAAACTATCGCCGCGTTGGCGGACCTGCTCAATGTGCCTGCCCTCCCCCTTGACACAGAACGCGGTCACGCTCCGTCACAGGTCGCGTTCATTCGCGAGGAGGAGTGCATCGGCTGCACCAAATGCATCCAGGCCTGCCCCGTTGACGCTATCGTGGGTGCCGCTAAGTGGATGCATACCGTCATCGCCTCGGAGTGCACCGGGTGCGACTTGTGCGTCGCGCCCTGCCCGGTCGACTGCATCGACATGCTGCCCCTGTCATCACCCACACTCATACCGATTGTCGGCGGGCTGGCATTCGACGACGCCCAACGCGTTGCAAGAGCGGCCAGACGGGGACAGGCGCGCCAGCGCTTCGAAGCGCGTAACGTGCGGCTACACCGCGAAGAGCTACAGCGGCAGTCCGAGCGGCTGGCGCGCCAACAGGCTTCAAAGACCAGCGCGAACACCAGCGATCCGGTGCAAGCCGCGTTGGGACGGGTGCGCGTGCACAACGCTGCGGACGACGCAGCGTTGAAGCAGGCTCGCGTCGACGTCAACATGAGCCGCGCCCAATTGAACAGATCACTGAAGGCGTTTGGGCACCCGCCCACCGCCGAACAAGCTGCTCAACTGGTGACGTTGCAACGGCAGTTCGAAGAGGCAGAGCGAGCGCTCGCATTACTGCTGAGTGAGATCACTCCAGACAATCCCCCTTCTCCACCACCAGTTAGCGCATCGAGCGCAGGGCAGCCAGACAAAGCGGCAATCAATCGGGCGAAGATCCAGTTGGCGACGCGACGCGCTGCGCTCAAGAAGGCCCAAACCAATGCTGCGCCGGCAGAACAGCTGGCAGCACTGAACAGTGAGGTGTCGGACGCAGAGCAAGCGCTCCACGCATTGGAAGCCATGTCGACGTAGAACCTGCGCTCAATGAGACCTTAACGATGCCACTGATTTGCCTGGGACCCTTCACGCCATGAACGCAGCAAAACGCCTGGAAATCTTTCGCCGCCTCCAGGAAGACAATCCGGACCCAAAAACCGAGTTGTCGTACAGCTCTCCGTTCGAATTGCTGATTGCGGTGATTCTTTCCGCACAAGCCACTGATGTGAGCGTCAACAAGGCCACTGCGCGTTTGTATCCAGTAGCGAACACCCCAGCAGCCATCTACGCACTCGGTGTCGAAGGTCTTTCGGAGTGCATCAAGACCATCGGTCTCTATAACAGTAAAGCGAAAAACGTCATCGAGACCTGCCGCCTTCTGATCGAGCTCCACGGCGGCCAAGTCCCGCAAACGCGTGAAGCGCTCGAAGCGCTGCCGGGCGTAGGCCGCAAGACGGCCAATGTCGTGCTCAACACCGCTTTCCGCCAACTGGCGATGGCCGTCGACACCCATATCTTCCGCGTCAGCAATCGGACTGGCATCGCGCCGGGTAAAAACGTTGTGGAAGTCGAAAACAAATTGATGAAGTTCGTACCGAAAGACTATCTTCTCGACGCTCATCATTGGCTGATCCTGCATGGCCGCTATGTCTGCATAGCGCGAAAGCCACGCTGCGGCAGCTGCCGGATCGAGGATTTGTGCGAATTCAAGCAGAAGACTTCAGACGATTGAGCAATAGGCGCTTCGTAGGATAATCGATTGAAAAAATCTTTTTTACCCGCTTCGTATTTGTCGCTATAAGGTGCGCCAATGACAGTCTAAGCTGGAGTCAACTTTCATGAGCACTGACAAAGAGCAGATGGATGTAGATGACGACTTCGTGGCAGAAGACGCCGACGAAGTCGTTCAGGTACCTGTGGAAGCCGCCAAAACCAATCTCAGTAAACGTCGCACCATCGATAATCTTCTGGAAGAACGGCGTTTGCAGAAACAGCTCGCGGACTACGATTTCGATTTCTGACGAGCCTGATGCTCAAAGCCTCTCAGGCCGAGAGGCTTTTTCCTTCTGGCAGAGCGCCGTCGATGCGCTTGAATCGCCCTCACTCCGTTCCTGCTCAAGAGCGCGCCCTGAGCCGGGTTAGACCAGCCCGTTTCGTTGGGCAAGCTCGATAAGATCAACCAGCGAATGCGCATTCAGCTTGAGCAGCAGGCGAGTCTTGTAGGTGCTGACGGTCTTATTGCTCAGAAACATGCCATCAGCAATCTCCTTATTGGTTTTACCTCTGGCCAATTGCTGGAGCACCATCATCTCCCTGCCTGAAAGTCGGTCGACCATCTCGGCCTCGCTGGCATTGCCCAGGCTCGAACGTACCGTGTGCAGCGCCTGATTGGGGAAATAACTGTACCCCGACAAGACCGCCTTGATGGCGCTAAGCAGCTCGGTCAGATCCTGCTGCTTGCAGACATACCCCGCTGCTCCGGCCTGCATGCACCGCATCGAAAAATGCCCGGGGGACTGCGACGTCAGGATCAGGACCTTGAAAGGCAGCGTCATGGCTGTCAGCCGCGCGATAACCTCGAGGCCGTCCAGTTTCGGTATGCCGATGTCCAAGATGACGATATCAGGCAAATGCTCCCTGGCCAGTTGCAGCGCATCCACGCCATTGTCCGTTTCCGCGATGACTTCGTAGCCATGCCGCTCCATCAGCATGCGCACGGCGAGCCGAATGACGGGGTGATCGTCCACGATCAACACTTTATTCATGTGCAGTCCATTTTTTTGCAGTTCGATATTCTGGAGCCCGCACAATAGCTTAGTCGTTTACTGCTTTGCATGGGACTCCTCCCTTTGGACTAGCAGGCAAAGACGTTTCCTACTCAAGCAACAGAAAGGTCCTACAAAACTAGACTCACTCATCTTCATTTCGATCGAATCGCCTGCTGTCGTCTGTCACTTAATTCCCTCCTATCATTTGAAAGAAACATTTACGAACGCCCGTACGCAAGTGGTGCGATTCTGAAGTCCGCCCGCTGCGCCATGCTCCACGAAAATCCTGACCGTGTTCAATTTTTGGATGACCATTTATTCCAGAGTGTGAAAACCGACACAGAGAAAGCGTTCATTACCGACAGATGAAGCGGTTCTCATCTCAGCACAGTCTTGGGCCATGGATTGATTGTTACTCCTGCTCCACACATTGACGCTCAGGATAAGCCGATATCCCGAACATGCCACACATGTTCAATCATAAAATATTGCCAATTACAACCCGCAACGTCTTGATAGCATCGCGCTGAAAAATACACACTCAAAAAATATATTTTCAATACATATTTATTCAAAGAACCTTCCTACAAAATTTTCGGATCTTGTTGAAAGTCCCGTCCTACGTCGAGACTGACCTGGAAGGCGCTCCAAGCCGGCTCGAATCTGCCCCCCACCAGCGGACCCCTTCTGACCATAAAGAATTAAATGAACTTAATAATGTCCCGATAAGCAATCGCCAGGCGCCCCGGCGTCTACGTAATACCATATCTTCCTACATCGCCACTGACACTTCCATAAATAAGAAAAATACTACATAACTAACAGACCAAACTCTTCAACGCGCACGCGTTCGCGATTACAACTTACCACTGCCAGGGAAAACGTATTTTTTTACTTGCCAAACCCAAGACCAGTCGTTACTTTTTTATTCAAAACGCATTGCACAACCGGGAAAACTTGGCGAAAAGTAACTACTACCACCGCGTTAACGCGCATGCACTTATCTTCAATGCCATTATCGAGTTAGCGAGCGACATTCCACTGCGCCAACCTGCTCCAATGCCGTTTGACGACTTATTCGATCACAGACTTTTACGGCATCGAATTGACCGTAGCATCCTGCTCGAAGGAACCCTTCAATGACTCAGAAAATCTATTTAACTTCAGTAGAGGCCAACCGCCCCCTTGAATTGGCAGAGGCAATAGAAGCCTACGTCGCGCAAGGAGGCGTCATCAACATTGTGCCAGAGGGAGAAACCCGGCATGCCAGTAAAGACCCCAAGGAGACTACCTCACAAATCAGCACGACCGCGCAGCCAGATGCACGACTCGAACAATTGAAAGGCCTCGTCGCCAAAGGCGCTGGCGTGACGGCACTCCAATATTCGCTGCGGATGAATCGAAAGGATATCAAACGGTTGGCCAGCGAGAACGGCGTCAAGATTCATCACAGTCGGCCGGTGCGGGGCGCCAGACTTCCACGCAGCCGAGACCCTGTCACCATCGACGATGTGACCGCCGGGCACGCGATGCATTACTCGACGCTGGGTTACACCGTGCAGGAAATCGCGCAACTTCTGGACATTGGCGTGCGCGACGTGTGGAACATCGGCAAGGCCTACCGATTCGAGCTCAGCAGTGCCACGGCGTCAGACACAGGTGACATTGAAGCAGCGTCACCAACCCAGGAAGATGATCGCGAGGAGCGGAACACATAGATTCCAAGCACGAATCGCAGCCGTTAAGCCTGGCGTCAGCGTAAGCGAAGGTGATGTCGGGGAGTGGGTGCAACCCGGTGAAGGGCTGCACCCCGGCAGACGTGTGACGATCAGAACAGCTTGCGATTTTTGTTCGCGGCGATGCGCATGCGCAGCGCATTGAGCTTGATGAAACCTGCAGCGTCGGCCTGGTTGTACGCGCCACCGTCCTCTTCGAAAGTAGCGATGTTGGCGTCGAACAGGGACTCATCCGACTTGCGACCTGTCACGATCACATTGCCCTTGTACAACTTCAGACGCACGACGCCGTTCACATGAACCTGAGACGCGTCGATCATTTGCTGCAGCATCAGACGCTCAGGGCTCCACCAGTAGCCGGTGTAGATCAGGCTGGCGTATTTGGGCATCAGCTCGTCTTTCAAGTGAGCGACTTCGCGGTCCAGAGTAATCGACTCAATGGCCCGGTGTGCCTTCAGCATGATGGTGCCGCCAGGGGTCTCGTAGCATCCGCGGGACTTCATGCCGACATAGCGGTTCTCAACGATGTCCAGCCGGCCGATGCCGTTCTCGCCGCCGATGCGGTTGAGCGTGGCCAAGACAGTGGCCGGAGTCATCTCGACGCCGTCGATGGCGACGATATCGCCGTTGCGGTAGGTCAGCTCGATGTATGTCGGGGTGTTCGGGGCGGTTTCCGGAGACTTGGTCCAGCGCCACATGTCCTCTTCATGCTCAGTCCAGGTGTCTTCCAGCACGCCACCTTCATAGGAGATGTGCAGCAGGTTGGCGTCCATGGAATACGGGGACTTCTTCTTGCCGTGACGCTCGATTGGGATGCCGTGCTTTTCGGCATAGTCCATGAGTTTCTCACGGGATAACAAGTCCCATTCACGCCATGGCGCAATGACTTTCACGCCGGGTTTGAGCGCGTAGGCGCCCAGCTCGAAACGGACCTGGTCGTTGCCTTTGCCCGTCGCGCCGTGGGAAATCGCGTCGGCGCCGGTTTCGTTGGCGATTTCGATCAGACGCTTGGCAATCAGCGGACGAGCGATGGAAGTACCCAACAGGTACTCACCTTCATAGACGGTGTTGGCGCGGAACATCGGGTACACGAAATCACGCACGAACTCTTCGCGCAGATCGTCAATGTAGATTTCTTTCACGCCCATGGCTTGCGCCTTGGCGCGTGCGGGTTCGACCTCTTCCCCCTGACCCAGGTCAGCGGTAAAAGTCACCACTTCGCAGTTGTACGTATCCTGCAGCCATTTGAGGATTACCGAAGTATCCAGGCCACCGGAATACGCGAGAACTACCTTGTTAACGTCCGCCATGCCATCACTCCAACGCGTTGTACGGAAAACCGGTGATTCTACCGCTCATACGCTTGGATTTACAGTGTCGCGACAGCTTGTGACGACGAAGCGACAGACGCTGTCGCTCCACGGCGTGATCGGGTCAGGAAACCTTGGCGCTCGCTGCGCCAGCTGCCGTAGCAGGTGCCGCTGGCGCTGCGGGGGCTGGCGTCGTCGCCGGGGCGGGTGCGGTGACGGGCGGAACGAATGGTTTCTGCTCGGCGACGCGGTCCAGATGAATGTTGACTCGCCGGTTGCGCGCGCGGTTGGCGTTATTGGTGTTCGGCACCAACGGATATTGCTCGCCATGAAACCGGACGATGATCTGCTCTTCAGGAACGCCCTGGGCCTTGAGGTAGTCCATGACTGCCAGGGCACGACGACGGGAAAGGTCACGGTTGGTCAGCCGGTTGCCACTGTTATCGGAATGCCCATCCAGTTCCACACGGTTGACCGTAGGATCGGCCTTCATGTAGGCCAAGACGGTGTCGAGACGGCGCTTGGCCGAAGCATCCAGGTCGATACCACCACCTGGGAAGCCGACTTCGGTCTGGCGCACCTGGTCGAAGTTCATGGGTAGCAACTTGGCGGTGCACACCTGGAAATCCGAGTAAGCCTTGCTGAACCTGACCGGCAACAGACGGACTTCCATTGCCCCACCCTCGCGCAGCGCATGGCGGATGACGGGCGTACGCCCATCCATCAAGCCTGCAATCAAGCGCCCCGCCTGGGCCTGGCTGGTGTTGAACGGAATGTCGCCGCCGCTGATTTTCACTGCCCCCAGATTGAGATCCCCGCGCCCCGGTTGCCAAGGGGCGGCTGCAGCAATGAGGGTCGCGGAACCCGACGCCAGGCTGTAGCCGGTCGCCTTGAGCCGGAACGTCGCCTGCTCGCCTGCGCGACGCACGAACTCACCCGCACCGAAATCGGCGATCGGCTGGCTCAGACGGCACTCGAACTGATCGCCTTCTACCTTCCACTCGATATTCTCCAGACGGGTCTGGAAAGTGAGAGCCATGGCCGGAAGGCTGGCAAACACGCTGAGCAGGGCTAGATATCGCTGGCGCACGGGAGGCTCCACTGGAAAATTTCACGCGAAACAAATTTATCGCTTACACGTGTCTATCGGTAAGTTCCTACAAAACTTGATAGCGGGTGCCTGGACGAGTCTTTTCCGGTAGCATTCCCCGCGAGTTTGCCCGCCTGGAATTCCCCCATGTCCGACCGCCTGACCCTCCTGCGCCCCGACGACTGGCATATCCATCTTCGTGATGGCGCCGTTTTGCCCCATACCGTCGCTGACGTGGCGCGCACCTTTGGCCGCGCCATCATCATGCCAAACCTCGTTCCTCCCGTTCGTACGGCGGACCAGGCGCAGGCCTATCGCCAGCGCATTCTGGCTGCCCGCCCGCACGGCAGCCGTTTCGAGCCGCTGATGGTGCTCTACCTCACCGACCTGACCCAGCCTGACGACATCCGCGCCGCCAAGGCCAGTGGCTTTGTCTACGCTGCCAAGCTGTACCCGGCCGGAGCCACCACCAACTCCGATTCAGGCGTGACCAGTGTCGACAAGATCTTCCCGGTGCTGGAGGCAATGGCCGAAGTCGGCATGCCCCTGCTGATCCACGGCGAGGTGACCCGCGGTGACATCGACGTGTTCGACCGCGAGAAGATCTTCATCGATGAGCACATGCGCCGTGTCGTCGAACGTTTCCCGACGTTGAAGGTGGTCTTCGAACACATCACCACTGGCGACGCGGTGCAGTTCGTCAATGAGGCGTCGGCCAACGTCGGCGCCACCATCACCGCGCATCACCTTTTGTATAACCGCAACCATATGTTGGTGGGGGGCATTCGTCCGCACTTCTATTGCCTGCCAATCCTCAAGCGCAACACGCATCAAGTGGCCTTGTTGGACGCAGCGACCAGCGGCAGCCCCAAGTTCTTCCTGGGCACCGATTCTGCACCCCATGCTCAGCACGCCAAGGAAGCTGCATGCGGCTGCGCCGGTTGCTACACCGCTTATGCTGCCATCGAGCTGTACGCCGAAGCCTTTGAACAGCGCAATGCGCTGGACAAGCTGGAAGGTTTTGCCAGCCTTAACGGGCCAGCGTTTTACGGCTTGCCTGCCAATACCGACACCATCACGCTGGTGCGTGACGAATGGACTGCCCCGACCAGCCTTCCCTTCGGTGAGCTGTCGGTGATTCCGCTGCGCGCCGGCGAGACATTGCGCTGGCGCCTGCTGGAGGACAACGCGTGAGTGAAGACCTTTACGACGACGATCAGGACAGCGCTGGCGGCGGCATCGGCGCACGACATCCAATGGCAGCGCGCTTTCGTGGCTACCTGCCGGTCGTCGTCGATGTGGAGACCGGCGGTTTCAATGCGGCGACCGATGCCTTGCTTGAAATTGCCGCGACCACCATCGGCATGGACGAAAAAGGGTTCGTATTCCCTGAGCACACCTACTTCTTCCGGGTCGAGCCATTCGAGGGTGCCAATATCGAAGCGGCGGCCCTGGAATTCACCGGCATCAAGCTCGATCACCCGCTGCGAATGGCCGTGAGCGAAGAAGCTGCGTTGACCGATATCTTTCGGGGCGTACGCAAGGCGCTGAAGGCGAACGGCTGCAAACGCGCGATTCTGGTGGGCCATAATGCCAGTTTTGACTTGGGCTTCCTGAACGCAGCAGTGGCACGGCTGGACATGAAGCGCAACCCGTTCCACCCCTTCTCTAGCTTCGACACGGCCACCCTCGCCGGCTTGGCTTATGGCCAGACAGTGTTGGCGAAAGCCTGCCAGTCGGCAGATATCGACTTCGATGGCCGGGAAGCTCACTCAGCGCGCTACGACACCGAAAAGACCGCCGAGCTGTTCTGCGGTATCGTCAACCGGTGGAAAGAAATGGGCGGCTGGCACGACTTCGATCACTGAAGCGGATCGACACCCCACTCGAACCGGTCCTCGTGGCCGGTTTTTTATTGCGCCAAAGCGCGCAAACCTCGCGGTGCCCAATCCCGCGCTCATCACATTGACCACTGATCGGGCGCCCCTACCTGTTCAAGCGAGTAGTTTTGACAAGCATTCTCATTAACATTAGTATCCGTTGCACATAAGCCCATCACTCTGCGACGGTCCTATTTTTATGTATGTCTGCCTCTGCCAAGGTGTCACCGACGGACAAATCCGCGAAGCGATCATGGAAGGATGCTGCAGCTATCGTGAAGTACGCGAAACCCTCGGAGTCGCAACCAAATGTGGGAAATGTGCCTGCCTTGCGAAGGAAGTGGTTCGCGAAACCCTGACCGAACTGCAAACCACACAGGCGGCGCTGGCCTATCCCGCAGAATTTTCTGCTGCTTGAAAAACATATTTCAAAGAACCGGACCCTGTGTCCGGTTTTTTTATGCCGGGAATTCAATCGCTTAGCGATAAGATGCGGAACACAAACATTCTTATTCCTATTTATTTTCACTTATTATTCAATAACTTAGGTTTGACAGCGGAAAGTTCGAAGCTCAAACTTGCGGCCTGTATAAAACATCTTCGACAGGACCTCGATCATGAAAGGCGACATTACCGTCATCCAGCATCTCAACAAGATCCTCGGAAACGAGCTGGTCGCGATCAACCAGTACTTCCTGCACGCCCGCATGTACGAAGATTGGGGTCTGAACAAGCTCGGCAAGCACGAATACAAAGAATCCATCGATGAGATGAAGCACGCTGACAAACTGATCAAGCGCATCCTGTTTCTGGAAGGCCTGCCGAACCTGCAAGACCTGGGCAAGATTCTGATCGGCGAACACACCAAGGAAATGCTGGAGTGTGACCTCAAGATCGAGCGTAAAGGCCATGCGGACTTGAAAGCTGCGATCGCACACTGTGAAACCGTAGGCGATTTCGGCAGCCGCGAACTGCTCGAAGACATTCTCGAATCCGAAGAAGAGCACATCGACTGGCTTGAAACCCAGTTGGGCCTGATCGACAAAGTCGGCATCGAAAACTACCTGCAGTCGCAGATGGGCGAAGAAGACTGAGTCAAGCCTTCAATACGAAAAAGCCCCGTATCTCGCGAGAGACCGGGGCTTTTTCATGGGCACTTGAATCACGCCGTCGCGTTTTTCTCGACTGCCGCCTTGATCAACGGCTGCAGTTCACCATTGGCATGCATTTCAACGATGATGTCACTGCCGCCCACCAACTCACCATCGACCCACAGCTGAGGAAAGGTCGGCCAATTGGCGTATTTAGGCAGATTGGCGCGGATCTCTGGGTTCTGCAGGATATCGACGTAGGCAAATTTTTCGCCACACGCCATCAGCGCCTGGGAAGCCTTGGCCGAGAAGCCGCACTGCGGAGCGTTCGGCGCGCCTTTCATGTAGAGCAGAACGGTGTTTTTGGCAATCTGGTCTTTGATCGTTTCGATGATATCCATGGAGCACCTCGGCTGAACTTTACGACTGTATGAGTCGACACGGTGCCGCATTCTAACCGATTACCCAGCGGCACGCTCGGTCTTGGCCTCAATCGAGCCGATAAATATGATGAGCGTCATGCCGCGGTCACCGTCACTGGAACCCCGTTGAGCGCTGCGTTTCCCGAGACCGCGTCCAGATGCCGCTCGTCCGTCAGATCGTTCGCACTCGCGCCGGGCTGCTCCCTGGCGATGTCCATCTGCACCCCGGGGCGGCGGTGCCCCCAGCCATGCGGCAGGCTGACCACTCCGCGCATCATGTCGACGCTGCCCATGACTTCGACCTCAATGCCACCCACCCGCGAGGCCACCCGTACCCGCTGGCCGTCCGTCAAACCGTGACGAGCCATGTCTTCAGGGTTCATCAACAAGTGATGACGGGGTTTGCCTTTTACCAAGCGATGGTAGTTATGCATCCAGGAATTGTTGCTGCGTACATGACGTCGACCGATGAGAAGCAGCGTATCGGCGGGTGGCTGCTGAGCGGTGGCGAATCGCACCAGATCGGCGAGGATCACCTCGGGCGCCGCCTGCACCCGTTGATTGCCCGTCTTCAAGCGTGGCGCCAGGTTGGGTTTCAGAGCCCCCAGGTCCAGCCCGTGCGGATAGTCGTTAAGGGTGTCCAGCGACAGCTTGAACCCTGACGCCTCGCCATATAAGCCTGCCCGCAGACCGCGATCCACCATCTGCGCAGGCGGCAGGGTCGGTTTCAGCTCGCGACCGGTCCTGTGAGCGAATGCCTTGGCCAGCCCAACGAATATTTCCCAGTCATGCAACGCGCCTTCAGGCTTGGCCAGTATCGCGCGGTTGAAACGGGTAACGTTGCGCACGGCGAACAGGTTGAAAGTGGTGTCGTAGTGGTCATTCTCCAGCGCAGACGTGGACGGCAGGATCAGATCGGCATGGCGTGTGGTTTCGTTGATATAGAGGTCAACGCTGACCATGAACGCCAGCCCTTCCAACGCCTCGTCCAATCGGCGCCCGTTGGGGGTCGACAACACGGGATTGCCGGCCACCGTCACCAATGCCCTCACCTGCCCCTCACCGGGAGTGAGCATTTCTTCGGCCAGCGCCGAGACCGGCAACTCGCCACCGTATTCCGGGAGCCTCGAGACGCGGCTTTGCCAGCGATTGAAGCTGCCGCCCGAGGTCGAGGCCACCAGGTCGAGCGCAGGTTCGGTGCACAGCGCCCCACCGACACGGTCCAGGTTTCCCGTCACCAGATTGATCAGTTGCACCAGCCAATGGCACAGCGTGCCGTAAGCTTGCGTGGAGATGCCCATGCGCCCGTAACATACCGCCCGCTCCGCCCCCGCAAAATCCCGGGCAAGTTGACGAATCTGCTCGGCAGGGATGCCGCAGCGCACACTCATCGCATCGGCATCGAGCGAGGCGATGGCCGCTCTCACCTCCTCCAGCCCATCGACCGGAAGGTGCGTTGCGCGTGTCAGCCCTTCGACGAACAGCGTGTTCAATACGCCAAGGAGCAGTGCGGCGTCGCCACCCGGCCGGATGAATAAATGCTGATCAGCCATCGCGGCCGTTTCACTTCGCCGCGGATCGACGACCACCACCTTGCCGCCGCGTGTTTGAATCGCTCGCAGGCGTTTCTCCACATCCGGCACCGTCATGATGCTCCCGTTCGACGCCAGTGGGTTGCCGCCGAGAATGAGCATAAAATCGGTGTGATCGATGTCAGCGATCGGCAACAGCAGCCCGTGACCGTACATCAGGTAGCTGGTCAGGTGATGGGGCAGTTGATCCACCGATGTCGCTGAAAAGCGGTTCCGGGTCTTCAGCAGGCCGAGGAAATAATTGCTATGCGTCATCAACCCATAGTTGTGCACGCTAGGATTGCCCTGATAAACCGCCACCGCGTTCTGGCCATGACGTTGCTGTATATCGGCGAGACGCTCAGCCACCAGGTCGAACGCCTCCTGCCAGCCGATAGGATGCCAGTCCTGCCCAACGCGGCGCATGGGCTGGCGCAGCCGGTTCGGGTCATCCTGGATATCCTGCAAGGCCACGGCTTTGGGACAGATATGACCGCGGCTGAACGTGTCCAGCGCGTCGCCCTTGATCGAGGTGATGCGCATCGGAGCATCGTTTTCGACGGTCGTTTCAATGGTCAGGCCGCAAATCGCTTCACACAGATGGCAGGCTCGGTGGTGGAGAGTCTTGGTCATCGCCAGTCTCACGTTCTTGTAGCGCGATCGAAACGTCGCGGGAACCAAGACTATGGCGCCAGTCGCCGACGTTCGCCAGAAACGTCAGCGCCGTGAATCGCACAGCATCAGGTGAGCCGATGGCTCACCTGGCCGAAGAAGGGGCAATCAGGAAGCGGAACCGCCAATGGGCGTGACAACCTTGCGCTGCATTTGAATCTCGTGAACGGTCTCGACCTGTTCCTGCGAGACTTGGACGCCCGTCAGTTCACCGATCAGGCGCCAGTGATCGTCGAGCCCGGCACTGATCGTGGCCATGCGGTCGATCATACGGCGACCCGCGGAGCGAGTGACCTCATCCTCGCTGCGCATCAGCTCGAAAGACATCGAAGTCATGGATGCCGTGAGGTGCGTAAGGGTGCGGGCGGTGAGCCCGAGCAGTTCCGTCAGTTGTTTCTCTTTTGAATCCATTCCCCACCTCTTCTGGAGGACATAAGCAGCCTTTATAACCCACGCCAGCGGTTTATGAAACGTCCGGGTTTGCGCGGCGTGAAGCATGTCGCAAAGGTTTTGCAGCATTTTGAAACTGTTGCGCAAACAGTATCAATTGCACGTCCGGCGAGCCTCGGGGTACAACCTCAACCCGGCCGTCGTAAAGCAATGGCATTTTGCCTTCGCGCTCCGTGCAACTCTAGCACTTTGATGCACGAAAAGCGTCCTGAAGAAGCGGTTTTAAAGCGACCGGACGTCTGACGGCAGTTTTCGAACACGTCGGCCCTTGGCACGAGGCGACATTTTCTTATACCCTCGCGCCTTCCCTATTCGTCGCCCCGTGCGACTTTTGCCGCAGGTCTAGCCCGTTTTCCCGATAAAACCCGGCATTGAGGATCTGCGGTCTGTTGCAGACAAGGTAGTTAATGATGAACACCAGGCACTTTCTCTCGATGATGGATTACACGCCGGACGAGCTGGGCGCGTTGATCCGTCGCGGCATTGAGCTGAAGGACCTGCGAAATCGAGGCGTGCTCTTCGAGCCGCTGAGGGGTCGTGTGCTGGCCATGATCTTCGAGAAATCTTCGACTCGGACGCGGGTTTCGTTCGAGGCCGGCATGATTCAGCTCGGCGGCCAAGCCATTTTTCTGTCCCCGCGCGACACCCAACTGGGCCGTGGCGAGCCGATCTGCGACAGCGCACGGGTGATGTCGCGCATGGTCGATGCGGTCATGATCCGCACCTTCGCCCACAGCAACCTCACTGAATTTGCCGCACATTCTCGCGTACCGGTGATCAACGGCCTGTCCGACGACTTGCATCCGTGCCAGTTGCTGGCCGATATGCAAACCTTCGTCGAGCACCGCGGCCCGATCAGGGGCAAGACGGTGGCCTGGATCGGCGACGGTAACAACATGTGCAACAGCTATATAGAAGCGGCGATCCAGTTCGACTTCGAACTGCGGGTTGCCTGCCCAGAGGGCTATGAGCCGAACCCCGAATTCCTGGCACTGGCCGGCGACCGTGTGACCGTGACCCGCGACCCGCGTGAAGCCGTGGCGGGCGCCCATCTGATCAGCACCGATGTTTGGACCTCCATGGGGCAGGAAGACGAAACAGCCAAGCGCAATGCGCTCTTCAAGCCCTTTCAGGTGACGCGAGAATTGCTCGACCTGGCCGCCGACGACGTACTGTTCATGCACTGCCTGCCGGCACACCGTGGCGAGGAAATCAGCGAAGACCTGCTCGATGACAAGCGCTCGGTGGCATGGGATCAGGCTGAAAACCGTCTGCATGCGCAGAAGGCGCTGCTGGAATTTCTCGTGGCGCCCGCCTACACCCCCGCCTGAGTGACGTGATGCTGCTGAAACTGCGCGACCTTGCCTGCGGCTACGCGAACCAGCGTGTGGTGCAGAACCTCGATCTGCATCTCGATGCGGGCGACATCGGTTGCCTGCTGGGCTCCTCGGGCTGTGGCAAGACCACCACGCTCCGCGCCATCGCCGGGTTCGAGCCGGTGCATACAGGGGAAATCGTGTTGGCGGGCGAGGTCATTTCCCGGCCCGGTTTCACCCTCGCCCCGGAAAAGCGTCGCATCGGCATGGTGTTCCAGGATTACGCACTGTTTCCACACCTCAGCGTCGCCGAGAACATCGCATTCGGTATACGCAATCACCCGCGCCAGGCGCAGGTGGTCCAAGAGATGCTGGGACTGGTCAACCTGAGCGCCTTGGGCGATCGCCATCCTCACGAGCTGTCCGGAGGCCAGCAGCAGCGCGTCGCGCTGGCTCGCGCATTGGCCCCCGAACCGCAATTGCTCTTGCTCGACGAACCGTTCTCCAACCTCGATGGCGCGTTGCGTCGCCGCTTGAGCCATGAGGTGCGTGACATCCTCAAAACCCGTGGCACCAGTGCCATTCTGGTCACTCACGACCAGGAAGAAGCCTTCGCCGTCAGCGATCATGTGGGCGTCTTCAAGGACGGCCGCCTTGAACAGTGGGATACGCCCTACAACCTTTATCACGAGCCGGCGACGCCTTATGTCGCCAGTTTTGTGGGTCAGGGTTATTTCGTACGCGGCCAGTTGATCGACGCCGAATCGGTACAGACCGAGCTGGGCGTCCTGCGGGGCAACCGAGCCTACCGAGGGGCCCGTGGCTCATCGATGGACGTACTCCTGCGCCCGGACGACATCGTCTACGCGCCTGACAGCGCGCTGAAAGCCATGGTCACGAGCAAGACGTTTCAGGGCGCGGCCACGCTGTATCGCCTGGAACTGCCAAGCGGCTCCCCTTTGGAAGCCCTGTTTCCCAGCCACATCGATTTACGTACAGGCGATTGCGTCGGCATTCGCGTGGCGGCGGAACATCTGGTCCTGTTCCCTGCCGCGTGAATCCGCCCTCCAGGAAATGAAGGGCGCGTTCGTCAAACCCAGAACGGGTTACCCCAGCGTCAATACGCCGCTGGCCACCAGCGTCGCATGCCCGCCGATCTTCACCCGATCCCCCTCTAATCGACAGAATAGCTCGCCGCCTCTTGCCGACACCTGATGGGCGTTCAGCGTGAATTTGTTCAACCGGGCAGACCAATAGGGGATCAAGCTGCAATGGGTCGCCCCGGTGACAGGATCTTCAGGAATGCCAATCGCTGGCGCGAAATACCGAGACACGAAGTCATAGCGTTCCCCATCCCCTTTGGCTGTCACGATCACTCCCGGCCAAGGCAGCCGGGCGATGGCAGCCAGATCGGGCTTGCAATCGCGTACCGCCTGTTCCGATTCCAGAACCACCAGCAATTGCCCGGCCCCCAGTACGTCCACCACGGCCGCGTTCAGCGCCCGTTCGATGTCGACGGTGACGCCCAGTTCGCTGGGCGGCATCGAGGGAAAGTCCAGCAGCAGGCGGCCATTCTCCCGCGTGACACTCAGCACCCCGGATCGGCTGGTGAAGGCGATGGCTTCAGACGCCTCGCCGTACTTTTCCAGCAGCACGTGCGCCGCGGCCAGCGTGGCGTGCCCACACAACGGGACTTCGTGACTCGGCGTGAACCACCGAACGTGCCAGCCTTGCGCCTCCCGGACCACGAAGGCGGTCTCGGAAAGGTTGTGCTCCGCCGCGATTCGCTGCATGAGCTCATCGGCCAGCCAAGTATCGAGGCGATAGACCATCGCTGGATTGCCCGCGAAAGCATGGTCGCTGAATGCGTCGACCTGATGAAATTCCAGCTGCATGGCAAAGATCCCCCATCGTTATTGTTTGAAGGCGAGCCTCCTGCCCGCCAGTACCGCTTTCAACGGATGACTCAGTCGCGGCCGATGTGCGCAAAACGAGCACCGGTATGCTGGGCCAGTACGGCCGCCGACAACTCCACCTCCAGCCCGCGCCGTCCTGCACTGACAAAGATCGTTTCAAACGGTTGGGCGGATTCGTCGATGAAGGTGCGCAGCCTCTTTTTCTGCCCTAAGGGGCTGATGCCACCGAGGAGGTAACCCGTAGCACGCTGCGCTGCGGCGGGATCGGCCATTTCCGCTTTCTTCGCCCCTGCTGCGTGAGCCAGTGCCTTGAGGTCGAGTGAGCCCACCACGGGAACCACCGCCACCAGCAGTTCACCTTTCTCGGTACTGGCCAGTAACGTCTTGAACACTTGGGCAGGTTGCAGTTTCAATTTTTCCGCGGCTTCCAGACCATATGAGGCGGCCTTGGGATCATGTTCATAACTGTGCACGCGATGTTCGGCTCGAACTTTTTTCAGCAATTCCAATGCGGGGGTCATGCAGGGCTCCAGAAGGCCGGGGCTGTGACAAGGTTGGCTGCCCTAACTTTAGGCCATCTGCCTTCAAAACGCCTCCATCTAAAGCGGCGTGGCGCAACAAAAACGGGGGCGGTTTCCAACGCAGCGGGCATTCGTTTAAGGTCTTTGACAAGGTTCGTTTACGTCTATATTTTTTCGAATACGAATATTGAGTTCGCCATCAATCATCTGTCCGAGCGAAGCACGCGCTTCCCCACGTACACTGATGGCAGACCTGCAGCCTTCCGCTTCATCACCAGGCAATCGACATGACCGACAACGACAACAAGAACTACATCATCGCCCTCGATCAAGGCACGACCAGCTCGCGAGCCATCATTTTCGACCGCGACGCCAACGTGGTGAGCACCGCCCAGAGCGAGTTCGTGCAGCATTACCCGCAGCCTGGCTGGGTCGAACACGACCCGATGGAAATCTTTGCGACGCAGACCGCCTGCATGACCAAAGTGCTGGCTCAGGCCAACCTGCATCACAATCAGATCGCTGCCATTGGCATCACCAACCAGCGTGAAACCACGGTGGTCTGGGAAAAGGAAAGCGGCCGCCCGATCTACAACGCGGTGGTGTGGCAATGCCGTCGCAGTACCGAGATCTGTCAGCAGCTCAAGCGCGACGGGCTGGAGGACTACATCAAAGAAACCACCGGGCTGGTGATCGACCCTTATTTTTCCGGCAGCAAGCTGAAATGGATACTCGACCATGTCGAAGGCAGCCGTGAGCGAGCCCGTCGTGGCGAGCTGCTGTTCGGCACCGTCGACAGTTGGCTGATCTGGAAATTTACGGGGGGCAAGGTCCACGTGACCGATTACACCAATGCCTCGCGCACCATGATGTTCAACATTCACACACTCGAGTGGGATGAACGGATGCTCGAAGTGCTCGACGTGCCCCGGGAGATGCTGCCGCAGGTGAAGTCCTCGTCCGAGGTCTACGGCCACAGCAAAAGCGGTATTGCCATCGCCGGCATCGCGGGGGACCAGCAGTCGGCGTTGTTCGGGCAGATGTGCGTCGAACCTGGCCAGGCCAAGAACACCTACGGCACCGGCTGTTTCCTGCTGATGAACACCGGCAAAAAAGCTGTGAAATCCCACCACGGGCTGTTGACCACCATTGGCTGCGGGCCGCGTGGAGAAGTGGCATACGCGCTGGAGGGCGCGGTGTTCAACGGTGGCTCGACGGTGCAATGGCTGCGCGATGAGCTGAAGATCGTCAACGACTCCATGGACACCGAGTACTTCGCAACCAAAGTAAAGAACAGCAACGGCGTGTACCTGGTCCCGGCGTTCACCGGGCTCGGTGCGCCTTACTGGGACCCTTACGCCCGTGGCGCATTGTTCGGCCTGACCCGGGGCGTGAAAGTCGATCACATCATTCGCGCGGCCCTGGAATCGATCGCCTATCAGACACGTGACGTGCTCGATGCCATGCAGCAGGACGCCGGCGAGCCACTCAAGGCGTTGCGCGTCGACGGGGGCGCCGTGGCCAACAACTTTCTCATGCAATTCCAGGCTGACATTCTGGGCACCGAGGTGGAGCGTCCGAAGATGCGCGAGACTACCGCGCTCGGCGCTGCCTACCTGGCTGGGCTGGCCATTGGCTTCTGGAGCGGGCTGGACGAGTTGAAAGACAAGGCGGTGATCGAGCGCAAGTTCGAGCCGCAATGTGATGCGACTGAAAAAGAAAAGCTGTATGCGGGCTGGCGCAAAGCGGTGGACCGCACGCGGGACTGGGAGCCACACGAAGACGCCGAGTAATCTGACAACCCGTTGTAGGATCGAGCTTGCTCGCGCGGATGACTCGCTTCTGTGAAAGATCGCTCATCTGACGCAGCGTCACTGCGGGCACGCTCACTTCGATCGGCTCCGGCACTTTTTCCGGCTGACAGATAATGGCTCCCTGCGGCATCATGGACGCCCTTGCCCGAAGGAAGAAAAATGAATCTGCCACCCCGTCAACAGCAGATCCTCGAGCTGGTCCGTGAACGCGGCTACGTCAGCATCGAGGAAATGGCCCAATTGTTCGTCGTGACCCCGCAAACCATCCGACGCGACATCAACCAGTTGGCGGAAATGAATCTTCTGCGCCGCTATCACGGCGGCGCAGCCTACGACTCCAGTATCGAAAACACCGCCTACGCCATGCGCGCCGATCAGATGCGCGATGAGAAACAGCGCATCGCCGAAGCCATTGCGGCGCAGATCCCCGATCACGCTTCGCTGTTTATCAATATCGGCACGACCACCGAATCCATCGCCCGCGCCCTGCTCAACCATAACCATTTGAAGGTCATCACCAATAACCTGCATGTGGCGTCGATTCTCAGTGGCAAGGATGACTTCGAAGTGCTGCTCGCCGGAGGCAACGTACGCCGGGACGGCGGAGTCGTGGGTCAGGCCAGTGTCGATTTCATTACCCAGTTCAAGGTCGATTTCGCGCTCGTGGGCATCAGCGGCATCGATGAGGATGGCAGCCTCCTGGACTTCGATTACCAGGAAGTGCGTGTTTCCCAGGCGATCATCGCCAATGCACGCCAAGTGATCCTGGCAGCGGACTCCAGCAAGTTCGGCCGCAACGCCATGGTGCGGCTGGGCCCGATCACCCTGATCGATTGCCTGGTGACCGATCAGGCCCCTGTGCCGGCGCTCGCTCAACTGCTGACGCAAAACAAGATCCGGTTGGAAGTCGTCTAACGAACGCGTACTTGTAGGAGCGCGCTCGCCCGCGATCTGGCGCGGAGCGGCAGTCCATCTCGACGTATGTGCTGTGACAGGAATGTCGCGCTTTCAGTGTTTGCTGCCGCTTCGCGCCAGGTCGCGGGCAAGCGCGCTCCTACGTCGTTGGTACGAAAACGCGTACTGTCACTCCTTTCGAACGAACATACCCATGTTCGATTTTGTTCCTTTCCTGTCCCCCTAATCAGTATTTTCAATCAATCACAGGTGGTGAGTGGCGCCTTATTGCGCTAGTATTTTCGAAAATGAACGCAAATGTTCGAATTCGCCAAAAACGAACTGGATCGAATCCCAGACAGGAGGCCCCGATGGCCGATTCCGCCTTGCCTATCCCACCCCTTTCCGAGGTCTACGATATTGCCGTGATTGGCGGTGGCATCAACGGTGTCGGTATCGCAGCAGACGCATCAGGGCGCGGCCTGTCGGTGTTTTTGTGCGAAAAGGATGACCTGGCCAGCCACACGTCGTCCGCCAGCAGCAAGCTCATTCATGGCGGCCTGCGCTACTTGGAGCATTACGAGTTTCGCTTGGTGCGTGAGGCATTGGCCGAGCGGGAGGTGCTGCTGGAAAAAGCCCCCCACATCGTCAAGCCGATGCGTTTCGTCCTTCCTCATCGTCCCCATCTGCGACCAGCCTGGATGATCCGCGCGGGTCTTTTTCTCTACGACCATCTGGGCAAGCGTGAAAAGCTTCCCGGATCGAAAAACCTGCGTTTCGGCGCCAGCAGCCCGCTCAAGAGTACGATTACCCGCGGCTTCGAATACTCGGATTGCTGGGTCGATGACGCCCGTCTGGTGGTGCTCAATGCCATGGCCGCCCGTGAAAAGGGCGCGCACATCCATACCCAGACCCGCTGCCTCAACGCCCGCCGCAGCAATGGTCTGTGGCACCTGAACATGGAACGTGCGGATGGCAGTCTGTTTTCCATTCGCGCCAAAGCGCTGGTCAATGCGGCTGGACCTTGGGTGGCCAAATTCATCCGCGAGGATTTGAAGCTCGAATCTCAGTATGGCATCCGTCTGATCCAGGGCAGCCACTTGATCGTGCCAAAGCTGTATGAAGGCGAGAACGCGTTCATTCTGCAAAACGAAGACCAGCGCATCGTCTTCGCGATTCCGTATCTGGACCAGTTCACCATTATCGGTACCACCGACCGCGAATACACCGGCGACCCTGCCAAGGTGGCGATCACCGAGGGCGAAACCGACTACCTGCTGAAAATCGTCAACGAACACTTCAAGAAGCAACTGACGCGGGGCGACATCATTCGCACCTACTCGGGCGTGCGCCCGCTCTGCAACGATGAATCCGACAATCCGTCAGCCATCACCCGCGACTACACGCTGTCATTGTCGGGCAGCACCGAAGAAGCGCCGATTCTGTCGGTGTTTGGGGGCAAGCTGACGACCTATCGCAAGCTCGCCGAATCGGCCATGCAACAACTGGCGCCGTTCTTTCCCCAGATGAAACCGAGCTGGACGGCCAGGGCCAGCCTGCCAGGTGGCGAGAACATGACCACTCCTGCCGCCCTCGCGAGCGAGTTGGAAAAGCGCTGCCCATGGCTGCCCTCCGGTCTCGCCAAACGCTGGGCAATTACCTATGGATCGCGCAGTTGGCAGATCGTGGACGGCCTGCATGACGTGGGCGACTTGGGTGAGCATCTTGGCGCAGATCTGTACAGCGCCGAAGTGGACTACTTGTGCAGGGCTGAGTGGGTCACTCAAGCGGACGACGTGCTCTGGCGTCGGACCAAGCTGGGACTGTTCACCACTGCCGAGGAACAGCAGAACGTTCAGGCATACCTCGACAAGGTGGCTCACCGCAAAAGCACTACAGCGGCTGCCTGAGGCATCCTGCCAAGCACAAGGGCAACTCAGGCATAACCGTGCTGTTTTCCCGGTGATCAGCATCGGCCCCGCCCATCGCGCGGGGCGGATGAGCGAATAGGTCATTTTCAGAACCGCCGCATCGTGCGTTATACCTCGCAGGCTTGCTTCGCAGGTTTAACGCTACCCGACACCGAACATTCGGATTTCCGAACACCTCCCCCTCGCCCATTCGGCGTACCGGACGTTCAAGCCCGCCCCGCTTCCAGATAACGAAATATTTTCCTTTCTAATCAGCAGGTTGCCTCCTGTCACGGCTTTGGCATGACTCATGCTCTACACTCCATCACGATTGCTCCGATGTAGCGTGCCGCCTGATTGGGCCGCCGTTGTAGCGTTCTGAAACGATAGGGCCGACCCAACACCGGACCCATAAGAAAAACAAAGTCGAGGATTAACAGATGCGTATCGTTCCCCACATTCTAGGCGTGGCCGTTGCAGCAGCCGCTTTGATCAGCACCCCGCTGTCTGCCGCGGAACTGACCGGCACCCTGAAGAAAATCAATGATTCGGGCACCATTACCCTCGGTCACCGCGACTCGTCGATTCCGTTCTCTTACATCGCGGACGCCTCGGGCAAGCCCGGCGGCTACTCCCATGACATCCAACTGGCTATCGTCGAGGCGATCAAGAAAGACCTGAACAAGCCAGACCTGAAGGTCAACTACAACCTGGTCACTTCACAAACCCGCATCCCGCTGGTTCAGAACGGCACGGTCGACGTTGAGTGCGGTTCGACCACCAACAACGCCGAGCGCGCCCAGCAAGTCGACTTCTCGGTCGGCATCTTCGAAATCGGTACTCGCCTGCTGACCAAAGTCGGCTCGCCTTACAACGATTTCGATGACCTGAAAGGCAAGAATGTCGTCACCACTGCAGGCACCACCTCCGAGCGCATCATCAAAGCGATGAACGCCGACAAGCAGATGGGCATGAACGTCATTTCCGCCAAGGACCACGGTGAATCCTTCCAGATGCTGGAATCGGGCCGCGCGGTTGCCTTCATGATGGACGACGCCCTGCTGGCCGGCGAAATGGCCAAGGCCAAGAAGCCAACTGACTGGCACGTGACCGGCACCCCGCAATCCTATGAAATCTACGGCTGCATGGTTCGCAAGGACGACGCTGCCTTCAAGAAGGCTGTGGATGACGCGATCGTTGGCCTCTACAAGTCGGGCGAGATCAAGAAGATCTACGACAAATGGTTCACCCAGCCGATTCCGCCAAAAGGCCTGAACCTGGAATTCCCGATGAGCCCTGAGCTGCAGAAGCTGATCGAGAGCCCGAACGACAAGCCTGCTCCTGAGAAGAAGGCATAAGTCCTTCTCTTCACACGCGACAAAAGTGAAAGCCTGACTCCCGGAGCTGCAGTGCGGCTCCGGAAGCCGCTGCATAGCGGTGTGCGTGCATAACGATCGATCAGAGGGGAGACCCTGATGAATTACAACTGGGACTGGAGCGTGTTCTTCAAGTCCACCGGCGTGGGCAGCGAGACCTACTTGGACTGGTACATTTCCGGTCTGGGCTGGACCATCGGCATCTCCATCGTCGCCTGGATCATCGCGTTGGTGCTGGGCTCGGTGCTCGGTGTCATGCGTACGGTGCCCAACCGCATCGTGTCGTCTATTGCCACGGTTTACGTGGAAATTTTCCGTAATGTGCCACTGCTGGTGCAGCTGTTCATCTGGTACTTCCTGGTGCCGGACCTGCTGCCCGAGAACCTGCAGGAGTGGTACAAGCAAGACCTGAATCCGACCACCTCGGCCTTCCTGAGTGTTGTCGTGTGCCTGGGGCTTTTCACGGCCGCACGGGTGTGCGAGCAGGTGCGCACCGGTATTCAGGCGTTGCCTCGCGGCCAGGAATCCGCCGCGCGCGCCATGGGGTTCAAACTGCCGCAGATCTACTGGAACGTACTGCTGCCGCAAGCGTACCGGATCATCATCCCGCCGCTGACTTCCGAATTCCTCAACGTGTTCAAGAACTCGTCGGTGGCGTCGCTGATCGGCCTGATGGAGTTGCTGGCTCAAACCAAGCAGACCGCCGAGTTTTCCGCGAACCTGTTCGAAGCCTTCACCCTCGCCACCTTGATCTACTTCACCCTGAACATGAGCCTGATGCTGCTCATGCGTCTGGTCGAGAAGAAAGTCGCGGTGCCGGGCCTGATTTCCGTGGGAGGTAAATGATGGACTTCTCTGGCGTCATTCCGGCCATTCCGGGCCTGTGGAACGGCATGCTGATGACCCTCCAATTGATGGTCATGGGCGTGATCGGCGGCATCGTCATCGGTACGCTTCTGGCGCTGATGCGTTTGTCCCACAACAAGGTGCTATCGAACCTCGCCGGCGCCTACGTCAACTATTTCCGTTCGATCCCGCTTCTGCTGGTCATCACCTGGTTCTACTTGGCGGTGCCCTTCGTTTTGCGCTGGATCACCGGCCAAGACACGCCTGTGGGTGCGTTCACCTCTTGCGTCGTGGCATTCATGATGTTCGAGGCCGCTTATTTCTGTGAAATCGTCCGCGCCGGCGTGCAGTCGATTTCCCGAGGCCAAATGGGCGCCGCGCAGGCTCTGGGCATGACCTACGGCCAGATGATGCGCTTGATCATCCTGCCTCAGGCGTTCCGCAAGATGACCCCGCTGTTGCTGCAACAGAGCATCATTCTGTTCCAGGACACCTCGCTGGTGTACACCGTCGGCCTGGTGGACTTCCTCAATTCGGCCCGCTCCAACGGCGACATCATCGGTCGCTCCAACGAGTTCCTCATCGTTGCCGGTCTCGTGTATTTCATCATCAGCTTCGTGGCCTCGCGTCTGGTCAAGCTCATGCAAAAAAGGTTAGCCGTATGATTTCCATCAAAAATATCAACAAGTGGTATGGGGACTTCCAGGTGCTGACCGATTGCAGCACCGAGGTCAAGAAAGGCGAAGTGATCGTCGTCTGCGGCCCTTCGGGCTCGGGGAAATCCACCCTGATCAAGTGCGTCAACGCACTGGAGCCTTTTCAGAAAGGCGACATCGTGGTCGATGGCACGTCTATCGCCGACCCCAAGACCAATCTGCCTAAACTTCGCTCCCGCGTCGGTATGGTGTTCCAACACTTCGAGTTGTTTCCGCACCTGACCATCACGGAAAACCTGACCATCGCGCAGATCAAGGTCCTGGGCCGCAGCAAAGAAGAGGCCACCCAGAAAGGCCTTGCGCTGCTGGAGCGCGTGGGCCTGTCGGCGCATGCGCACAAGCATCCGGGCCAGTTGTCCGGCGGGCAGCAGCAACGTGTGGCGATTGCCCGCGCATTGGCGATGGACCCGATCGTCATGCTGTTCGACGAACCGACCTCCGCGCTTGACCCTGAAATGGTCAACGAAGTACTCGACGTGATGGTGCAGCTCGCCCACGAGGGCATGACCATGATGTGCGTGACCCACGAAATGGGCTTCGCCCGCAAAGTGGCTGACCGCGTGATCTTCATGGACAAGGGCCAGATCATCGAAGACTGTGCCAAGGAAGAGTTCTTCGGCGACATCAACGCCCGTTCCGAGCGCGCGCAGCACTTCCTGAACAAAATCCTGCAGCACTGATTGATTCAAGCCTCACAAGGGCGCAAAACCCGCTGGCCGTTCGTGTCGACATCCATGACACGAGCGGCTGGTCGGTCCAGGACGACTGTGATGAAATGCGATCCACCTCTTAGTACGCCGCCATCACTGACTGTGAAACCCCGCCTGATTCGCCAACTGTTCCTGCCGCCGCTGATCATCCTGCTGATGATTGCACTGGGTTACTTCACGTACCTGTACAGCGAAAAGAACGGCATCAAGTCGCTTAGCGAGAATGGCGAGCGCCAGCTCGAATTGCATGCCCGCACCGTCGAAAGCGAAATCAACAAATACAACTACCTCCCCAGCGTGCTCGAGCTGGAGTCCAATGTATCGAGCCTGCTCAACGACCCATCTCCGGAACTGCGGGGCAAGGTCAACGATTACCTCGAAGGGTTGAACCGTCGAAGCCGCAGCCGTGCGATCTACGTGCTGGACACCACCGGCCGTGTGCTGGCGACCAGCAACTGGCGCGACGCCGACAGCTATTTGGGTGAGGACCTCTCCTTCCGCGCCTATTACCAGGACGCCATTCGCGGGCAGCCGGGTCGGTTCTACGGCATCGGCAGCACCACCGGCGAGCCGGGCTACTATCTGGCCCACGGGCTGGAAGAAAAAGGCAAGATCATCGGCGTGGCTGTGATCAAGGTCCGCCTCGAGGCCCTGGAGGAGCGCTGGCAACGGGCGCGCCTGGAGGCCTTCGTCAGTGACGAAAACGGAATCATCATTCTCTCCAGCGACCCGGCACGACGGTTAAAGTCGGTTCGCCCGCTCACGCCGCAAATCAAAGAGCGCCTGGCCCGCAGCCTGCAATATTACTGGTGGCCGCTGAACGAGCTGGTGCCACTGGAGCGCGAGCTCATCGCCGACGGCGTCGAGAAACTCACCTTCCCCGCCAACAGCAGCGTCGACCACGAACACACGGTGGTGAGCTACCTGGCACAGACCCGCGATCTGGCGGACACCCCCTGGCACTTGACCCTGCTCTCGCCGCTGGAAGATCTGCGTCGGGAGGCCGCCAACCAAGGCATGCTGGTAGCGGTGGCCTGTGCCCTCGTGGCGTTTCTGCTGATTGCCTGGAACGAGCGACGCAAAGTCATCGCCACACGTCTGGCGGCACGCGAAGCGCTGGAACAGGCCAACAATGAACTGGAGCGGCGCATCACCGAGCGCACGGCGGATTTGCGGGCCAGCAACGAACGCCTCAAGGGGCAGATTCGCGAACGGCGCCAAGCCGAGGAAACCCTGCGTCAGGCACAGGATGAACTGGTGCAAGCGGGCAAACTGGCGGCCATCGGTCAGATGTCGACCAGCATCGCCCACGAACTCAACCAGCCCCTCGCCGCATTGCGAACGTTGTCGGGCAACACTGTCCGCTTCATCGAGCGCGGGGCACTGGACACAGCCACCACCAACTTGCGCACGATCAATGACCTGATCGATCGCATGGGGCGCATCACCGCCAGCCTGCGCGCCTTCGCCCGACGCGGCGAAGACAAAGGCCAGGCGTCGTTGAGCAAAGCCGTCGAGGCGGCGCTGCAGTTGTTGGCCGGACGCCTGGAAAGCAGCCCACTGGAGCTCAACCAGCATTTCGATGAAGTGGAACTGGCCATCGACCAGACCCGGTTGGAGCAGATTCTGGTCAACCTGATCGGCAACGCGCTGGACGCCATGCAGGCCCAGCCCCTGCCCGTGTTGTGGTTACAGGGCGACGCGTTCGAAGGCCGCTATCGCCTGCAGGTGCGGGACAACGGCCATGGTATTGACGTCGAAGCGCGCAAGCATTTGTTTGAGCCGTTCTTCACCACCAAGCCTGGCGAACAAGGCTTGGGCCTGGGGTTGACGCTCTCGGCCAGCCTGGCTGCGGCCGCCGGGGGCAGCCTGAACGCCGAACACCCGTCCGAGGGTGGAACGATGTTCGTGTTGATTCTGCCGTTGGTGGTGTCATGAATCCGCTGGCTGTTACCAATCCTGTAGGAGCGCGCTTGCCCGCGATGAACCATAACGCGGTCTGTGGGATGTACCGCGTTATCGTTCATCGCAGGCACGCGCGCTCTTACACATACCGATGAGGCATGAAATTGAACACTGAACTGACCGTCCTCATCGTCGAAGATGACCCCCATGTGCTGCTCGGGTGCCAGCAGGCGCTGACGCTGGAGGACATCCACAGCCAGGGTGTGGGCAGTGCCGAAGAGGCGCTGGCGATCGTGGGCGAACATTTCGCCGGCATCGTCATCAGCGATATCCGCCTGCCAGGCATGGACGGACTGACGCTGCTCAGGCATCTGAAGGAGCGGGATCGCACCCTCCCCGTCGTATTGATCACCGGTCACGGCGACGTGTCGATGGCAGTGGGCGCCATGCGTGACGGCGCCTATGACTTCATAGAAAAGCCCTTTTCCCCCGAGCGCCTGGTCGAGGTCGCCCGGCGTGCGCTCGAACAACGCGGGCTGGCGCGGGAAGTCTGGTCGCTGCGCCGGCAACTGGCCGAGCGCGACTCGCTGGAAGGCAAAATCATCGGGCGATCGGCCGCGATGCAGAACCTGCGCGCGTTGATCGCCAATGTCGCCGACACCTCGGCCAACGTGCTGATCGAGGGTGAGACCGGCACCGGCAAAGAGCTCGTCGCCCGCTGCCTGCATGATTTCAGTCGTCGTCACGCGCACCCATTCGTCGCGTTGAACTGCGGAGGGCTGCCGGAAAACCTCTTCGAGAGCGAAATCTTCGGCCACGAGGCCAACGCCTTCACCGGTGCGGGCAAGCGACGAATCGGCAAGATCGAGCACGCCCACAATGGCACGCTGTTCCTCGACGAAGTGGAAAGCATGCCGATCAACCTGCAAATCAAATTGCTGCGGGTCTTGCAGGAGCGCACCCTTGAGCGGCTGGGGTCGAACCAGAGCGTGGCGGTGGACTGTCGCGTCATCGCCGCCACCAAGGCGGATCTTGCCGACTTGAGCAAGGCAAACCAGTTTCGCAGCGACCTGTATTACCGCCTCAATGTCGTGACGCTTGAACTGCCGCCCCTGCGCGAACGTCGCGAAGACATCCTGCAATTGTTCGAACACTTTCTCCAGCAGTCATCGCTGCGCTTCGATCGCGAGCCCCCGCAATTGGACCCGCAGACGATGACGGCACTGATGACCCACGACTGGCCGGGAAATGTGCGTGAACTGCGCAACGTGGCCGAGCGATATGCGCTAGGCCTGCCGGCATTCAAAAAATCAGGGTTGGCGACCCAGGCACAAAGCCTGGGTTTTTCAGAGGCGGTGGAAGCCTTCGAACGCAACCTGCTCAGCGAGGCGCTACAACGCAGCGGCGGCAACCTGAGCCAGGCCAGCCAGGAGTTGGGCATGGCCAAGACCACGCTGTTCGACAAGGTAAAGAAGTATGGGTTGGGGTAAGGCCCGACTGAACGCTGGCTCGCGACTACCTTGATTCAGCCCGATCAAAGGGCCTGAACCTAATCGTTCGCGAGCCCGTTCATTCTCACGGCGATGCGCCAATCAATTGATCGACCTCGGCCGCCACTGGCGCGGTCGCCGGACCCCAACGGGTCACCGCGATGGCCGCCGCCGCATTGGCCCGCAACGCCGCTTGCTCCGCGCCAAGCCCCGCTGCCAATCCGGCCAGCAACACACCGGCATGGGCATCACCCGCGCCATTGGTGTCGATGGCCTTGACCGGAAAGCCAGGGACAGACAGCGTTGCGTTGTCTCGCCGAATCCAGCAGCCATTCGGGCCGTCCCGCACGACGATCATCGCGTCACCCTTCAACCATTGCGCCAGTTGTGCCAACGCGTCCGCGATGGTCTGGCGACCGGTGAAGCGCAACGCTTCTTCGCAGTTGCTGGTCCACAGATCGATCAAGGGCAGCATCGCCTGCATTTCTGTGCTGTCGGGTGAGTTCACCAACGGGCCCGGATCGAATACCACACGTGCCTCTCGCGGTAATTGACCCAACCAGTTCAGCAGCGTCGACACTTTGTGTTTGTGCAGCAGGCTGTAGCCGCTGACAAACACGAAGTCCTCCGCCTGCACGACCTGGCTGTTCAGGTCCGAATCGGACAACCCGCCCTCGGCGCCCACATAGGAGATGAACGAACGCTCCGCAGACGGCTCGATCAACGCCACCGACAAACCGGTGTCCTGATCGGTCGAGGCGGCAGTCGCCACCTCGATGCCTTCCGCGGCCATGGCCTGGCGCGCCAGATCACCGAAGCGGCCATGACCGTGCCGCCCGAGGTATATCGTCTGCAGGCCGTTGCGACAGGCCGCAGCCATTACGTTGAACCCGCCCCCAGTTTCGAAATTGGCCGAACGGGCAAGTACATCGCCGCCCGAACGGGGCAGCGCGTCGAGGGCCATGACCAGGTCGACTACGACCTGGCCGGTGTAGAACAATCTAGCGGGCATGAGCAGCCTCTTCAGGGGCGACGCGGCGGTCGCGAGAACCGCCGAGGATGGCGTAAAGGCCGCCAGCGACCACAAAGGTCACGATCCAGCCCAGCCCGTTATGCCCGAACCAGGAGTCGGAAAGGAAACCTTTGAACAGTACGTTTTCCGGCGTGGTCGCCACGGTGGTGAAACTGAAACCGAGCACGATGGCCAGCGCCCAGGCACCCACCGCACGCCACTCCACACCGCCGCTGTACCAATAGGCGCTGGTAGGCGAGACATCCATCAAGTCCTTGGCCGAGTACAGGTGACGGTGAATCAGGTCCACCACGAAGATCCCCACCCAGGCCGTGATCGGCACCGCCAGCAGTGAAATGAAGGTGATGAATGGACCATAAAAACTGTCGGCGATCAGCATGAAGTAGATCGAACCGGCGAAGATGGCCACGATGTCGACGATCACCGCATGAACGCGTTTGATCTTCAAACCGAGGGTCAAGGTGGTCAGACCCGCCGAATACACCGAAAGGTTGTTGGACAGCAGCAGGCCGCCGAAGGCGGTGATCAGGTAGGGCACGGCCATCCAAGTCGGCAGCAGTTCGCGGATCGCAATGATCGGATCGGTCGCCGAAGCCAGGTGGTCGTTGCCCACCGACAGCAAGCCGCCCAGGGTGATCAACAAGACCAGCGGAATGCCAGCCCCGAAGGCTGCAGAGGCGACGAGCCGGGTCGCCTTGACGCTGCGATGCTGATAGCGGGACATGTCGGCGCCCGCGTTGGCCCAGCCGATGCCGGTGCCCGCGGCCATGGTGCCGACACCGATGATCATCGCGCTCAGGGGCGCTGGCGTCGCGCTGAACACCGCGCTCCAATCGATGTGGGCGATGAGGAAGCCACCCACCAGAACGTTCAGCGCGCCGAAGATGTACGTGGCCCATTTCTGAATGACCAACAGCGTCGCATGCCCAAGCCCGGACACAGTGAGCGTCATCAACACAAAGATGGCAATGAACAGCAGGGTCAGGCCGGGTGAGTTTTTCGCCTCGACCGCAGTGCCGAACAAGATCGAACACAGCGACAGCAGCACGAACGCTGCTGTGGTGGTGTTCACCGTCTCCCAGCCCAGGCGCGACATCAGCGACACGATGGTCGGGCCGATGTTGCCCCGTACACCGAAGATGGCGCGCGAGAGGGTCAGGCTGGGCGCGCGGCCCCGGCGCCCCGCAATCGAAATGACACCGACCACGGCGAAGGAACCCGCGGCACCGAGAATGGCCACGACGATGGCCTGCCCGATGGACAAGCCGCGGAACGCCACCAAGGTCGCGCCCAGTGGAAGGCCAAGAATACTGATGTTCGCCGCGAACCAGACCCAGAACAGTTGCAGCGGATGACCGTTGCACTCATTTTCCGGAACCGGCTCGATACCGCGTGTTTCAAGCTGTCCTGCGCCCTGACTGGCGTTGGATGATGTCATGTGGATGCTCCTGTTGCCGTTTGTTCTGGTTGTGGGCAGTACGTAAAGCAAAGGACTTCCTTGTCGTGCGGGACGGCCCTTGAAGACGAGGAAGCCCCGTATCGCCGCCGAGCGCGGGGCGATGTGTGTCTTATTCAAATCAATGTTCGGCGGTGGTCAGGCCGCGCGCAGTGCCAGCAATCGGTCGACCATCGGTTCAAGATCGAGGCGGTTCACGGCCTTGATCTGCTCGATCATGGCTTGCGGCCAAGCCGTCATGCCCTGGCATGCACCGGTCATCGCCCCCAATATCGCCGCGATGGTGTCCGTGTCGCCGCCCAGGCTGGAGGCCAGGCAGAGCGCATCGAAAGCCGATATCCGGTCCATCGCAACGTGCTGCGCGAGGGCGAAAGCGGCGATCACGGATTCCTGCGAGGCCACCGACGTGCCGATGACGTCGTAGACCACGTCCGGCAATTGCGCAGAGGGCGTGTCCTCGCTCAACCGCCGGGCCCATTCGATACGGGCTGAAATACGCGCGCCGGCGACCCAGTGCCCATGGTGCTCGGCCCTTGCTGCGAGATGCGCGCCGATGTCGAGCGCCGCGCTCAGGTCGGCCCCGTTGATTCCCGCCGAAACCACCGCCGCCACGGCGGCCGCGCTGGAAATACCCAGTGTCGTGTTGTGGGTGACTTGGCACGCCTGCAAGACCGATTCGACGAACGACGCTTCTTCGGTGACGTCGGCTGCGATACCCACCGGCGTGATACGCATCGCCGCACCGTTCGTGGTACCGAAGCGCCCTGCTTCCTCAGGGGTATGGCCTGCCAGAATCATTTCGATGGCACGCTTGGTGGACGGGCCAAGCAAGTCCTGCGAACCCTTGGCCTGCATGACGGCTTCCCAATCGATCAGCGTCTGGGCCAGGTCCGAGGGCTGGATCCGGCCCTGTCCAGCCACCAGCAACTCGGCAACCAGGATCGCCTGTTCGGTGTCGTCGGTGATCGACCCAGCGGCCATGTTAGGGGCAATCGGTTGATCCGCATCGGCGGCGGTCAGGGTAACGATACGGCCATAGCGCTGCTTGATCTGCTCGCGGCTGAGCGATTGCGTGGGCATGCCCAAGGCATCGCCAAGGGCCAAGCCATAAAAAGCGGCCTGCGCACGTTCGCGAATGTCGATCAATGCAGTCATGTACTCGATCCAAATGCCAGATGCAGACGAAAATGCACGGGGTCCAAAAGACTTTCCACGTGCTCCATGAAACGCTCCCGGCGATCGAACGTCGTTCGTATCGCCTTGAGAAACACAGTGCCAGGCTCACGCAACAACAGCGCAGCGTCATCAGCGTTCAATGGCTCGGCGCCAATCCACTGGTCACCGCGATCGCCAATGTAGCCATGGGCGGCCATCGTGACGGTCAGCGAGTCGTCGATCAGCCCCTCCTGAGGCAGGTTTTCCAACCCGTCGACCGCCGGTACCAGCACCCGCTCCAGCGAAACGACATTGCCATCCTCCGCCGTGCGGCGACGGTCCAACGCAATGAAACGCGCCGTACCGAAACGGCTTTCGAGGTCCGGCCGCTCGATTGCCACCAGCCGCAGGACTTCGGTGCTGACGCGGGCGCCGGTATCGGCCAGCGCTTGCGCCCACCCGGCGCGTTGGTCCAGCGAAATGCCATCGTAGGTGACGATCGAACCGACACCGGTCTGGGTCGCGATGTAGTTGCGACGCTTGAGCTCGGACAACGCTTCTCGCAACGTCCCGCGGCTGACATTGAATTCCTGAGCCAGCAGGTTTTCACCTGGTAACAGCTCGCCCGATCCCATCTGCCCGGTTTCTATACGGCGCGCGAGCTCATCGACCACACGTTTTTTCTTATCGAATCGAACCTGTCTAATCATGTACAAATTGATATCCGAAAAAGGTTGAAGGGAGCAAGGAGTTTTTTGATCGCAAAAGAAAATTCGTTCCGTCTGCGACATCGGATTACCGCCCCGAAGAACCGTTCGCCCGCTGTCAGAAACGCGCTGGCCCGCAGGGCGTCACTCAGCGTAGCGCATCATGGGGCAGGGTCGATGACGCTCGACTGCTCGCTGACAATCTGACGAATGGCGCTGACGAACACGTCCACCGGCTGACCACCGGATATCGCATAGTGATCGTTGAACACGATGGTCGGCACCGAACTGACGCCTCGGGATACCCACAGGTGTTCGAGCTCGCGGACTTCTGCGGCGTACTGGCCCGAGGTGAGAACGGCTTCAGCGCGCACCCTATCAAGCCCCACCTTTTGCGCGACATCGGCCAGTACCTTGTGAGATGACACCTCGGCGTGGTGGCTGAAATAGGCGGTGAACAGCGCTTCTTTCAGCGCCTTCTGCTTGCCCTCCTGCTCCGCCCAATGCAGCAGGCGATGCGCATCGAAGGTGTTGTAGATACGACGTTCTCCCTGCTTGAAGACAAAGCCCAGTTCCGCACCGCGCTCGCGGATGTTTTCGGCGTTGGCCTGATATTGCTCTCGGGTAGAACCGTATTTTTCAGCGATATGTTCGAAAATGTCCTGCCCTTGCGCGCCCATCTTCGGGTTCAGCTCGAATGGCTGAAAATGAATCTGCGCCCGAACTTCATCGCTCAAGTGCTCCAGCGCCTGGTCCAGGGCGCGCAAGCCAATGATGCACCACGGGCAGGACACATCGGAAATGAAGTCGATTTTCAGGGGAATGCTCATGACAGCCTCGTGCGAAAGAGGGAAAGGTGCACGATACGCTCATGTCACTGCACGACAAAACGTGGAGAACCTGTGCTCGCGAGCACGGTGCTTCAGTCAAGGCTCATATGACCGAAAGATGGCTGTCGCCAACTCGCGCATGCCTTCGGAGATAGGGGTTCTTTCAAAGTTGCGCGATAGGCGAGCCGTCCTCGCGATGCTGTCGCAGATACGGCAACACTGCGGCGAGCAACGGCGCCTTGAACGCCTCTTGGAAACGGTGGGCCAGTCCAGGAATGAGTCTTAACTGGCTACCCTGGATATGCGCTGCCAGATGAACGCCATGCATGACAGGCAGCAGCGGATCGGCGGTGCCATGCACCACCAGCGTGGGCACCCGCAGGCGATTGAGCAGCGCCACGCGGCTGGGTTCGGCGAGGATCGCCAGAATCTGCCGTTTGACCCCTTCGGGGTTGAAGGCACGGTCGTAGGCAAGCGCCACTTGTTGCAGAAGCTTCTTTCGATCGTCCTTCACGGCCGGGCTGCCCAGTGCGGCAAGCAGATCGGCCTGTTGTTCCAAGGCAGCCTGACGGTCCGCTGCGCCTCGCCGCGCCAGCAGGTGCAACAGCGCAGGGCTGGGCATGGGCAAACCCGGCGCCCCGGAACTGCTCATGATCAGGGTCAGGCTTTCGATGCGAGGAGGCGCCATGTCGGCCAGATGCTGCGCAATCATGCCGCCCATGCTGGCACCCAAGACGTGAAACCGCTGAATGTGCAGCGCATCCATCAGGCCCAACGCGTCCTGCGCCATGTCGGTCAGCGTATAGGGGGCCGTCACCGGCAGCCCGATCTTGTAACGCAGCACTTCATAGGTGAGGTTGACGGTCGTGGGTGCCTGGACCCAGGTCGACAGCCCGACATCGCGGTTGTCATACCGGATCACCCGAAAACCTTGCTCGCACAAGGCGACGACCACCTCGTCCGGCCAGTGAATCAACTGCCCGCCCAGCCCCATGACCAGCAACAATGCCGGATCGCTCACCCGCCCAATGCTCTGGTACGCCAGATGCACGTCATCGAGCTCGGCCACTTGGGTGGGAACGTCGGGGTCGCAACGCGAGGCCGCAAGAGAGGACAGGCTGCACAGGAGCGCAGCCAGAAAACACAAGAAACGCATGGAAAAAATCCCGACACGCAAAACCCAGTAGGCCGCGAGTCTGATGAAGTTTTCCAAAGCGCGCTGCCACAGTTGCGTGACATTTTGATGAAGGCGGCTTAGCGGCAGCGGCTTGATGGAGCCGCCGGTCGCTAACCCGATCCTTTAACGGACGCGCTCCCACGGAGCGTGGGAACGGTCACAGCCTGAATACAGCCAAAGATGCGCCGCTCACACGGTCGCAGCGCGTTTGCCCACGAACGAACTTTCACTTGGCACTGGAGCCAGTTCCGAGCGCAGTTGCCGGGCGGCAGCCACCATATTCACCAGCGCAGCCTCGGTTTCTGGCCAGGCGCGGGTTTTCAGACCGCAATCCGGGTTGACCCACAACCGCTCGGCAGGGATGCGCTGGGCCGCCTTGCTCATCAGCCTGACCATCTCTTCCTTGTCGGGCACCCGCGGCGAATGAATGTCATATACCCCAGGCCCGATATCGTTCGGGTAGGCGAAGGCCTTGAAGGCTTCCAGCAGTTCCATGTCCGAGCGCGAGGTTTCGATGGTGATCACATCGGCATCCATGGCGGCGATCGCTTCGATGACATCGTTGAATTCGCTGTAGCACATGTGCGTGTGGATCTGTGTTTCATCCCGCACCCCGGAGGCACACAGACGAAACGCCTGAACGGCCCACTCCAGGTATTCATCCCATTGTGCACGGCGCAAGGGCAAGCCTTCACGAAACGCCGCTTCGTCGATCTGCACGATCTTGATGCCGGCCTGCTCAAGGTCGACAACTTCATCGCGAAGGGCCAGCGCCAATTGCTGCGCCTGGACCTTGCGCGACACATCCTCACGCGGGAAAGACCACATCAGCATGGTCACAGGCCCGGTCAGCATGCCTTTCATCACCTTGTCAGTGAGGCTCTGGGCGTACTCGCTCCAGCGGACGGTCATCGCCTGCGGACGGCTGAGGTCGCCGTAGATCACAGCGGGCTTGACGCATCGCGAACCATAGCTCTGCACCCAGCCGAAGCGGGTGAACACATAGCCGTCCAGTTGCTCGGCGAAGTATTCGACCATGTCGTTGCGCTCAGCCTCGCCATGCACCAGGACATCCAGCCCGAGACGCTGTTGAATGTCCACCGCGTGACGAATTTCCGCGCGCATGGCGTCGTGGTAATCGTTGGCGGACAGTTTCCCCTGCTTCCAAGCCTGGCGGGCCAGACGGATCGAAGCCGTCTGTGGGAAAGAGCCGATGGTCGTTGTCGGGAAGGCAGGCAGCGCCAGGCGAGCGCGTTGTACGGCGATGCGCTTGGCAAAGGTCGACTGGCGCTGGAAGTCGTCGGCCTTGATCGCCGACAGCCGAGCCTGGACCTGCGCCTTATGGATGCGTGGCGATTGTTTGCGGCTCAGCTGAACGGCACGGCTCTGCGCCAGCGCCGCTTGGACGTCTGGCGCCTGAGCATCATGGAGGGCCTTGCCGAGAATGGCGATTTCCCCGCACTTTTGCGTGGCGAACGCCAGCCAGCCTTTCAGCTCCGCGTCGAGCTGATCCTCACGCTGCAGATCGACCGGACTGTGCAGTAACGAACAGGAGCCGGCGACCCACAGGTTGTCGGCAAACCGCGACTGGGCTTCGATCAGGCGTTCGAGTGCGGCTTCCAGATCACAACGCCAGACGTTGCGACCGTTGACCACGCCCAATGACAACACCTTGTAGCTGGGCAAACGGTCCAACAATGCGGGCAATTGCTCGGGCGCCCGCACCAGATCGACATGCAGGCCGTGCACCGGCAGCGAGACCGCCAGGCCCAGGTTGTCTTCCAGTCCGCCGAAGTAAGTGGCGATCAATTTTTTCAGTGGCGAGTATTGCAGGCTGTGATAGGCACGCTCAAAAGCGGTTTTCCAGTCCTGAGGCAGGTCGAGGCAGAGGATCGGCTCATCGATCTGCACCCACTCGACGCCCTGCCCCGCCAGACGGCCGAGGATCTCGCCGTAAATCGGCAGCAGGCGATCCAGCAGGTCGAGCTTGTCGAAACCGTCCCCTTTGGCCTTGCCCAGCCACAGGTACGTCAGCGGACCGATGATCACCGGCTTGACCTGATGCCCCAAGGCCAGCGCCTCGTCGACTTCATCGAACAGTTGGGTCCAGCTCAGGCTGAACCGCTGGTCTTCAGTAAACTCCGGGACCAGGTAGTGGTAGTTGGTATCGAACCATTTGGTCAGTTCCTGCGCATACCCTACCGCGCCGTGGGTTGCGCCACAGCACTGGCCGGCGGCGCCGCGCGCCATGGCGAACAGCGTGTCCAGCGTCGGCAACCCCTTATCGTCGCGGGTTGCGGCGAACCGCTCAGGTATGGCACCCAGCGTCAGGGAATGAGCCAGTACCTGGTCGTACCAGGCGAAATCGCCGACCGGCAGCAACTCGATCCCGGCTTCTTTTTGCACCTGCCAATGGGCGGCACGCAGATCGCGGCCAACGGCTTGCAGCGCGGGCTGATCGACTTCGCCTTTCCAGTAGGCTTCCAGGGCTTTTTTCAGTTCGCGATCGGCACCGATGCGGGGGAATCCAAGGTTATGGGCCAGAGCCATGATGGCAACTCCATTCGAAATAGGTCGCCATTGTCGACAGCGCGAAGGACATGAGACAAACTCATTGTTTTCGCGTTGATCACAAAATTCATTCATGGAGCGCCACGGTGCTTGAAATTCGCCACCTCAAAACTCTGCACGCGCTGCGCGAGGCCGACAGCCTGGTCGATGCCGCCGATCGGCTTCACCTGACTCAGTCGGCCCTTTCCCACCAGTTCAAGGAATTGGAAGAGCGCATGGGCATGCCGTTGTTCGTGCGCAAGACCAAACCCGTGCGCTTCACCAGCGCGGGTTTGCGCCTGCTGCAACTGGCCGACTCGGTGCTGCCGCAATTGCGTAATGCCGAACGCGACATTTCGCGTCTGGCCGGTGGTGTGGCAGGACGTCTGCACATGGCCATTGAGTGCCACAGTTGTTTTCAGTGGCTGATGCCGACGATCGATCAATTCCGTGACGCGTGGCCCGAGGTGGAACTCGATCTGGCGTCCGGTTTCGCCTTCGCTCCGCTGCCTGCCTTGGCGCGCGGGGATCTGGATCTGGTGGTGACCTCCGACCCGGTGGACTTGCCCGGCATTACTTACGTGCCGCTGTTCACCTACGAAGCCATGCTGGCGGTTGCCAACCAGCACCCTCTGGCGGGCAAGCCGTTCGTGTTGCCGGAAGACCTGGCCAGCGAAACGCTGATCACCTACCCGGTGGAGCGCGATCGGCTGGATATCTTCACCCGCTTTCTGGAGCCTGCGGACATCGAGCCTGCGCAAGTACGCACGTCGGAACTGACCGTCATGATGATGCAACTCGTCGCCAGTGGTCGCGGCGTATGCGGGATGCCGCACTGGGCGCTGCATGAATACAGCTCACGGGGTTACGTGAAGGCCAAGCGGCTGGGGGACAAAGGCCTGTTCGCAACGCTGTATGCGGCGATTCGCGCGGACATGCTGGATGCACCCTACATGCGCGACTTCCTGTTGACGGCGAAGGACACGTCGTTTTCGACACTGGACGGCGTCAGCGCGGTACGGTGACCGCGCCGCCCTGGGATAACGCGTCGCGCCTCCAGGTTCGGGGGGAGCGCTCAAGCCAACTGCAGGCTTCGGTACAAGGGAAGAATCGAGTCCCGGGTCAGCGGCGCCAAGTGCAGATGGTCGAGGCTGCCGCCGTCGACCCAGAGGATTTCTTCGATTTCAGCGGCCGGGTTGACCGCCTGATCGACGTCGAGCCGATACAACTGACAGTTCACCTCGAAACCTGGCTCGTTGGCTGCAACGGCGGAAAACTCGCCAAGGAATTGCGCTTGCGCGACATCGACGACCAATCCCAACTCCTCGTTCAACTCCCGGCCCAGCGCTTGGGCCGCCGACTCGCCGGGGTCGATCTTGCCCCCCGGCTGCATGAACGCCTGGGTGCCGCGCTTACGCACCAGCAGGGTCCGACCATCGGCACCGATCAGCAGCGCAGCTGCAATCCGTATCACCTTCACAGTACTACCTCGGTTTTCAGCGCTCGCATGTCCTCAGCCCGTTCCAGGGCGAGGCCGATCAAGCGGTCGATCAATTCCGGATAGCTCAAACCGCTGGCCTGCCACAATTTCGGGTACATGCTGATCGAGGTGAAGCCTGGCAAGGTATTGACCTCGTTGATGATGATCTCGCGCGCCTCGGTGACGAAGAAGTCCACCCGTGACAGCCCGGCGCAGCCGAGCACACGGTAGGCCTGCAACGCCACTTCACGCACTTCATCGCTAAGGTCGAGGGGCAAGTCGGCGGGGATGGCGATGCGCGCCTGGCTGTCGTTCAGGTATTTAGTGTCATAAGCATAGAACTCGTCATTGGCGACCACTTCACCGCACACACTGACCGTCGGGGCCGCATTGCCCAGGACTGCGCATTCGACTTCACGCCCGACGATGCCCTGTTCGATCAGAACCTTGTGGTCATAGTCGAACGCCAGCTTCAACGCGGCGGCGTAGCTCGCCTCGTCGGTCACCTTGCTGACGCCGACCGACGAACCCTGACTGGCCGGTTTGACGAACAGCGGCAGGCCCAGCTGCGCTGAAACACTGAGGAAATCCACCGACTCGCCCCGATGCAGAACCGCAAACGGCGCCACGGCGATACCGGCGTCCCTCAGCAGGCGTTTGGTCACGTCCTTGTCCATGCACACCGCCGAGCCCAACACGTCAGGGCCGACGCAAGGGATGTCGAGCAAGCGCAGCAGGCCTTGCAGCGCGCCATCTTCGCCGGTGCTGCCATGGATCAGCGGGAACACCACATCGATGCGCGGCACCTCCAGCCCCGTCTCGACTTCAACGAACTGCGGCCCCTGCGAGCCCGGCAACAACGACAGCAGACGACCGGAATCGCTGAGCCTGATGTGCGCTGGATCGTTGGCGTTCTGCAGATAATCGCGTTCATCGAAACGCAGCCAATGGCCCTGCTTGTCGATGCCGATCAGGGTGACGTAGTAGGTGTTGCGATCAATCGCATTGATCACGTTGCGCGCCGATTGCAACGACACTTCATGTTCGGAGGATTGCCCACCGAAGACGATGGCGACTGACTTTTTCAAAGGGGAAGCTCCTGGATTTCAGGTCGCAGAGCTAAAAGCAATTTGCGCCGTTAGTCCAGTCCTGCCCCCGTATTGCTTGACGAAATGCAGCGAAAAACCTCACCGCAGACACTGTAGGAGCGCGCTTGCCCGCGATTGCGCACTGCCAGACACTGCGGCGTCAACTGACCCGACGCTGTCGCGGGCAAGCGCGCTCCTACGGGTAAGGTGTCACGTCAGATCAGGCCGCTTCCTGAAAATCCATTTCAGGCGGCTGACGGCGGAACCCACCGGTGAGCCATGCCAGGTAGACGCCACCGAGCACCAGCCAGCCGACACCGAGCATGATCGCCAGTTTGTCCAGGCTGATCATCAGCCACAGGTCCGCCACCAACCCGATCAGCGGGCACACCAAAAACAGCACCAGCTCGCGCACGCCGCGTTTGTCGCCTGCGATCCAGTAATGGAAGATCACCGAGAGGTTGACCAGGCTGAACGCCAGGAAAGCCCCGAAGTTGATGAACGAAGTCGAGGTGGTCACGTCCAGTTTGAGCGCCAGCAAAGCCACGGCCGCACACAGCAGGATGCTGTTGACCGGCGTGCCGAAACGCTCGCTGAGGCCGGCGAAGAAAGACTTGGGCAGCACGCCGTCGCGCCCCATCGCATACAGCAGCCGCGAGCCACTCGCCTGGGCAGACAAGCCTGAAGCGAACTGTCCGACGATCAACCCGATGAGAAAGATCGTCACGAACAGGTCGCCACCGATGTTGCGGGCGATCTCGTACGCGGCAGAGTCGACGTTCTCGAATTGCGCCGAAGGGTGGGCCAACTGCACGAAATAGGACACGCCCACAAAGATCAGGCCGCCGATCAGGGTGATCAGCATAATCGCTTTCGGAATGGTACGACTTGGGTCACGGGTTTCTTCGGTCAGGGTACTGACCGCGTCGAAGCCCAGGAACGAATAGCAGGCAATGGCCGCACCGCTCATGATCAGCGGCACCTGCATGTCGCCGTTGAGGAACGGGGTCAGTGTCCACAGCGGTTTGCTGGCATCGCCGCCGACGTAGTGAATGCACAGCGCCACAAACGCGGCGAGCACCAGAAACTGGATGATCATCAGCGAGGCGTTGACGGTGTTGGCCAGTTTCAGGCCGACGATATTGATCAGACTGGTGACGACGATGAAGGCCAGCACCCAGACCGGTTGCGGCACCGAGGGGAACGCCGAACCGAGGTACGCCGCGCCGATCAGCCAGATGGCCATGGGCAGGAACAGGTAATCGAGCAGCACCGCCCAACCGGCGATGAAACCCAGCTTGGGGCTGATCGCCTTGCGCACATAGCTGTACGCCGAGCCCGCCACGGGGAATGCCGCCGCCATGCGACCATAGCTCATGGCGGTGAAGAACATCGCCACCAGTGCCGCAAGATAAGACGCGGGAACCATCCCGCCGGTGGACTGTGCAAGGATGCCGAATGTCCCGAGCACGATGATGGGGGTCATGTAGGCGATGCCAAAGAGCACCACCGACCCTAATGAAAGGGTGCGTTGCAAACGAGCCATGAGCGACTACTCCGAATTTATAGGTTTTATGGCAGAGGAAAGTTCGGCAGAACAAAGGCTTTTCTTTTAATGGCAACCCACGGGCGCTCGTTGCAGCGGCGCCCATTGGGGACAGCGTTCAGGTGTATCGGGGAATCAACAGCTCGCGCACGCCGTTGGCCAGCTCGGTCACTTCGCCCGGCAGGCGCAAGCGCTGGTCGTCCAGATAGCGGTAGTCCCGACGGGCCGCCTGAAGCTGACGCAGGTCTAGCTCGGCAGAGAACTGGCACTCATCGCGCCCGGCTTCCACGAGCAGGGTGCCGAACGGATCGACCAGCGCACTGCCCCCGGCGAACACCAGCCCGCCATCGCCCTCGCCCACCCGGTTGACCATGAGCGCGAACGCCTGGTTTTCCTGAGCGCGGGCCATGATCGCGGTACGGTGAGTCGGGCCGTAGGGGTCCATATTGCCGTTGGTGACGATGAGTAGCTCGGCGCCCAGTTGCGCCAGGGCACGGGCCGATTCGGGGAACTCGATGTCGTAGCAGATCAACAGGCCGACCCGGACCCCATTCCACAGGCACGTCGCGTACCGGTCACCCGGCGTGAACACCCCTCGATCCGACGCCCACAGGTGGGTCTTGCGGTAGCGCAGCGCTATGCCCTGCGCAGTGATGAGCAGCGTGGTGTTGTAGAAATGGCCATTGTCGTTTTCGGCCATGCCGATCACCACCGACACGTCGCGCTGGCGGGCAGCCTCTTGCACGGCCCGAACGGTAGGGCCGTCCAGTGGCTCGGACACTGCCGCCACGGTTTCGCGGGAAGGAAAGCCCATCAGGTGCGTTTCCGGGAACACGATCAGTGCCGTGTCTGCGGCGCATGCCGCGATCGCATTCAGCGCCCGTTCCAGGTTATGGCGCGTGCCATTGTCCTGGCCCGACAGTTGGGCGAATTCGACCTTCATGGGTTCTCCTTATCGAGTGGCGTGGCCGATCAGGCACAAAATGCTGGCCTGACCCTTGGCTGTGCGGGCAGTATGCGCATCAGCACGTGTTACGGGGTATTACGCAGCTGTAGTAACCCAATAGGGGTAGAGTCATGACCATCGCACTTCAGGACATCGCCTGGCATCGCTCGGTCGCGCAACTGATCGAAGCGCTGGACCGACCGAATTTCTGGGCCCAATTGGTGCGTCTGCTTCACCAATACGTCACCTTCGATAGTTGGGTGGTGCTGCAGTTTGGCTCCGGGCAACGCCCGCAAGTGTTTGCCGAATCGCCCGGCGAGGACGGCAGCCCCGACCAGTTGTTCCAGGATTATCTCAAAGGCCTTTACCTGCTCGACCCGTTCTACATCGCCAGCCGCGAGCGTTCGCAAAGCGGTCTGTTTCGCCTGGCCGAAGTCGCGCCGGAGCACTTCGAACTGACTGAGTACTACCAGCGCTATTTCCGGCTGAACGTGGTCGCCGATGAAATCCAGTTCAATTGCCAACTCGATGCCGACCGCACGCTCTGCCTGTCGCTGGGCTCGACGCGAGGCTTCGATCCCGAGCAATTAGCGCTGCTGTCGCTGATTCAACCCTGGGTCATTGCCCTGCTGCGCCAACGTCTGCCCTTCGAACTGGCTGAGCCCACTGGCGAGATCCCGCCCGATCAGGAACGAACCGCGCCTCAGCTGCCTGCCAGCGACTGGCGCGCGCAATTGGAGGCCTCGGTGCAGCAGAGCCGCGGAGCGCAGTTGACGGCGCGGGAACTGGACGTAGGCCGTTTGATGCTCAGCGGCTGCTCGAGCAAGGAAATTGCGCGCAAACTGGCTATCTCCGCCGAGACCGTCCGCGTACACAAGAAACACATCTACAGCAAATTGGGGATCAAATCGCAGTCCGAGCTGTTCTCGATTTTCCTTCAGGCGCAGAGTGCCTGAAGCCGGAAACGTCTTGCCGAAACAAAGGCGCGGCACAGCGCTACCGTATTTACCGTGTAAAGACCTAAAGGATCGCCTATGAACCTGTCGCTTCTCAGTCGCTACGCCTTCTTCGTGGGCTGCGTGCTTTTTACCCTGCTGAGCCTTCCGTTTCTCCATCACGAGTGGCTATGGCCGTTCACCCTCACCACCGCAATCCTCAGCCTGATCGGTATTTTCGATCTGATCCAAGTCCCGCATTCGGTGCGTCGCAATTACCCGATCCTGGGCAACATCCGTTATGCCGTGGAAACCATCCGTCCGGAAATCCGCCAGTACCTGCTCGAAGCCGACAGCGACGCCCTGCCTTTTTCCCGGGCGCAGCGTTCGCTGGTCTATGCGCGGGCCAAGAATGAATCGGCTGACAAGCCCTTCGGCACGCTGATCGATGTCTACCAGACCGGGTTCGAATTCATCAGCCACTCGATGCGCCCCGCGCCGCTGGCCGACCCCAACCAGTTTCGTGTGACGGTCGGCGGGCCCCAGTGCAAACAGCCCTATTCGGCGTCGATCTTCAACATCTCCGCCATGAGCTTCGGTTCCCTCAGTGCCAATGCCATCCGCGCCCTGAACAAAGGCGCGAAACTCGGCAATTTTGCCCACGACACCGGCGAGGGCAGCATCAGCCCCTACCACCGCGAGCACGGCGGCGACCTGACCTGGGAGCTGGGCAGCGGCTATTTCGGGTGCCGCACCGAAGACGGCCGCTTCGACCCGGAGCGATTCGCCAAGCAGGCGCAGGATCCTCAGGTGCGGATGATCGAAATCAAAATGAGCCAAGGCGCCAAGCCAGGCCACGGCGGCATTTTGCCGAAGCACAAGGTCACCCGTGAAATCGCAGAAACCCGTGGCATTCCGATGGGTGAAGACTGCATCTCGCCCTCGCGTCACAGCGCGTTCTCCACGCCAATGGAAATGCTTCAGTTCATCGCTCGGTTGCGCGAGCTCTCGGGCGGCAAACCCGTGGGCTTCAAGCTCTGCCTGGGCCACCCCTGGGAGTTCATGGGGATCGCCAAAGCGATGCTGGATACCGGCATCCTGCCTGACTTCATCGTCGTTGACGGCACCGAGGGCGGCACCGGTGCAGCCCCGGTGGAATTCACTGACCACATGGGTGTGCCGATGCGCGAGGGGCTGTTGTTCGTGCACAACACGCTGGTGGGTCTGAACCTGCGCGACAAGATCAAGCTGGGCGCCAGCGGCAAGATTGTCAGCGCATTCGACATTGCCAGCGTGCTGGCTATCGGCGCCGACTGGGCGAACTCGGCGCGGGGCTTCATGTTCGCGATCGGCTGCATTCAGTCCCAGTCCTGCCACACCAACAAATGCCCCACCGGCGTGGCGACCCAGGACCCGTTGCGACAGCGTGCCCTAGTGGTGCCTGACAAGGCGCAGCGGGTGTACAACTTCCATCGCAGCACACTCCATGCCTTGGCCGAAATGATCGCCGCAGCGGGCCTTGACGCGCCTTCGCAGCTTGAGGCAAAGCACTTGGTGCGTCGTCAGTCAGCGACCGAGATCAAGCTATTTTCGCAATCCCACGTCTTCCTGCAGCCAGGTCAGTTACTCAACGGGATCGTTGACGACAGTTTCTACTCGCGGATGTGGCGCATGGCACGGGCTGACAGCTTCGAGCCAAACGAAATCGATTAAGGGGCCGCTTGTGCGTCCGACAGCGGATACGATGGCGGTGAGGGCTGCCTCATTGCCATCGCAGTCCTGACGGTGACAGGGCCGCAGCGCCGCTGGGCGGAGCGGCCTGTCAACATTCTGTAATATCCCCGACTTTGCTTTTAACTCGCCAAAGCGCGACTCTGCGCGCCGCTGATCCGCCCCGCCTCCTCGCATTGAACCCTGGCCAGGGCAGACCCTCTTCTTTGAAACAGACTGTAGAGTTCATCGTCATGACGAACGAACGCGACCCTCGCATCGATTTTTTTCGGGGCCTGGCGCTGATCTTCATTTTTTGGGATCACGTACCGGAAAATCCCTTCGCGCAACTGACCTTGCGCAATTTTGGCTTCAGCGATGCCGCCGAGGTGTTCGTTTTCCTCGCCGGTTATGCCGCAGTGCTCGCCTATGGACGGGTTGCCCAGCGCGATGGCTATACCGTCGCCTGCTTGCGCATCTTGCGCAGGACCTGGGTGCTGTACGTCGCGCATATCTTCCTGCTGACCTTGCTGATGGGCATCGTCTTCGTGGCCAACAACCATGTGGACACGCGCGACATGGTGCGCGAGATGGGCCTGGAATACTTCGTCGGTAATCCTCAGCAGGCACTGGCCGACGAATTGCTGCTGCGCTTCAAACCCAACCTCACCGACCCGCTGCCCCTGTACATCCTGCTCATGGGGGCACTGCCGTTGATCCTGCCGATTCTGCTGCGCAATGTGGCGGTCGCCGTGGCGCTGTCGATCGCGCTGTACATGATGGTTCCGCTGTTCGGCTGGAACTTGCGGGCGTACGAAGGCGGTGGATACTGGTATTTCAACCCAGTGGCGTGGCAACTGATCTTCGTGTTCGGCGGCGCCTTTGCGCTGTACACGCAACGCCCCTGCGTCCCTTTGCCTCAGCGTCGCCCTGTCTGGCGACAGCCCTTGTTTCTCGCTGCAGCCCTGTACCTGCTGGCCGCGGGCACGCTCACCTTCCTGTGGAAATTTCCCGCCGTCCACGACGCGCTGATGCCCACGGCGCTATCTGATCTGATCTACCCGATCAGCAAGACCGATCTGTCACCCCTGCGTCTCCTGCACTTCGTGGCGCTGGTGTATGTCGTCGCCAGGCTGCTGCCCGCCTCCCACGCCTGGCTGGAGAACTGGCCCGCCCGGCAAACCTGCCGCATGGGACGTTACTCACTGGAGATCTTCTGCCTGGGCGTCCTCCTCGCCCCGTTGGCCGACGGTATCAACGCCCTGGCCAATGACGCCTGGCAGATGCGCGTGATTACAGCGCTGCTGGGGCTGGGTTTGATGCTGCTGTTGTCGAACTGGCTGGAGTTGAACAAGCGTTTGGGGAGCCCTAAGGCGGCGCAGGTGGCGAGGGTTTGAGAACGGGTTCACGCTCGGGATGCACTTCGGAAATTTCCTACTGGTTTATCAGGCAAAGATTTTTCGCTGACGACCGTTATGCGAGGGGTATGGATAAATCAGTGAGGGAATGAAAATGGAAATCAAAAGATCCGAGCTGTTGATAAATGAGTACCGGGTGACGGAAATGCCCTCTGGCGAGCTTCCCGAAACCTGGAGTTGCCCTGAAGACCTGGGCGCGATGCAAAGGCAAACACTCTACGTAGTCGACCGCTTCCTCCCGAAAAGCTGCTTTCCAACCAGCGTCACCGCTGAGGATTTGAACCGTAATTACTCAAGGGATGAGGATCTCTGGGGAACCGGGATGATTCCGCTAAAAGAGGGCGAGTGCTGCTGGACATGCAGACTTTTTGACGTTTGGGGAAAGGAGCTCTTGGCAGAGGGGGCCCTTAATGAGCTGAAAAACGCGCTAGAAACATTCAAATTCAGCCTCACCACGCAAAACCCCGGGCTTGCCAACAAATCCTTTGACTTCGCGATAGAGGGAAACAGCCGAGTAAAAGTTCTGAACATTGGCAACAGCCTATCGAGCATAGAAATCAATTACATCACCCAACTGATCAACGAGTCTTCGCTCATGCAAGAACAGGTTGCCACTTATACATCAGCATTGGACGAGCTTATGAAACTGTTTGAAAAAACAGATACTGACCTTTCCGGCGAGAACGTGCCAATTCTCAACCGAAGTCCATCACAGTTAATGGCTCACGAGAGAATCAGAGCACAACCTTCCAACAACGAGGGTCGCACGCAGTCGGCGATTCGCATCCGGGCCTGACCGAAAAGAAGGGTTAGCGACGCAGCAACACTTTCAGGAGCAGAAGCCTGTGATGCCGTTGAAGTGGTCGCCCCTGTACTCCATACCAACATAGCGACCGTGGCGACGCCGAGTGAAACCAGGCCATACTTTTTTCATTATTCATATTGATCATCCTGTGTTTTTACCCAATCTAAAAACTTCATAAATTTGGACGTAATCAGGATGTACATCACCGGTCAACCCAGACCGATATAAACAGAGAACGCCTACAAAACGGCTCTTTGCATTGGCCAGTTCGAGGCTTCAACGATAGAGCTCAGGCCTCCCAGCAAAAATATAAGAAGGCGGTCTTTGAACGCCGACATCGGCCGACATCGACAGATGCCCAATATCCCCAACGCGGCCGCACCCCATCCGGTCCGATCACAATTTTTTCACCTCCCCCTCCCAGCGTCTAAGCTTCTAGTCAGGTGCGATTAACAGGTTTAACCGGGCCAACGATATGGGCGCTTTGTGGCATTCCGATGGAAAAAAGGCTGCGGTCAAGGCTGACAGTCAGGGGGAGGCGCCGTCGCCTGCACATTCACGCTTCCGGCTGCACGCAGGGCGGTTCGTGTTGGTGGTGGTGCTGGTCGCGTTGGTGATCCTGGGATTTGCCATCGCCACGGAGGTTCGCAGTTCGAAACTCCAGGCCCGAGAGTTCAGCGAGTTCGCCAGCCACCTCCACTACCGTCTCGAGCCGGGGCCCAGCGACGACATCCTCTACCCCGGCGATGGCCCGTTCGACAAACGCCTGGGGTATTCGGCACTGGATGAATTCCTGCCGCGTTTGCTCAAGCGGGACTATCGGATCACCGAGCAATCTCGCTTCTCTCCTGAACTGCTTTCATACGCCAGACGTGGCTTCTTCGTGCCCTATCAGGAGAAGAGTCAGTCGGGCCTGACCATTGCAGATTGCCGAGGCGATGCGCTGTATCAATTCATCTATCCACAGCAGCTTTACCCGACGTTCGCGTTAATACCGCCGGTGCTGGTCAACAGCCTGCTGTTCATCGAAAACCGCGACTTACTCAACGAGCGCCAGCCAATGGCCAATCCCGCCGTGGACTGGCCACGCTTTCTGAAAGCCGCTGTGTCGCAGGTGGCGAAGCTGGTGGGAATGCCCGGCCAGTCGGCAGGCGGCAGTACACTGGCGACCCAACTGGAAAAATACCGCCACTCGCCTGATGGACTGACGCAGTCGGGGGGCGAAAAAATCCGCCAGATGATCTCGGCCAGCGTGCGGGCCTACCAACCGGGGCCTGAAACCCTGGAAGCGCGTCAGCGGGTGGTGCGTGATTACCTCAACAGCGTTCCCCTTTCCGCCGTACCGGGGCATGGCGAAGTGCATGGCATGGCCGAAGGGTTGCGCGTTTGGTACGGCGCGGATTTCGACAAGACCAACCAATTGCTGGCCTCTCCGGCGAAGGACGCCAAGACCCTCGCCGCCCAAGGTCTGGCATTGCGCGAGGTGCTTTCGCTGGTCATCGCGCAGCGGCGGCCTTCTCACTATCTGGCCAAGGGTCGCAAGGAATTGGCTGACCTCACCGACAGCCACATCCGCCTGCTGGCTCAAAACAACGTCATCGATCAGTCGTTGGCCGACGCGGCGCTGGGCGCCACGGTGACCTATCGCGACTGGGTGCAGCAGCCGACGGTCCAGCCCATCGAGACCAACAAAGGCATCACGGTTGCACGCACTCGTCTGTCAGCGATGCTCAATCGTCCTTTGTACGACCTGGACCGTCTCGACCTGTCGGCCACCAGCACCCTGCAGAACGATCTGCAAACCCGTGTGGGGCACTACCTGCGCGATCTGGCCAATCCCGAGTTCGCGGCGAAGCTGGGCCTGCTGGGTGAGCACCTGCTGACTCCTACCAGCACACAGGCCGTGCGCTACAGCTTTACGCTGTTCGAGCGTGACGTCGATGGTTCGCGGGTGCGGGTGCAAACCGACAGCACCGATCAGCCCTTCGATATCAATGAAGGCAGCAAGCTGGAACTGGGCTCCACGGCCAAAATGCGGGTACTGACCACGTATTTGCAGATCATCGCCGAACTGCACGACAAATACGGCGCAATGAGCACATCCGAACTGAAAAAAGTTCCTGTCGAAGAACCCGATCGCCTAAGCCGCTGGGCCGTGGATTACCTGATTCAGAACCCTGATCGAGCCCTGTCGAAAATGCTTTCGGCGGCATTGGACCGCACCTATTCGGCCAGCCCGGGGGAAAACTTTTTCACCGGCGGCGGCATGCATCATTTCAATAATTTCCGACGCGAAGACAACGCCCGCAATCCGACGCTCCGTGAGTCATTGCGCGAATCGATCAACCTGCCATTCATTCGGCTGATGCGCGACGTGGTGCGCTATGTCACCTACCAGGGCCCGAACAACAGCGCCGTCCTGCTCAGGGACGACAGCGACCCTCGACGTCAGGAATACCTCGCCGACTTCGCGGACCGAGAAGGCACCGCATTCCTGCTGCGCTTCTGGAAGCGCTACAAGAACAAGACCACCCAGGACAGGCTCGACACCTTTCTGGATGGCGTACATCCATCGCCCCCTCGTCTGGCGGCGGTGCATCGCTATCTGCTGCCCAATGCCAGCCAGAGCGCGTTCAACGCGTTTGTTCGTGCTCACACCGTTGCGGACAAGCGCCAACCCGCGCTGACTGAAAAACGCCTGGACGAGTTGTATTACGCCTATGGGCCGGGCAAGTTCGATTTGCCAGACCAAGGCTACGTTGCGCGCGTTCACCCACTGGACCTGTGGCTGGTCGGCTATCTGCTGCAGAACCCGGACGCCCGGTTCAAGGAAGCCGTCGCCGCCAGCCGCTTCGAACGTCAGGAGGTGTATAGCTGGCTATTCAAGAGTCGACACAAAAGCGCCCGCGACAGCCGGATCCGCACGATGCTGGAGATCGAGGCATTCCTGGATATCCATCAGCGCTGGCAGAAACTGGGGTATCCGTTCGATCATCTCGTTCCCTCGCTGGCCACGGCCATCGGCAGCTCGGGTGATCGCCCCGCAGCGCTCGCCGAACTGATCGGCATCATTCAGAACGATGGTATTCGCGTGCCGGCGTTGCGCATCGACAGCCTGCGTTTTGCAGCGGACACCCCCTATGAAACCCTGCTCAGTAACAATCCGGACTTGGGTAAACGGGTCATGCCATCGGAAGTGGCGGCGGCCATGCGTGAGGCACTGTCGCAGGTGGTCGATGCAGGTACCGCGCGGCGCGTGTCGGGCAGTTTCAAAACCCTGGACGGTACACCGCTGGCGATGGGCGGCAAGACAGGCACCGGAGACAACCGCATCGAGAGCATCGGCTCAGGCGGCCGGGTTCTCGCGTCCAAGGCCATCAACCGCACCGCGACCTTCGTGTTCTACATCGGCGACAACCACTTCGGCACCTTGACGGCGTATGTGCCAGGCCGCGCCGCCGAAGGGTTCAAATTCACCTCGGCCTTGCCCGTGCAGGTGCTCAAAGGGATGGCGCCCATCCTCAATCGCTATCTGGAGCCTGGCACGCATACCCAGTGCAAAGCCCCGACAGCGGCGCGGGTGGCGAATACCTACGGAGACAAACCTTTGTGAAAGCGCGCTTGCCCGCGGTTGCAGTCCGTCTGCGCTAAATGTACTGAAGGGCAGAAGGTCATCGCGGGCAAGCGCGCTCCTACAGGTTTCCATTCCCACCCAAGATGTTTGCCACTGCCGAAAGAGAACCGTTCGTCTTAGCGCCTCATGCAGCTCTATTAAGATATATCTTAAGGTATATCTAAACGTAACGAGAGATGACGAAAGATGAGAGACCACTCACACCACCACCCCCATCACCACCGTCCACATTTCGGCGACCACGGCGACGCTCGGGACGGCTTTGAAAAACGTACAGGCCGTGAACGCGGTGGGCGCGGACCTCGGGTATTCGCACCCGGCGACCTGAAATTGCTGCTGCTGGCATTGATCGCCGATCAGCCTTGCCATGGCTACGACCTGATCCGCCAAATCGAAGGCCTGTTCGACGGGGCCTACAGCCCGAGCCCTGGCGTGATCTATCCCACCCTGACCTTTCTTGAAGAAAGCGAACTGATCACCGGCGATGCGGAAGGGGGCAAGAAACGCTATGCCATTACCGAAGCCGGTCAGCAGAGTCTCGCCGAACAGGCGGTGGCACTGGACGGCGTGAAGATGCGCATCGAGGTCAGTAAGCGCTCGCTACGCGGCCACGACCGCCCGCCGGAAATTCACGAGGCCGTCCACAATCTGCGCCATGCCCTGCAGATGCACCACGGTCGCTGGACGCCGGACGAAATCATTCGGGTACGCGACCTCTTGAACGAAACCGCCAAGGCCGTTGCCGATGGCCCTAACGTACCGGAGGAGCAGTCCGTATGAATTCACAGCTATCGATCCACCGCGTCAGTCACGAGATCAAACGCCGCAAACTGCAGGTGCTACGAGTCACCGATCTGACCCCACGGATGCGGCGCATCACCCTGCACGGGCCGGAATTGGCGGGCTTCGTCAGCCTGGGCACCGATGACCATGTGAAGTTGCTGTTCGCGACAACCGCCGAAGAACAGGCCGCGCTGGAAACCTTCACCCCCGGCCCTAAAGCGTCGGACGGCCCGCGTCCGGCCATGCGTGATTACACCCCGCGTCGATACGACCCCGAAACCGGCGAGCTGGATATCGATTTCGTCCTGCACGGCGACGGGCCGGCGGCCACTTGGGCGGCTCAAGCCGCGCCCGGGCAGTTCCTGCACATCGCCGGCCCTCGGGGTTCGATGATCGTGCCGGACATGTTCGACAGCTACCTGCTGATCGGGGATGAGACCGCCCTTCCCGCCATCGGCAGGCGCCTTGAAGGACTGCCCGCCAACCGTCGTGCGTGCGTCGTGGTGGAAATCGAAGACGCCGCCGAGCGCCAGCCGTTGCCCAGTGAGGCGCAGGTTGAAGTGATCTGGGTGCTGCGCAGTGAAGGAAACCTGTTGGACGTGACACGCAACCTGACGTTGCCGCAAAGCAGCCTGTATGCCTGGGTCGCGATGGAATCTGCGTTGTCGCGCAAGGTCCGCCGTGTGCTGCTGGACGAACTCAAGCTCGACGAAGCGGCCGTCAAAGCCGCCGGTTACTGGCGGCTGGACGACTCGGACGAGGAATGACCCGCCAGCATTTCGGGGGCCGCGATGACGCCCCCGAGATGACTGCGCAGCGCTACTGCTGCGTGCCCCAAACGCGATCGATCAACACGATCACCGCGCCGATTCCGATGAATCCCCCCAAGACCCCGAATGCATTGATCAACGCCTGCTTCACGCCCAGCGTACCGATGTCCAGAAACGGGTAAACGTAATCCCCCAGTGCACTGCCGCGCAGGAGCAGGTAGCCGAAGTACACAACGGGATAGGCCATCCAGAGCAGCAAATGCTTCATACGCAATTGCCCCTTGCGCACGTACAGCCACCAGTAGACGAGGAACGCCAACGGCATGATGTCGTGCAAAAGCTCATCGGCAAGCCTCTGCCAGCCCTCGGGGCTCCACAAGTGTCGCAACAGCAGATTGTAGGCAATGCTCACCAGCACAATACTGGTGGTGATACCGCCGCAGACCACCGGCGACTTGAAAAAACGATGCCCCGCCGAGTTCCGCGAGGAGGCCGCACAGCTCAATGCGACTGCCACTAGGCTGTTGGTCAGCACGGTGAAAAAACTGAAGAACCTGACCAGCCCTCCCATCAGGCTGGCCTGATCGCTCCACCGCCCCCATAGCACCAGATACAACTGCACGGCCAACGCAAACCAGCCCAGCAATGCAGCGATTGTGGCGTAACGACGCTGCCCAGTGGGCAGGTGCAGCGGGGTTTCAGGGAGGGCCTTCACGTCGTCTGACTCACCAGCGCTTGGTGCGCGCCAGCTTCACATACAAGGCTTCCACTTTCTCACGCGCCCAAGGCGTCTTGCGCAGAAACGTCAGGCTCGACTTGATGCTCGGATCGCTTTTGAAGCATCTGATGTCGATCCGCTCCGCCAGCCCGGACCATTCGTAATGCTCGACCAGCCGGTTGAGGATCTGCTCCAGCGTCACGCCGTGAAGCGGATGGTTGTCATGTGCGGTCATGCCTGGCCTTTGTACGGTCGGTGGAAGGACGGTCTTGCAAGGTGCGCACCTTAACGGAGCGTTGGGTCGCTGTGAAGCGTTCCCGTGGCGCATCGCTGCCTGCTGCACGCTGAATGGCGGGCACAACGCAATGGCGCAAACCGATGGTTTCAAAGTGATTGCATTTTTAATGTTATGTTATAACACTAAAAGACCAATCATCTAAGCCACACCCTGCCTAGGAACTGCTGCATGTCCCGCCCTTCTATATCCCGACTCCGGCGCCTGACGCCTCTGACCGCCGCGTTGCTGGTCGCCTCCCCCGCCTATGCCATCGAACTGCAACAGCAGACCATCACGGCCAACCCGCTGGGCAGTGATCAGGTTGCTGCGCCCAGTACCGTGCTGACAGGCGACGATTTGACCCTGCAGCAGAAAGGCAGCCTGGGAGAAACCCTAAACAAGCAGCCGGGGGTGTCCTCGTCCTATTTCGGACCCGGCGCGAGTCGACCGATCATCCGTGGCCTGGACGGCGATCGCATCCGACTGTTGCGTAACGGCGTCGGCGCGCTGGATGCGTCGTCGCTGTCCTACGATCACGCCGTGCCGCTGGACCCGGTCAACGTCGACCGGATTGAAATCGTTCGCGGTCCGGCAGCCCTGCTGTACGGCGGCAGTGCAATTGGCGGCGTGGTCAACACCTTTGACAACCGTATTCCTACCGAAGCGATCCAGGGCATTCAGGGCGCAGGGGAGTTGCGTTACGGCGGCGCGGACACCACGCGCAGTAGCGCCGGTCGACTCGAAGCGGGCAATGGCGCGTTCGCCTTGCACCTGGACGCCAACGCCCGTGAATTCAACGACCTGAAAATACCCGGTTACGCCCGTACCGCTGACGAGCGCGCCCGCAACCCCGACGGCGACGACAAGAAGCACCGCCTGGGCAACAGCGATGGCCGTCAGGACGGGGGCGCAATCGGTGGCTCCTACACGTGGGACGACGGTTACGCGGGGCTTTCCTACAGCAATTACGATTCGAACTACGGGTCCCCTGCCGAGCAGGATGTGCGCATTCGCATGAAGCAGGATCACTACGCATTCGCCTCGGAAATCCGCAACCTGTCGGGCCCGTTCACCTCAGTGAAGCTCGATGCCGGCTACACCGAGTACAAACACATGGAGATCGAAGACGGTGAAGTCGGCACGACCTTCAAGAACAAGGGCTACGAGGCCCGTGTCGAAGCACGGCATCAGCCAATCGGCCCGCTCAACGGCGTGATCGGGGCACAGCTAAGCCGCAGTGAGTTTTCCGCCCTGGGCGAGGAGGCCTTTGTCCCGCATACCGACACTGATGCCGGTGCGCTGTTCATCCTCGAAGAACTGCAAGCCACGGACCGTTTGAAATTCAGCTTGGGAGGCCGCCTGGAACACACCCGTGTGGACCCGAATGGCGACGGCAACGAACGATTCGCCAATGCGGATCGCTCAAACAGTTTTACGGCGGGCAGCCTGTCATCCGGCGCGGTGTACACGCTGACACCGATTTGGTCGCTGGCGGCTACCCTCGGTTACACGGAGCGCGCGCCGACGTTCTATGAGCTGTATGCCAATGGCGCTCACGTCGCCACCGGCACTTATGAAGTGGGGGATGCGGACCTGTCCAAAGAGAAAGCCGTCTCCAGCGACCTTGCACTGCGCTTCGACAACGGAACTCACAAAGGCAGCTTCGGGGTGTTCTATAGCCATTTCTCCAATTACATCGGGTTATTGGGCACGGGTCGCACGCTCAATGAAGACGGAGAAGAAGACCCTGACGGCATTCCCGAATACACCTACTCCGGCGTGCGTGCGCGCTTTGCAGGATTCGAGGCACAGGATCACTGGAAACTGGGTGAGAACCGATATGGGAAATTCGCGCTGGAACTGTCAGGTGATTACACCCGCGCGAAGAATCTGGACACGGGTGAAGCACTCCCTCGCATCGCACCGCTGCGTTTGAACACAGGCCTGCTTTGGGAACTGAATGACTGGCAAGCCCGCATCGACGTGGAGCATGCCGCGTCCCAGGGTCGAGTACCAGACAACGAAACCGGCACCGACGGTTACACCACCCTCGGCGCCAGTGCGGGCTATAGGTTCAAGCTCGGCGGCAGTCAGTGGCTGGCGTTCGTCAATGGCGAGAACCTGACCAACCAGACCGTCCGGTATGCCAGTTCGATCCTGCGTGACATTGCACCTGCCCAAGGACGCAGCGTCGAGGTCGGCTTACGCACAACGTTCTAGGTTCATCCGCCGCCCACCACAGGGCAGCCATCGTGTGGGAGTCGGCCACGCCCGGCTCTCACGCATAAGTTGCGCCCTCATCTGTACGTCATCCGTAACGTTTGTCCGTAGCTTCCCCGCCGCCCGCCCAGCCTGGATCCAATAAGCATTGAGGGACAGCGCTGTCTCAAAAAAATGGACTGTTGCGTCATCCGTAACTATTCATGTCGCAAAATCGACTTTTCTAAAAATCGTTAGGACCCTATCATCGCGCCCGGCCGCTGGCTGAAACGTTTCATTCGCTAACGTGTCAAGCCGTTCTCTCGCGGCTTATCGACGCAGTGGCCAATCTGCGTTGTCTTCACACCCTCAGAAGAATCACACGTTCATGCACTCGAACTCGATACGTCGCACCCTGCCCCGCTCCTTGAGTCCTCGCCATCTGTTTGGTCTTGCCACCCTGGCGTTGACGACCTGCGCCCACGCCGCCCCCGCGTTCGACACTGAATCGCCATGGATGCTGGGCGACTGGAATGGCAAGCGCACCGCGCTGTCGCAAGAGGGGTATGACTTCAAGCTCGAGACAGTCATCGAAGTCGGTTCGAATCTGCATGGCGGCTATAACCATGACAAAGCCACCCGTTACAGCGATCAATTCGCCCTTGGCGCACACCTGGATCTGCAGAAGATCCTTGGCTGGCACGACGCAGAGGTCCAACTGACGCTGACCAACCGCAACGGCGACAACATCAGCAACGACCGGGTATCTGACCCGCGCACCGGCACGATCTCGTCTTCTCAGGAAGTCTGGGGGCGAGGCAGTGTCACCCGGCTCACCGACCTGTGGTACCAGCAGAAATTCCTCAATCAGGCGCTGAGCATTAAAGTCGGCCGGTTCAACGAGGGGGAGGATTTCAACACGTTTCCGTGCGACTTCCAGAACCTCGCGTTTTGCGGCTCGCAGGTCGGCAACTGGGGTGGCGGCATCTGGTACAACTGGCCGATCAGCCAGTGGGCGATGCGCGTGAAATACCAGCTCACCCCCGCCCTGTTCGTGCAGGTCGGCGCCTTCGAACAGAATCCGTCGAACCTGGAAAACGGCAATCACTTCAAACTCAGCGGCAGCGGTACGCAAGGCGCCGTGCTGCCGGTCGAACTGGTATGGTCTCCGAGAATCAACGACCTGCCTGGCGAGTACCGGTTTGGGTACTACTACAGCACCGCCGACAGCAGCGACGTCTACAAAGACAGCGATGGCCGTTACGCGGCACTGAGCGGTGAAGGTTATGCCTCATCGTCAAGCAAGCATGGCATGTGGCTGACCTTGCGCCAGCAGGTCACCCGCCAGGCCAGCGATGACAGCCGAGGCCTGAGTCTGTTCGCCAACGGCACAGTGCACGACAAGAAAACCAACATGATCGACAACTACGTTGCGCTGGGTGCGACCTACACCGGTCCGTTCGACGCTCGTCCGAAAGATGACCTTGGCCTGGCCGTCGGCCGCCTTCACGTCAACCCCGCTTATCGCAAGAACATCCACCTGCAAAATCAGGTCAGTGGCGCCAGTGATTACAGCGACCCGGCCTACCTGCCCGTGCAGGACATCGAATACAACGCAGAGCTCTATTACGGGGTCCACGTGGCCAAGTGGCTCACCGTGCGTCCCAACCTGCAGTTCATCCGTCATCCCGGCGGCGTGAGCCAGGTGGACGATGCACTGGTGGCGGGTCTCAAGGTCCAGTCCTCGTTCTGATCGCTCTGACGAACCTTTCTGTATTCCCTTTGAGGAACTAGCGTAAAGGCGATGGCTTCAAAGCCAGAACGCGACAAAGGGATTGGCGTCAACCACTAAATCGTTACGGAGTACGAAACTATGAGCACTGACGGTGCTTTCAGTAGGGGCCGCCGGTTACCGAGCCTGCTCGGACTGGTGATTCTTATCATGGGCCTGGCCTTGCTGGCCGGGGGTATCAAACTGCTGACACTGGGCGGGTCGCTGTATTATCTGCTCGCGGGTATCGGCTTCATTCTCACGGGTGCACTGCTGATCAAAGGCAGCCGCGCCGCGCTGGGTGTCTTTGCCATCGTGCTGTTCCTCAGCACGGTCTGGGCATTGTGGGAAGTCGGCCTGGACTGGTGGCAGTTGGTGCCACGCCTGTCGCTGTGGTTCGTACTCGGCGTCGTCATGCTGCTGCCTTGGTTCCGCCGACCGGTGCTGCGTGGCCAACCGGGCGGTCTGCCAACGGCAGCGCTGAGCATTGCCGTGGTGCTGGCTGGCCTCACCGCGATTGCCAGTCAGTTCACCAACCCTGGCGAGATCAAGGGCAAGCTGGATCGCGACGATGCAGGCGTGGCGTACGACCCGCAGCCAATGCCGGAAGGCGACTGGCAAGCCTATGGCCGTTCCGAGCATGGCAACCGCTACTCGCCACTGAAGCAGATCACCCCTGAAAACGTCGGAAAGCTTCAGGAAGCCTGGCGCATTCGCACCGGCGATTTGCCAACAGCCGAAGACCCGGTGGAGCTGACCAACGAGAACACCCCGCTGAAGGTCAACGGCATGATCTACGCCTGCACCCCACACAGCAAGGTGCTTGCGCTGGACCCTGACACGGGCAAGACGATCTGGTCCTACGACCCTCAGATCTCCAAGGAAGGTGCGAAGAATTTCACCGGTTGGGCACACATGACCTGCCGAGGTGTTTCGTACTATGACGAAGACGCCTACGCCAAATCCGATGTCGGCGCGCCGGCTGCTGCGCTGTCAGACGCCGGCCAGGCCGTGGCGACCGCTTGCCCTCGTCGCCTCTACCTGCCGACCGCCGATGCCCGTCTGATTGCATTGAACGCTGACACCGGCAAGGTGTGCGAAGATTTCGCCAACAAAGGTGCTGTCGACCTGCGTGCCAACATCGGTCCGTTTACGGCGGGCGGCTACTATTCGACCTCGCCCGCCGCGATCACTCGCAACCTGGTGATCATCGGTGGCCACGTCACCGATAACGAGTCGACCAATGAGCCGTCGGGCGTGATTCGTGCCTATGACGTGCATGATGGCAAGCTGGTGTGGAACTGGGATGCCAACAACCCTGATGCCACTGCGCCGATCGCCGCCGATCAGTTCTACTCGCGCAACGCCCCGAACATGTGGTCCCTGGCCAGCGTCGATGAGAAGCTGGGCTTGGTCTACCTGCCACTGGGCAACCAGATGCCTGACCAGTATGGCGGCGACCGTACCCCAGGCGCCGAGAAGTTCAGCGCCGGTCTGGTCGCGCTGGACGTCAACACCGGCAAGGTGCGCTGGAACTATCAGTTCACTCACCACGACCTGTGGGACATGGACGTGCCGAGCCAGCCCACGCTGATCAATCTGAAGACCCCGGAAGGCGTCAAGCCAGCCGTGATTCAGCCGACCAAGCAGGGCAGCCTCTACGTGCTGGACCGCCGCGATGGCACGCCGATCGTACCGATCGACGAAGTCCCGGCACCGACGGGTGCTGCACAAGGCGACCACACTGCGCCGACTCAGGCCCGCTCGCGGCTGAACATGCTGCCACCTGAACTGACCGAGAAAGCCATGTGGGGCGCCACCGCATTCGACCAGATGCTGTGCCGCATTCAGTTCAAGGAACTGCGCTACGAAGGTCAGTACACGCCACCGTCCGAACAAGGGACCATCGTTTATCCGGGCAACGTGGGCGTGTTCAACTGGGGCGCCGTTTCGGTCGATCCGGTCCGCCAACTGATGTTCACCAGCCCGAACTACATGGCCTTCGTCTCCAAGCTGGTGCCGCGTGCCCAGGTCGAAGCAGGCAGCAAACGCGAGAGCGAAACCAGCGGCGTGCAGCCGAACACCGGCGCGCCTTATGCAGTGATCATGCACCCGTTGATGTCCCAGCTCGGCATGCCTTGCCAGGCTCCATCTTGGGGTAACGTGGCAGCGGTCGACCTGACCACCAACCAAGTCATCTGGAAGCACAAGAACGGTACCAGCCGTGACAACACCCCTGTGCCGATCGGTCTGCCAGTGGGCGTGCCCAGCATGGGCGGTTCGATGGTGACTGCTGGCGGTGTCGGCTTCCTGGCCGGCACGCTCGACCAGTACTTGCGCGCGTATGACGTGAAAACCGGTAAGGAACTGTTCGCCGGCCGTCTGCCTGCAGGTGGCCAGGCCACACCGATGACCTACACCGGTAAAGACGGCAAGCAGTATGTGCTGATCGTCGCCGGGGGCCACGGTTCGCTGGGCACCCGCATGGGCGACTACATCATCGCCTACAAGCTGCCGGACTGATTCGGTAGAGCGGTAAATGAAAAGGCGGCCATCGAGAGATGACCGCCTTTTTTGTGTTTGAACGATGAACCTTTGTAGGAGCGCGCTTGCCCGCGATTGCGGTGTGTCAATCCACTATTGAGTGCTGACACACCGCAATCGGGGGCAAGCGCGCTCCTTCAGTCGGTGTTGGGAGGTTATTTATCGATCACCTCCCCTCGCATCGGCGCCAGCCGCGCAATCAACCGGTTCTGAGTCGGGACCGGAATGTTCAATTCATCCATCGCGTCGATCAGATCCTCCACCAATGCGTTGAAATCACTGCGGGTCAGGTGCTGGCCCTTGTGGGACTCTGCCATGCTGTCGCCCGTGTAGGTACAGGGCCCGCCCGTCTCTACGCAAATTTGCTCCACCAGCTTATCGCGCAGACGAACGATGTCGATTCTGCGGAAGTGCTCGACAATTCGGTCGTCCCGGGCCACGTGCAGCAACATCCCTTCGACGACTTTCTGAATCCCGGCCCGCTCGCCCAATGCGCGATACAGGCTGTCATCCTGTGGTGGCTGCTGCGCGCAGGCCGTCAGCAGCGCCAGGCTCAAGCACGTCATCCAACGCAACGGTCGCAGCATCAGAAGCTCCCCTGCACAGACAGATAGGTGCCGTTCTGGTTGTTGAGCGTTGCGATTTCACCCAGGCGCGCGTAGGCCAGCACCACTGAGACATGTTTGTTGGGAAACCAACCGACGAAGGCGTCGGCCCAATCGCTTTCTCCGGCAAAGGACAGATTGTCCGGTTTTTCGCGGTATTCCACCCCAACCGCCCACTTGGGGTTGAACAGCAACGCCACGGAGCCTTCTTTCAGCACGCTGCGGGCGTCTCGACGATCGCCGCCAAAACCGAGCAAACCGGTCTCGTTGGCGCGGCTATAGCGCACGCCGCCGTTGACCACCACGTTGTAACCAAACGCGGCGCCCATGAACAAACGGCTGGCCGTGAGGTAACCCTCGACATCGGCATCGCGCTTGGCGCCCACCAGGCGCGGAATCAGAAAATCGTTTTGATGCTTGTACTCAAGCCCTGCCGACACCTGTGGCAATTGATCGTAGATCAGGTCGCCGAACAGGCGCAGCTTAACGCCGAAAATGTCCTGAGTGAGGTTGTCGTCCGGCAAGCTGAATTTGTGGACCAACGAGCCCAAGTCAAATCGCTGGTGAGCGTATGAAAATTCCACGCGGTTGCCGTAGGTGAACCCTGCACCGGCGACATCCAGCGTGTAGTCGGGAAGGTTGATGTGGGTGCCGAACAGGTTGGCGCTCCACTCGCCCTGCTCGTCGTACCCGCCCAGCACGGCCCACGGGATAATCCCGCCCCCGGCCGCACCTTCGATGCTGCTGGCGCCGCCGGTTGCAATCAGGCGCCCCTGATCGGCTTCGGCGAGCAGAGGCACTCCCCCCACCAGACTCGCCAACACCACAGGGCTTAATACCGCCGAGAGACTACGTGTCATAACTTCAACCAATCAATGAATCATCATGCCAGGGGACGTAGGGGACTGGGCGATCCAGGCTTCGAACGCGACCGCATTGAGCGGCCGACTGATCAAGTAACCCTGCGCGGTATCGCAATGCCAGCGCTCCAGCAGACGCAGGCTATGCTCGTACTCGACCCCTTCGGCCACCACTTTGAGCCCCAGGTTGTGGCTCATCTCGATGGTCGAGCGGACGATCACTGCGTCTTCACTGGTTTCATCTAGGTTGCGCACGAACGACTGATCGATCTTCAACTCCTGCACCGGCAGCCGCTTGAGGTGAGCCAACGACGAGTAACCGGTACCGAAATCGTCCACGGACAGGCTGATACCGCACTCACGCAGCCGATTGAGTACCCGCAACGCGTGCTCGGGTTCGCGCATCACCGCGCTTTCGGTGATTTCGAAGATCAACTGCTCGGCGGGCACTCGGTACAGCTTGAGCAGATCGGACACGCGGTCCGCCAGATCGCCATCGAGCAGATCGTCAGCCGAGATGTTCACCGACAGTTGCACCCGCAGGCCGCGACGATTCCACTCGGCCAACTGGCGCATGGCCTCCTCGATCACCCAGTTGGTCAGCAACTGAATACTGCCGGTGCGCTCGGCCAGCACGATGAACTCCGCAGGGGACACACTGCCGAACTGCGGGTGTTGCCAGCGCAGCAGCGCTTCGGCCTGCCGTGCCCGACGGTTGCGAATGTCCAGCTTGGGCTGGTAATGCAGCATCAGTTCGCCATTACGGGCGGCATGGCGCAGGTCGCGGATGAGCCGAATCTGTCGCTGGTGCGCCACGTCGCGACCGTCCTCGTACACCTGCAAACGCCCAGGCAACTGCGTGGCATCCTGACGGGCGATGGACGCGCGGCTGAGCAGCTCGGAAGGTGAATCGCCATGGACGGGATAGGCAGCGATCCCGATGCAGGCGTCCAATGAAATGTCGTGATCCGCAATGTGCTGCGGCTTGAGCAACAGCCGTTGCAAGCGGTCTGCCACTGCCACCGCGCTGTCGATCTCGGCGTTGTGCACCAACAACAGAAACTCATTGCCGGACAACCGCGCCACGGTGTCGCCCGGGCGCAGGGGCAACTGCAACTGTTCACCCATGACCTGCAACAGCTCCTCGACACCTTCCGGGCCAATGCTGTCGTTTATCGCGCGGAAGTTATCGATGCCCAGATACAACAGGGCAACACGCCGTCGAGACGAGATGGCGCTGCCCAGACGCTCCATGACCAACGCGCGGTTGGGCAGGCCTGTTAGCCCGTCGTGCAGCGCGTTATGGGCCAACTGCTTCTCACGTTCGGCGATGCCGGCCTGCATATGGTTGATGGCCCCTGCCAACAGCCCCAATTCATCGCTGCGCTCGAGGGTCACCGGCGTACTGTAATCCCCTTCACCGATCCGCTCGGCCGCCTGCGCCAGCGTTCTGACCGGCCCGGAAACGCTACGCGCCAACAACAGGGTGCCAATCAGCGACGCGAAGAGGGCGATCGCCGTGATCCAGAGCAGCTTCTCATCCAGCGGTGCGAACGCCTGCATGGCTTGATCCAGCGGGCACTGGAGCAGCGCGACGACCTGATCGCCATTGCTGTCACCCGTATTCCCCAGGCTCAGGCGCGTACTCAAGAAGCGATGCTTGCCATGCTCGGTCATCTGCATCTGGTTACTGGCCGGGCTCATCATCAGCGCCTGCAAGCTGTCATTGAGGTCTTGCGGTTGCGTGGTGATGATCTCCCCCGGCCGGTGATCGACCATCGAGAGAAACGAAACCTGCAAGCCACTGAGCGAATGCAGTTCCTGGGCGAGGTCGTCGTCCATGCTGAACCCCATCACCACCCGCGCCATGGGCAAGGGTGCCGACACCGTACTTTCTACCAACAAGTGCGGCTTGCCCTGCAAAGGGACGATGAGCATCGACTGGTTATGCGACTTCAAATCGCGCAGGGCCTGGAAATAGGGGAACGGCGAGCCTTCGGGAATCTGCTCCAGCGTGCTGGACAGCACTTTACCGTCCATGCCCAACAGGAACATGTCGTTGGCATTGATGCGCGCCCCATGGTTGAGCAGGACCGAGCGGATCGTGGCCGAATCAGCCGATGCGACCGCGTCACGGAAGCCGAAATCACTGGACAGCAACTGCACCGCATCGCGCAATCGTTTACCGCGCATTTCCAGCAGGCCTTCGAATACCCGAGTGCCCACTTCCAGTTGGGCTTGCGCCTGCTTACGCACGGCGTCCTGGGTCGCGGCCTTGACGGCAAGAACCACCGCGCCGACCACGATCAACAGCAGCAAAATCAGAACGCCCGCAATACGCGCCTGAAAGCTGATCTGACGTCTCATTCGTGCGCCGCTTTGTGAAATGCGTCGCCGAACGCGCTGGGTGCCGGCTCAGCGGGCATGTCGTCAGGCTTGGGCTGTACAGCGACCGTGAACCGCTGACGAAGCCCCCCGGGAGGAATGTCGAACTCCCCGGCTGATACGGGCTGCATGTCGGGGGCCTGGGGGTGCCAGAGCGTCGCTTTGTAGTGGCCTGGCGGCAGTTGCGAGAGGGTCAATGTGCCTCGGTCGCTGCTCACACCGAACCATGGATCGTCTGTCACATACACGTAACCGAGCATCCAGTCATGGATGTTGCAACCCAGCACGACCACACCCGGCTTGTCGAAGAGCACCGGGTCAGAGGGTGTGCCGCCATACAGCCGCAGTTCGAAGCGTTTGGCTGGCGAGAAGGAGTACACCTGATGGCGGATGTTGTCGCTGTTGGGGAAACTGATTTGCGTGCCCGTGCGCACGGCGAGCACGTGGGGCGCAAAGCGCTGATCGCGCTGGTCCATGTCGGCTTTGGGAGCAAGGTCGGCTTTGCCGGAGGGGCCTTGCAGCGTCAACACCGCATCACCCAAGGGTTTGCCTTGAGGGTCGAAGAATTCGGCCGTCAATGAAGCCGCGCTGGCAGCGGAACCAAAAAGAACGGTTGCGGCTACCCACAACAAGGAAACGACAGGGTTCATACAAGCATCCAGTACGGCATGGTCAGTAAAAGCGTAGCGCCAGCCCTGGCATGTTGATGAAACATCTCGCGATGAAACGGCTCCGACGGAACAACGCTCCGACAAAAGCAGGCATAACGCCATCACACTATGATAGCCGATGAGAAGCACGATCGATCTATATATCTCTATCGGCTTCCCTCTTGAAGGCTATCGACCGTTGCTATTGAAACCTGAGTGCGCCTGCCCCATCTAAGCCTCAACTCCATTGATGCAGGTGCCCCATGAGCGACCAGCAAACAGATTCCGCGCACGGTGACTTCGACCATGAGCACGAAGTCATCGGTGCCGACCGTAAAAGCCTGGCGCTGCCGGGTCAGAATCTCCCGGATCAGGTCTACATCATCCCGATTCACAATCGTCCATTCTTCCCGGCCCAAGTCCTCCCCGTCATCGTCAATGAGGAACCCTGGGCCGAAACGCTCGAGTTGGTGAGTAAATCCGAACACCACTCCCTGGCGCTGTTTTTCATGGACACGCCCCCGGAAGACCCGCGGCATTTCGACACCAAGGCATTGCCCGAGTACGGCACGCTGGTGAAGGTGCACCATGCCAGCCGCGAAGGCGGCAAGTTGCAGTTCGTCGCCCAAGGCCTGAGCCGAGTGCGTATCAAAACCTGGCTCAAGCACCACCGTCCGCCTTTCCTGGTGGAAGTCGAGTATCCGCATCAGCCCAACGAGCCGACCGACGAAGTCAAGGCGTATGGCATGGCATTGATCAATGCGATCAAGGAACTGCTGCCGCTCAATCCGCTTTACAGCGAAGAACTGAAGAACTACCTCAATCGCTTCAGCCCGAACGACCCGTCCCCCCTAACCGACTTCGCGGCGGCCCTGACGTCGGCGACCGGTATTGAATTGCAGGAAGTGCTGGATTGCGTGCCCGTGCTCAAACGCATGGAAAAGGTTCTGCCGATGCTGCGCAAGGAAGTCGAAGTTGCGCGGCTGCAGAAGGAAATCTCGGCCGAAGTGAACCGTAAGATCGGCGAGCACCAGCGCGAATTTTTTCTCAAGGAGCAGCTCAAGGTCATTCAGCAGGAGCTCGGGCTGACCAAGGATGATCGCAGCGCAGACATCGAACAGTTCGAAGAGCGCCTGGTGGGCAAGACCCTGCCCCCGCAGGCGCGCAAGCGAATCGACGAGGAAATCAACAAGCTCTCGGTGCTGGAAACCGGCTCGCCGGAATATGCCGTCACCCGCAATTACCTGGACTGGGCCAGCTCAGTGCCGTGGGGTGTCTACGGCGAAGACAAGCTGGACCTGAAGCACGCGCGCAAGGTGCTCGATCAGCACCATGCAGGCCTCGATGACATCAAGAGCCGCATACTCGAATTTCTCGCGGTGGGCGCCTACAAGGGCGAAATCGCAGGTTCCATCGTCTTGCTGGTCGGCCCGCCAGGGGTGGGGAAGACCAGTGTGGGCAAGTCGATCGCCGAATCCCTGGGACGCCCCTTCTACCGCTTCAGTGTCGGCGGCATGCGCGACGAAGCGGAAATCAAGGGTCATCGTCGCACCTACATCGGCGCCCAGCCGGGCAAATTGGTGCAGGCGCTCAAGGACATGGAGGTGATGAACCCGGTCATCATGCTCGACGAGATCGACAAGATGGGCCAGAGCTACCAGGGCGATCCGGCCTCGGCGCTGCTGGAAACGCTGGATCCGGAACAGAACGTCGAGTTTCTCGACCACTACCTGGACCTGCGTCTGGACTTGTCGAAAGTGTTGTTCGTCTGTACCGCCAACACCCTGGACTCGATCCCCGGCCCGCTGTTGGACCGGATGGAAGTGATTCGCCTGTCGGGCTATATCACCGAGGAAAAGCTGGCCATTGCCAAGCGTTACCTTTGGCCGAAACAACTGGCCAAGGCCGGTGTGGCGAAAACCAGCCTGACCATCAGCGACAGCGCGCTGCGCGCCGTGATCGAAGGCTACGCACGCGAGTCGGGCGTACGCCAGTTGGAGAAGCAATTGGGCAAACTGGTGCGCAAGGCCGTGGTCAAGCTGCTTGATAACCCTGACACCGTGGTGAAAATCGGCCCCAAAGACCTCGAAGCCTCGCTGGGGATGCCGGTCTTCCGCAGTGAACAAGTGCTCTCCGGTGTCGGCGTCATCACTGGCCTGGCGTGGACCAGCATGGGCGGAGCCACGCTGCCCATCGAAGCGACACGCATCCACACCCACAACCGCGGTTTCAAACTCACCGGCCAGTTGGGCGACGTGATGAAGGAATCTGCCGAAATCGCCTACAGCTACATCAGTTCGAACCTGGCGAAATTCGGCGGCGACAAGGGCTTTTTCGACGAGGCCTTCGTTCACCTGCATGTACCGGAAGGCGCTACGCCGAAGGACGGTCCGAGCGCGGGCGTGACCATGGCCAGTGCCCTGCTCTCGCTGGCCCGCAATCAGGCACCGAAAAAAGGCGTGGCGATGACCGGCGAGCTCACCCTCACCGGCCACGTGCTCCCTATCGGCGGGGTACGCGAAAAGGTCATTGCGGCGCGGCGGCAGAAAATCTACGAGTTGATCCTGCCGGAAGCCAACCGCGGCAACTTCGAAGAGCTGCCGGATTACCTGAAAGAAGGCCTCACCGTGCATTTCGCCAAACGTTTCTCCGACGTGTCGAAGGTGTTGTTCTAATAGTTGAGGCAGTGATCGTGCCCACGCTCTGCGTGGGCATGCATCCTGTGACGCGCTGCGTCACGAGGACGCGAAGCGTCCTTAGCGGCGTTACCACGCAGAGCGTGGGAACGATCAACAATCTTCGGTTATGCTCGGACTCAAACCGCCTACGACCGGAGCCTTCATGATCGCCGCCCGTCTGCTAGTCCCTCTGAGCATGGCCCTGCTGGCCGCCTGCGCTCAACAACCGAAACAGATCGTTTCCCTTGAAGATCAGAACGACTGCCCGATCACCCTCACGACCGGTCAGACCCTCATGCTCATGCTGCCAAGCAACCCCACCACCGGGCACCGCTGGCTCATGCAGAACCCTGCGCCGTCGATCCTCAATGCGCTCGGCCCGGAGGTGTTCAACACGCCGGAAGATGTCGGCATGGTGGGGACCTCGGGTCAGTCGGTGTGGCGCTACAGGGCCGCCAACCCGGGCACTGGGCACCTGATGATGGTTTACCAGCAGCCCTGGGCGCCAGAGGTTCGCCCGGAGCGCACTTTCGACTGCCAAATCACGGTGAAATAAGGTCATTGTCGTTTCCTTGGCACCCGGTGCTGATCCAATGCGCGATGCTGCGATGAGATGAGGTTTCAGCATCCCGGCACATTTGTCTAAAATGCCGCACTTTTCGCCTCATCCATCGGAACCACCGTGAGCCAAGAACCCGACCGCCTATTCGCCCAGCCACTGGCCCAGGTGCCCGACTTCGCCTTCAATGAAGACGTGGTGCGGGTGTTCCCGGACATGATCAAGCGCTCGGTGCCGGGCTACCCGACCATTGTCGAGAACCTTGGGGTCCTCGCAACGCAGTTCGCTCAGCCCCACAGCGTGCTGTATGACTTGGGCAGCTCTCTGGGTGCCGTTACCCAAGCGCTGCGTCGCCATGTGCGCACCGACGACTGTCGGGTGATCGCCGTCGATAACTCTGCCGCGATGGTCGAACGCTGCCGCGAGTACCTCAATGCGCAGAACTCGATGCACCAAGAGTTGCTCCCGGTAGAGGTTATCGAGAGCGATATCCTCGCACTGGACTTCCAGCCCGCTTCGGTCGTGGCATTGAATTTCACGCTGCAATTCATCGCACCGGAACAGCGCCTGGAATTGCTGACCAGGATCCGCCAGTGCTTACTACCCGGTGGTGCCTTGATCCTGTCCGAAAAACTTCGCTTCGAGGACGATGACCAGCAGGTGCTGCTGACTGACTTGCATGTGGCGTTCAAACGCGCCAACGGCTACAGCGAATTGGAAATCGCGCAGAAACGCAGCGCCATCGAGAACGTGATGAAACCCGACAGCCTCGAACAACATCGCGAGCGGTTGCTGGCCGCAGGTTTCTCCAGCGTCGTCCCCTGGTTCCAATGTCTTAATTTTGCCTCTCTGATTGCCCTGCCATGATCGATCTTTCCCCACTCGTCCGCCGCCTGGCGGGCACCCCGCTGTACACCTGGGCCCAAGGTCTGCAGGCGCAGCTCGACGCGAAGATGGAAAAAGGCCACGGTGATCTGGAGCGCTGGCAAGGCGCGTTGAATGCTTTGCCTGACCTGGCGGCCACGCGTGTCGACCTCAAGGACCGCTTCTCACTCGATGCCGATTGCGACGACGCCACTCGCGACCGCACCCGCGCGGCGTTGATGGGCCTGTCTCCTTGGCGCAAAGGCCCGTTCGACGTGTTTGGCGTGCATGTCGACACCGAGTGGCGCTCGGACTGGAAATGGTCGCGGGTCGCGCCTCACTTGGATCTGGTAGGCAAGCGTGTCCTGGATGTGGGCTGCGGCAACGGCTACTACCAGTGGCGCATGCTGGGTGCCGGGGCAGACAGCGTGATCGGCGTGGACCCCAATTGGTTATTCTTCTGCCAGTTCCAGGCCATGCAGCGCTACCTGCCCGACCTGCCCGCCTGGCACCTGCCCTTCGCACTGGAAGACTTGCCTTCCCGACTGGAAGGCTTCGACACCGTTTTCTCGATGGGCGTGCTCTATCACCGAAAATCCCCCATCGACCATCTTCTGGCGCTGAAGGACTGCCTGGTCAAAGGGGGAGAACTGGTGTTGGAAACCATGGTGATCGAAGGTGACGTGCATCAGGTGCTGGTGCCGGAAGACCGTTATTCGCAAATGCGCAACGTGTGGTTCCTGCCCTCGGTGCCCGCACTGGAACTGTGGCTGCGCCGCGCAGGTTTCGTGGACGTGCGTTGCGTGGACGTGAGCACCACCACGGTCCAGGAGCAGCGCAGTACCGAATGGATGAAATACCAATCGTTGAGCGACTTCCTCGATCCGGAGGATCACAGCAAGACCGTCGAAGGCCTGCCCGCGCCTCGCCGCGCGGTCATCGTTGCACGCAAGCCGTGATCCCGCCTTCCGATCACGGTCACCCTCACGCTTAGAAAAGCCTCGCGGCGTTACCCCTTGGCCGCCGCGACGATCAGTGCCTTCATCTCGGACACTGCCGCCTTGAAACCCACGAACAACGCATGGGCTACCAGTGCATGGCCGATGTTGAGCTCGTTGACGCCTTTTATCGCCGCCACCGCTTCGACATTGTGGTAATGCAGCCCGTGCCCTGCGTTCACGATCAGCCCTTGCTGCAGGCCCAATGCGACACCGTCGGCAATCCGCTTCAACTCCTCGGCCACCTCAGTCGGGGTATGCGCATCGGCGTATCGCCCGGTGTGCAGTTCGATCGCCGGCGCGCCGACACGGGCCGAGGCTTCGATCTGGCGCTCATCGGCGTCGATGAACAGGGAAACTTCACTGCCGATCGCCGACAGACGCTCTACCGCCGCCTTGATCCGCGCCTCCTGCCCGGCGACATCCAGACCGCCCTCGGTGGTCAGTTCCTGGCGAGTCTCGGGGACCAGGCAAATATGAGCCGGCCGAATGCGTTCGGCGAACGCCATCATTTCTTCCGTGACGCCCATTTCGAAATTCATGCGCGTCTGGAGCACGTCCTTGAGCAGCAGGACATCGCGCTCCTGGATGTGCCGACGATCTTCGCGCAAGTGGACGGTAATGCCATCGGCGCCCGCTTCCTCGGCGTCCAGTGCCGCTTTCACCGGGTCAGGGTAGCGAGTGCCGCGCGCCTGGCGCAGGGTCGCCACATGGTCGATGTTAACGCCGAGCAGAATGCGGGTACTGTGAGTCACTTTGGTCTCCTGAAAGCAACGTCCAAGCAGGCGTCGACCGCTTGCTGCAGACTGAAAATTCGTGTGGTCAAGGCTTGCGGAACAACTCTCGGCTCACCAACGGACGCCCCCCCAGATGCACCGCCAGCGCTTGGCGCATCAGCCGTTTGGCCGCCGCCAGCGCCCCCGGGGCACTCCAGTCGGCTTGGGACATGGCGAGCAGTTCTGCACCTTGGAAAAGACCAGGCTGAAAGAGATGCACACGCTCCAGCCCGGCATCCACTTGCAAACGATACATCCCGTCCGCCGCCAGAGGGTCGCCGTTGACGTCCATATCCAGGGCGAAACCGTAACCCAAGTCGTTCAGCAGACGCCACTCGAACGATCGTAGCAGCGGCTCCAACGGACGACCTGCCGCCAGTGCGGCCAGCGTTGCGGTGTAATGATCGAAGATGCCGGGAATCGCGTCCTCGGCAGGCAGCAGCCGAATCAGCAATTCATTGAGGTACAGGCCGCTGAACAGCACCTCCCCCTCCAGCCACGCGGCGATGCCTCCACTCTCCATCCGACCCACGTTCTTCAACTCACCTCGACCGCGAAACTCCACCTCCAACGGGACGAAGGGACGCGCGAGCGAACCTGCCTTGCCCTTGGCACTGCGCAAGACCGCACGCAACCGGCCTTCAGGTGTGATGAAGTCCACCAGCGCACTGTTTTCGCGATAGGGCCTACTGTGCAACACATAGGCAGGCTGGCTGACCGGGGGAGACTGAGGCATGGGCTTCTCGATGAGCGGCAACTGGGCGTCGAACGGAAACGGCGGTGGGACCAGCCCCATGGGAAAGGGCGATGTCACGGCCCGCCGCAACTCAGTGTCACGCGGCGTTCGCGGCCGCGCTCGCTCCCGTTTCTGGACAGGTCGCCGTGGCGTCAGAGATCGCCGTAACCCAATGAGCGCAAGGCACGTTCATCGTCGGACCAGCCACCTTTGACCTTGACCCAGAGGTTGAGCATGACTTTGGAGTCGAACAGCACCTCCATGTCACGCCGGGCGTCGGAGCCGATGCGCTTGATGCGCTCGCCCTTGTCGCCAATGATGATTTTTTTCTGGCCATCCCGCTCGACGAGAATCAACGCGTGGATGTGCAGCGTCTTGCCTTGCTGCTTGAATTCTTCGATCTCGACCGTGATCTGGTAAGGCAACTCCGCCCCCAACTGGCGCATGATCTTTTCGCGCACCAGTTCGGCAGCGAGGAAACGGCTGCTGCGGTCAGTGATCTGGTCTTCCGGAAAAAAGTGATCGTTCTCCGGGAGCTCGTCCGCGATGACCTTTTCCAGAGCCTCCAGGTTATAGCCTTGCTGCGCCGAAATCGGAATGATCTGCGCGTTGGGCAACTGTTCCTGCAGCCAGGACAAATGCGGCATCAATTCGGCCTTGTCCTCGATGCGATCGGTCTTGTTCAACGCGACGATCAGCGGGCCAGTCACGTATTGCACACGCTCCAGCACCATCTGGTCTTCATCGGTCCATTTGGTGCGGTCCACGACGAAGATCACCACGTCGACGTCTTTCAACGCCGCCGAGGCCGTCTTGTTCATGTAGCGGTTGAGCGCCTTGTCACTGCCCTTGTGCATCCCGGGGGTGTCGACGTAGATCGCCTGCACCCCGTTTTCGGTCTTGATGCCCAACATGTTGTGGCGTGTGGTCTGCGGCTTGCGCGAGGTGATCGCAAGTTTCTGACCGAGGATGTGGTTCAACAGCGTCGACTTGCCCACGTTTGGCCGGCCGACGATGGCGACATAGCCACAGCGTGTTGCAGATGAATCAGTCATTGCCATTCTCCACACCGAGGGCGATAAGGGCTGACGCGGCGGCTACCTGTTCGGCAATGCGGCGGCTGACGCCCTGTCCTCGGCTTTTCTCGTTCAATAAAGTCACTTCGCATTCCACGAAAAAGGTTCGGCAATGCGGCTCGCCCTGAATGTCCACCACTTCGTATCGTGGCAGCTCGCAGGCGCGGGACTGCAGAAACTCTTGCAGCCGGGTTTTCGGGTCCTTGTTGGTGTCCACCAGCGTCAGACTGTCGAACTCGCTGGCCAGCCAGGACAACACGCGATCGCGCGCGGTTTGCATGTCCGAATCCAGATAGATCGCGCCGATGAGCGCTTCCAGTGCATCGGCGAGAATGGACTCGCGACGGAACCCGCCACTTTTCAACTCCCCCGATCCCAGGCGCAGGTATTCGCCCAGATCAAAGCCGCGGGCGAGCAAGGCAAGGGTTTCGCCTTTCACCAGCCGCGCACGCAGCCGTGACAACTGCCCCTCACGCGCCTGAGGAAAACGTTCGAACAACGCTTCACCCGCGACGAAGTTGAGAATGGCGTCACCAAGAAACTCCAGACGCTCGTTGTTGCGTCCGGCAAAACTGCGGTGGGTCAGGGCCAGAACCATCAACTCCTGGTTCTGAAAGGTGTAACCGAGCTGACGCTCCAGACGACTCAATGAAACGCTCACGGTTTACCTACGCTGAATTCGTGGTCGAACTTGACCACCAGATCGATGTTCTGGATCAGCGGCTCGCGCTGTTCATATTTCAAATGAGCGAGGAACCGGTTGTTCTCCGTCGTCACGCTTAACGCCTTCTTCAAATCCACATCCCGAATGTTGTTGACCTGCATGCCTTTGGCCACATAGTCGTAGAGATCGTCACTCGAACTGACATCCGCCGTTCGGTCAGTCCCTGCCGCCTCGATGATTTTCTTCAGCGACAGGTAGTCGAGGTAATGCGGCACCAACTTGGCGGCGGTCGTGGCTGCGAAGGCCAGCACGGCCAGCAGTAACAGCCATCCGATGAACGACAAGCCCTTTTGCGAACCGACAGATGTCATGTGTGCCCTCAAGATCAGTCTTTCCCTGTTGCGTGCCCTGTCCGCTTTGCAGCATAGCCTGCAGAAATGACATACGGCGCTGTATAAGACAGCGCCGCATCGGTGTTACTTGATCAGACCGACTCGCGAGAAGTTCGGGAAGTGACTGAGCTTGGGCTCCGGCCAGCTCATCCACACCGCGAAAGCCTTGCCGACGATGTTTCGGTCGGGAACCATGCCCAGCTCGTCCTTGGGAATGCTGGGATCATCCCAGTAGCGACTGTCGTTTGAGTTGTCGCGGTTGTCACCCAACATGAAGTAGTGCCCGGCTGGCACCGTCCATTCATGATCGGGCGGCGCGCGGTAGCGGCTCATTTCCTGGCGGATCAGGTGCTGAACCTCGCCCAGCTTTTCGTTGTACAACTCGGCGCTGCCCAGCGTTCCCGGCTCCGAGCCGATCAGTTGCTTGGCAACCAACTGTCCGTTGACGAACAACTGCTTGTCATTGGTGTAACGGATGACATCACCAGGCAGCCCGACCACACGCTTGATGTAGTTGACGTTCGGGTCGCTTGGATAGCGGAAGACCATCACGTCGCCTCGCTGGGGATCGCTGACCGGAATCACTTTCAGGTCGATCACCGGCAAGCGGATGCCATAGGAGAACTTGTTGACCAGAATGAAATCACCCACCTCCAGCGTCGGTTTCATCGAACCGGACGGGATCTGGAAAGGCTCCACCAGGAAGGACCGCAGCACCAGCACGATGAACAACACCGGAAAGAACGATTTGCCGTATTCGACCAGCAAAGGCTCCTTGTTGAGTTGTTCAACGACCGCGATATCCGGCTGACTCACGCTGCCCTGATAATTCGCGACCGCGGTGCGCCGGCGCGGCGCCAGGACGATCAGGTCGAACAACGCCAGCACGCCGCACACGAGTACGGCGATAACCAACAACAGCGGAAAATTGAGTGACATAGGGCCTGTTTATTCCAACCTGAGCACAGCGAGGAAGGCGTCTTGTGGAATCTCCACGTTACCGACCTGCTTCATGCGTTTCTTACCGGCCTTCTGCTTCTCGAGCAGTTTTTTCTTACGGCTTACGTCACCGCCGTAACATTTGGCCAGTACGTTCTTTCTGAGCGCCTTGACAGTGGTACGCGCGATAATCTGGCCACCAATGGCAGCCTGGATTGCCACGTCGAACATCTGACGAGGAATCAGTTCTTTCATCTTCTCGGTCAACGCTCGACCTTTATAGGCAGCGTTATCCCGGTGCACGATCAGCGCCAGGGCGTCGACCTTGTCACCGTTGATCAATACGTCCAGCTTCACCAGATTCGCTGACTGGTAACGATCGAAATGATAGTCCAGCGAGGCGTAGCCTCGGCTGGTGGACTTCAGTCGATCGAAGAAGTCCAACACCACTTCGTTCATCGGCAGATCGTAGCTGACCTGCACCTGGCCACCCAGGAACTGCATGTCTCGCTGGACGCCACGCTTCTCGATGCACAGGGTAATGACGTTACCCAAGTGTTCTTGAGGCACAAGAATGTTCGCCCGCACGATCGGCTCGCGCATGTCTTCGACGGCGGAAATATCCGGCAGCTTGGACGGGTTGTCGACGTAGATGGTTTCACCGGTTTTGAGCAACAGCTCGAAGATTACCGTCGGCGCGGTGGTGATCAGGTCCAGATCATACTCACGCTCCAGACGCTCCTGAATGATCTCCATGTGCAACATGCCCAGGAAACCGCATCGGAAACCGAAGCCCAGTGCGTCTGAGCTTTCCGGCAGGTACTGGAGGGAAGAATCGTTCAAGGTGAGCTTCTGCAGCGCGTCACGGAAATCTTCGAAATCATCGGAGCTGACCGGGAACAGGCCTGCGTAGACCTGAGGCTGGATCTTTTTGAAACCAGGCAGCACCTCGACCTCGGGGGTCGAAGACAGGGTCAGGGTGTCCCCCACTGGCGCGCCATGAATGTCCTTGATGCTGGCGATGATGAAGCCCACTTCGCCCGCCTTCAGGTCGGCGGTGGCAGTGTGCTTGGGGGTGAAGACGCCCACGCTGTCGACCAGGTGAACCTTGCCGGTGGACTTGACCAGAATCTTGTCACCCTTCTTGACGCGTCCGTGGCGCACACGCACCAAAGACACGACGCCCAGGTAATTGTCGAACCAGGAGTCAATGATCAATGCCTGCAAAGGCGCTTCGATATCGCCGGTCGGGGCCGGAATGGTATGAACCAGGCGCTCCAGAACCTCGTCGACGCCCATTCCGCTTTTCGCGCTGCATGCCACGGCATCGGTCGCGTCGATGCCGATGATTTTCTCGATTTCTTCCTTGACGCGCTCGGGCTCGGCCTGGGGCAGGTCCATCTTGTTCAGGACCGGCATGACCTCCAGACCCTGCTCGATGGCGGTATAGCAGTTGGCGACGGATTGCGCTTCCACGCCCTGACCAGCGTCCACCACCAGCAGCGCACCTTCGCAGGCAGCCAGCGAACGGCTGACTTCATAGGTGAAGTCTACGTGGCCGGGGGTGTCGATGAAATTGAGCTGATAGGTGTTTCCGTCCTTCGCCTTGTAGTGAAGGGTGACGCTGTGAGCCTTGATCGTGATCCCGCGTTCGCGTTCCAGGTCCATGGAATCAAGCACTTGGGCTTCCATTTCGCGCTCGCTCAGACCACCGCACATCTGGATGAAACGGTCAGCCAGCGTCGACTTGCCATGGTCAATGTGGGCGATGATGGAGAAATTGCGGATATGACTCAAATCACTCACGGATCAACACTCGAAAAAGGGTGCAGGCAGGCTGCCCGCCAAAAATAGCCGGGAATTGTACCTGAAGGAACAGCGGGGCGTCACGCTCGCGCGCGAGGCCTGGCAACCGATGGTCCGACCGGCACAAAAAAGGAGCGGACTGGCCGCTCCTCTCCCGTCTGGCGGCTTATTCCGCGAGTTTGAAGGTGATGAATGTGGCACGACCCTGACGCAGGACGCGCATAGAGACCGAACGGTTTTTCGGCAGGCCTTTGGCCACTTCGGTGAACTGTTTGGCCGAGGTAATGGCCTGATTGTTCAAATGGGTGATCACATCGCCGGTCTGCAAGCCGATCAGCGACGCCGGGCCATCCTGCACATCCTTGATGACCACACCGCCCTTGAGGTCCAGCGACTTCATTTGCTCTGCGCTGAGGTCGGTCACAGAAACGCCCAGACGGTTGCTGCTGCGCTCGACACCCGAGTCGGTAGCGCCCATTTCTTCGCCCTCTGCGGGCAACGCCCCCACGGTCACGGTCAGCTTCTGGCGCTTGCCGTCACGGATCACTTCAAGCTCGGCCTTGCTGCCGTCCTTGAGGTTGCCGATCAAGTGAGGAAGATCGGCAGACATGACGATAGGCGTGCCGTTGGCGCTGAGAATCACGTCACCGACCTGCAGGCCGCCCTTGGCTGCCGGACCGTCTTCCAGAACCTGTGCGACCAGCGCGCCCGCCGGCTTGTCGAGCCCGAACGACTCGGCCAGATCCTTGTTCACTTCCTGGATGACGACGCCTAGCCAGCCACGATTGACCTTGCCATTGGCCTTGAGTTGATTGGCGACGTCCATGGCCACATCGATCGGGATAGCGAACGACAGGCCCATGAAGCCACCGGAGCGGGTGAAGATCTGCGAGTTGATACCCACCACTTCACCTGCCATGTTGAACAGCGGCCCGCCCGAGTTGCCCGGGTTGATCGCCACGTCGGTCTGAATGAACGGCACGTAAGTATCGTTCGGCAGGCTGCGGCCTTTGGCGCTGACGATGCCTTTGGTGACCGAGTGGTCAAAACCGAACGGCGAGCCGATCGCCAGCACCCACTCGCCCACTTTCAACTTGTCGGAATTGCCAAGCTTGACGGTTGGAAGGTCCTTGCCGTCGATCTTGAGCACCGCGACGTCGGTGCGCGGATCAGTGCCGATGAGCTTGGCTTTCATTTCGCTGCGATCAGACAGGCGTACGAGGATCTCGTCAGCCCCATCGATCACATGGTTGTTGGTCAGGATGAAGCCATCCGCAGAAATGATGAAACCCGAGCCCAGAGACTGCGCTTCACGCTGGCGATCGCCCTTGCCCGGGGAACGCGAACCTGGCGGCATGCTGCGTTCGAGGAATTCGCGCAGCATCGGCGGCAACCCTTCGAGGTCGGGCATCTGACCCTGTGCGACAGAACGATCTGGCAATTTCTGGCGAGTACTGATGTTTACGACGGCGGGAGACGCCTGTTCCACAAGCGTCGTGAAGTCCGGCAGGGCTTCGGCCTGCGCAGTGAGGACCTGACCGAGCATGAGCACGGCAGCCATCCAGGACAAATAAGTTTTCAAACGTGGTATCGACATACGGCTCCCGTTCACAACGAGCATGTTTAAGCGGTACGAACCGACAGGTTCGAGGAGCATCCATCAAACGCAATACTGCGTTTGCTTGCACCGCCCTTGGCCAGTTTTACGCTCATCCAGCTTTCTGAATGCTGAAAACAATAAAGGCCAGAGGTGCGAGGCTCTGACCTATAGAAAAAAAAGGATGCGTTTGCAACCTGCAAACCTCACGAAACATTTCAATTTTCTGCTCGAGGCCCGCATTCTCTGGCTTGAAAAGCCGAAGCGCCCAATATGAAACCTTTTTCATAGTGAGCGCTCCCTCCGCAACCCGATTATTTCTTCGCCGCAGGCGCGGCTGCATCGTTGCGCATCGACAGCGCGACGCGCTCTGCAGTACCGATCGGGATTTCGCCCACGACCGTCACCATCGCATCCCCTTTGGGCGTCGAAAGACGACGGGACACCGCCACCGTAGGGCCCAACTGAGTGCGAATATCCGTTGCATCCGATCCGCTGACCGGTTCGATGAACACAGAGAAACGGGCAAGACCATCGTCGTACATCAGATTGGTCACCAACGCTTTGGAATCAGGATCCCGGCGCGCTGCCGCGCTACTCAGCTCGAAGCCAGGGGGCAACCAATCGGAACGCCATGCAACCTGTTGCTTCTGCGGCTCAGACTTGCCCTTGGCGACCGAGACAGGCTTACAGTCAGCGCTAGGCTCGAGCATTTGATCGGTGGGGGCATCCGTCTGAAGATCAGTGAACTGAAAGCGCTCCAGCAACTGCCCCTTGTCACTGAGCAACAGCGACTTGAGCGGCAGACCGGTGTCTTTGTCCAGGTGCAGTTCCATTCCGTAGCGATGCTGATCCTTTGGAATCAACGTAACCACGGTTGCCGGACGCCCTGCCACCCGAGAGGTGCCGGCGACCTTGATGTCATACCAAGCCGATAACTTACTCGCATCGAAAGCATGGGCAGGTGAATCGGGGAGATTGGAGACGCCCGCTTCCAAGGTGCCGCTGACGCATTGGGTCACCCCATCGACACGCAGGACTTCCAGGGCGGAACCGTCGAGTTGAAGAAGATGTTCACGAACCTTGCCGTCGGCGACGCGATGCCAGATTCGATGAGTGGAGAAGCTTCCATTGCGTTCGTAGACGAAAGTGCCTTGGAAGCTCTGCTTCTGCTCAGCCAGCGCAAGACGTTTGAGATGGTCTTGCGCATCATCGGCATGAGCTGGAAGGACCAGCCATCCACCAAGCAGAAGCGGCACTAGAGGGATGGCGCGCATGATCCTCCTTAACGGTTTTCCAGACTGGCAGCACGTGCGTAGGGCAGCGCGCTTTCAGTGCCTTTCATCGCAGCTTGCTGAGCATGTTGACGCAGGTACCCTGGCAGACGCTGGTCCCCGGCCTGGTTTTGCAGCACGCCGCTGGCCATTGGGCCAGGCGCCGGCTCGCTCTCGGTGTAACCGGCCAGTACTGCCGGCCCTTTCACCTGAGGCATGGCGATGTTGGCAGGCTGCGCCGACTGCTGTGCCAACTGAGCACCTGCGATCTCGTCTTGATTGTACAAGCGAACGCCGGCGAGGACGGCAACGGTCACCGATGCAGCCACTGCCAAACGACCCAAGGTACGCCAAGGACCACGACCGGCCTTCAGCGGGCTGACCTCGTCGGCAATCGCGGCCGACACGGCAGCCGAGATGTCCAGGTGAGGCATGACCAGTTCTTTATGCATCGCTGCGCGAGCAATTTGATAACGCGACCACGTGGCCCGTGTCTCCGGATCGTCGATTGCATTGAGCACTCGACGCAATTCCAATTCGTCCGCTTCGTTATCCATCACCGCGGACAGCGATTCCTGCAGGGCTTCACGACTCATGGCGGTTCCTCTCTTTGGCTATCGCCGCTGTCTCAGGTTTCCTGCAACAAAGGCTGCAGGGCTTTATCAATGGCTTCCCGAGCGCGGAAGATGCGAGAGCGCACGGTACCAACCGGACATTGCATCACGCTCGCAATGTCTTCGTAACTCAGACCGTCAAACTCACGCAAAGTTAAAGCTGTACGTAAATCTTCTGGCAGTAGCTGAATGGTTCGATGGACAGTGCCCTCGATCTCATCCCTCAACAATGCACGTTCCGGCGACTCGATGTCCTTGAGGCCATGATCGCCGTCGTAGAACTCCGCGTCTTCAGATCTGACATCGCTGTCCGGCGGCCGCCGACCTCGCGACACCAGATAGTTTTTCGCCGTGTTGATGGCGATCCGGTACAGCCACGTATAAAACGCACTGTCGCCGCGGAAGTTCCCAAGTGCACGGTAAGCCTTGATAAAAGCCTCTTGCGCGACATCCTGGGCTTCATGGGTGTCGTGGACAAATCTCACGATCAACCCAAGAATCTTGTGCTGATATTTCACCACTAGCAGATCAAAGGCTCGCTTGTCGCCGCGCTGTACGCGTTCGACCAGTTGCTGATCCTCTTCCTGGGTTAGCATGAACACTCCTCATAGAGCTCAAAGGAGTGTTGCAGAGGCTGCTTCACAGACTCGCAACCATAGACTCGGGCTTTTCGCAAAAGTTCTCCCCCCTTCAAGCAAGTTTCCGGCGAACGTCGTCAGCCCGCACGAAAAACGCAGCTCGAACCAGGTCGGCTGCGTGAATAATCTTGTCGTCAAATGCGCATGCCCGGGCGTTTGAACGCCCCCGGCACAGCGCCGACGCTGTCCCTTTATCGGCAACCCTCTATTGAACGTGGGGCTTGAAGAAAAGTTCCCACATTTCAATTCAGAGCGTAAGACACGTATCAACGCATTCACGGGATCCAGATTGCGGCAGGCTCCGTTGTCGAAACCGCCGCCAAACGGCGTGCACGAGGTGGCGGAGTAGCGCACAATCCGCCTCCGCTGTGATTCACAATTGCCATAAAATCCCAGCCATTGTGCCGTTCTCCCTCTCTGGATACTAGTGGCCTTTAAGCAGCCGGAAAAACAATAATGAGTCGACATTTTCAGCATGACGTTCTGGTCATCGGCAGCGGCGCGGCAGGGTTGAGCCTCGCCCTCACCCTGCCCGACCATCTGCGCATCGCGGTATTGAGCAAAGGCGACCTGGCCAACGGCTCGACCTTTTGGGCACAAGGCGGTGTGGCAGCGGTCCTCGATAACGCCGATACGGTGCAGTCCCACGTTGAAGATACCCTCAACGCCGGTGGCGGCCTGTGCAATGAAGAGGCCGTTAGGTTCACCGTCGAGCACAGCCGAGCGGCCATTCAATGGCTGATCGACATGGGCGTTCCTTTTACCCGAGACGATTCGTCAGCCGTCGTGGATGGTGGATTCGAATTCCACCTGACCCGCGAAGGGGGCCACAGCCATCGCCGCATCATTCACGCGGCCGACGCCACCGGTGCTGCGATTTTCCGCACGTTACTAGCGCAGGCCAAAGGCAGGCCGAATATCGAGTTGCTCGAACAGCGCGTGGCGGTGGATCTGATCACCGAACGGCGGCTGGGACTGGACGGCACAGGTTGCGTGGGCGCCTATGTGCTGGATCGAAACACCGGCGAAGTCGACACCCACAGCGCACGGTTCACTGTCCTTGCTTCGGGGGGAGCCGCGAAGGTCTACCTTTATACCAGCAACCCCGATGGTGCCTGCGGCGATGGCATCGCCATGGCATGGCGCTCCGGTTGTCGCGTGGGCAACCTGGAATTCAATCAATTCCATCCCACATGCCTCTATCACCCCCAAGCCAAGAGCTTTCTGATCACCGAAGCATTGCGCGGTGAAGGAGCCTATCTGAGGCTGCCCAATGGCGAGCGCTTCATGCAGCGTTTTGACGAACGCGCGGAACTGGCGCCTCGCGACATCGTCGCGCGGGCCATCGACCATGAGATGAAGCGACTGGGCGTCGACTGTGTCTATCTGGACATCAGCCACAAGCCCGAAGCCTTCGTAAAGACGCATTTCCCAACGGTCTACGAACGCTGCCTGACCTTTGGCATCGACATCACGCGCCAGCCGATTCCGGTGGTGCCGGCAGCGCACTACACCTGTGGCGGTGTGGTGGTCGATCAGCACGGACGTACCGATGTGCCCAATCTGTACGCGATCGGCGAAACCAGCTTTACGGGGCTGCACGGTGCAAACCGCATGGCCAGCAATTCGTTGCTGGAGTGTTTCGTGTACGCCCGATCGGCCGCCGCCGACATCGTTGACCGCCTGCCCGCCGTGACCCGACGGCCCGCGTTACCGCTGTGGGACGCCAGCCAGGTGACCGACTCGGATGAAGACGTGATCATTGCGCATAACTGGGACGAGTTGCGGCGCTTCATGTGGGACTATGTCGGTATCGTTCGCACCAACAAGCGTTTGCAGCGAGCGCAGCACCGCGTGCGCTTGTTGCTGGATGAAATCGATGAGTTTTACAGCAACTACAAGGTGAGCCGCGATCTGATCGAGTTGCGCAACCTGGCCCAGGTGGCCGAGTTGATGATCGCATCGGCCATGGCGCGCAAGGAAAGTCGCGGGCTGCATTACACGTTGGACTACCCTGCGCAGCTGCCAGAAGCACTGGACACTATTCTGGTACCGCCCACCTTCTGCGGCTGAACTTCAGGCGCAATCGCAGGCGTCGGTGATCGTCCGGCGTCATGGCGTCCCACGGAATGCAGACGCTTCTGACCCACCGTCGACCTAGCCACCCTTGGTCGACCAGGCGAAACCTGATCAGCACCAGACCTGGCAATGCGACGCTGTCGGGACGCAGCTGAACCGCCTGCCACCCCCCCTGTCGGCTCCACAGGTGCCAGCCGGCACCGTCGCGACGCAAGGCCATGAAGGCCTGCTCGCTAGCGACCAGCGATGGCCAGGTTCGCAGGCCGTGAAGCAGGCACAGCAGAACGCCGACCAGTCTGGCCCATGGCGGAATGTCCAGAAAACCCAGCGAGACCAATGCCAGCCCCTGGGTGGCGAGATAGGCCGTCAGCAGCGCCTTGGAAGGCTGCCAATGGCACTCGAAACGGTCATTTCGGCTGGACACGGTCCAGAATCATGCGAACCATGCGTTGCAGCTCGGCATCTTCCGACTCGCCACGCTGCATGAACCAGACGAACATGTCCTGATCTTCACATTCCAGCAGGCGACGATAGAGCGCGCGGTCGACATCGTTTAGCGAGGGGTAGACTTCTTTGACGAACGGTACCAGCAGAACGTCCAGTTCCAGCATGCCGCGACGGCTATGCCAGAACAGACGGTTGAGTTCAATTTCTTCGACCATGGAAGGCTCCTCAAATGTGCCGGCGAGTATACAGGCGCATCGTGCCGCGGCGTACTCGCAGTTAGTCGCAGGTTTTTACGCCGCTCCAATATCAGCATTCGGATATACCCATTTCCCCCCACTGGGCACTATGATGGTGCCCCAGACTTCTATCCCCTGCGATGACTCATGGCCGACTCAGCTTTTTTCTGCCCACTCTCCCACGAAGGTGTGCTCGCCGTTCGCGGCGCGGACGCCAGCAAGTTTCTTCAAGGCCAACTGACCTGCAACATGGATTACCTGAGTGATGCCAAGGCTTCGCTCGGCGCCCGCTGCACCCAAAAGGGTCGCATGCAGTCCAGTTTCCGCATCCTGTTGGAAGGCGACGGGGTTGTGCTGGCCATGGCCCGGGAACTGATCGAGCCGCAGTTGCTCGACTTACGCAAATACGCGGTGTTTTCCAAATCGAAACTGACCGACGAAAGCAGCGCCTGGGCGCGCTTCGGCCTGAGCGATGCGGACGCCGCGCTGACCCGCTTCGGCCTGGCGCTGGCACCGGACACTGACGCCGTAGCGCGTGCCGACGGCCTGATTGCCATTCGCGTCTCCCCTTCCCGTGTCGAGCTCTGGGCCCCTGCCGAGCGGGCTGCCGACATCCAAGGCCGCCTGGCGGCCGACGTACCGGAAGGCTCGCTGAACGACTGGCTGCTGGGGCAGATCCGTGCCGGCATCGGCCAAGTGTTCCTGCAGACCCGTGAAGAATTCATCCCCCAGATGATCAACCTTCAAGCCGTTGGCGGCGTGAGCTTCAAAAAAGGCTGTTATACCGGTCAGGAAATCGTTGCGCGCATGCAATACCTGGGCAAGCTCAAGCGTCGTCAGTACCGCTTGTCGCTGGAAGGCACCGAAGTGCCGGAACCGGGCGTCGAGCTGTTCTCGCCGGTGCACGGCAGCTCGGTCGGCAACGTCGTGATGGCGGCCAAGGCAGGCTCGCACATCGAATTGCTGGCAGTGCTGCAGGCGGATGCGGTTGAAGACGGAAACGTCCACCTCGGTACGGCACAAGGCCCGAAACTGCGTCTGGACGAGCTGCCCTATACCTTGGACGCAAAGCTTGAAACGCAGCGTTGACCCCATCTTGTCTGCCCTGTGCCGCCCTGCGGCGCGGGATTGGCCTGAACGCACTTTCAGAGACCCTATATGAGCAGTATGGCTGACAAGGTGCAGACGGACCTGACCAAGGCGATCGAAAAGGACACTCTGTTTCTGCCAACGCTTCCAGAAGTCGCGATGAAAATCCGCCTTGCGGCGGAAGACTCGGAAATTAGCATTGCCGAGTTGAGCAAGGTCATCGGCAGCGACACCGCATTGTCTGCCCGGCTGATCAAAGTGGTGAACAGCCCCCTTCTGCGGCCCAATTTCGAAGTCAGCGACGTGCTGACCGCGGTACGTCGGCTGGGTGTCAATTACAGCTGCAACCTGGCGATCGGCCTGGTAGTGGAACAGATGTTCCACGCCAAGTCGGAGGTGGTCGAAACCAAGATGCGCGACATCTGGAAGCTGAGCCTGCAGGTGGCGGGCGTCGCCAATTTCCTGAGCGCGCACCGCCCACATCTGAAAGCCGACAAAGCGACGCTTGCAGGTTTGATTCACCTGATCGGGGTGCTACCGATCCTGACCTACGCGGAAGACAACTTCGAATTGCTCGCCGACCCGATCAGCCTCAATCACGTCATCGAGCGCATCCATCCGATCATCGGCGAACGACTGTTGCACTCATGGGATTTCCCGGAAGCATTGGCAATCGTGCCAAGGCAGTTTCAAAACTTCGACCGTGTTTCAGAACAAGCCGATTATGTGGATCTGGTGCAGGTCGCCACCGTGCATGTCCATGAAGCGACGGGAAGGGCCTATCCCAATCTGGACGTCATCAGGATGCCTGCGGCCAGCCAACTCGGCTTGGACATGGTGGATGGTCGGTTGATCGGGCAGATGAACGAGGCCATGACGCTGCTCTACTGAGGGCATGGCCAAGCCTTCCATTTAGCCACCAACGCATCCGCCCGCCGTGACAACGCCCACCCGCAGGCCTACGTGACCCCCGTCTCCCCGGCAGTGAAACTCACACGAACCATGAGGCCGCGCTGCGCGCCATCGTGCAGTGTGATCTGCGCCAGATGCGCTCGGCAGATTTCGCCCACGATCGCCAATCCCAAGCCTGCCCCTTGGCTTTGCTGGTTGCGCCGGTAGAAACGCTGGAACACCCGATCACGCTCGTGCAGCGGAATACCCGGCCCGTCGTCCTCCACCTCCAGCACGCAAGGCGCATACACCCGCAGGACTACGTTACCCCCAGGCGGTGTGTGCGCGAGGGCGTTGTCGACCAGGTTGCTCAGCAGTTCGTTCAGCAATGTCGGTTCGCCTTTCAGCCACACCGGCTGGTCCGCTTCCAGCGCCAGGGCAACGCCGCGTTTGTGGGCCAGGGGCGCCATGGCCATGCCCAGTTCACGGGCCAGTTGGCTGAGGTCCAGCCGTTGTGCGCCGCCTTCGGCAATGGCGCGAGCGCCGTTTTCGATACGGGCCAGAGAAAGCAACTGGTTGGCCAAGTGCGTGAGCTTATCGGTGCCAGTAGCCGCGTTCTCCAGCGTGGCGCGCCACATGGCGGGGTCCTGATCTCGCAGCCCCAGTTCCAGCCGCGCCTTGAGCGCCGCCAACGGGGTGCGTAGCTCATGGGCCGCATCAGCAATGAATTGCGCCTGGCGCTCGAACTGCAGGCGCAACCGTTCGGTAAAGTGGTTGAGCGAACTCACCAGGGGACGCAGTTCGTGCTGAACCTGAACCATGGGCAGGGAGCGCAGATCGTCGGGCTGGCGTTCTTCCACCACCGCGCTCAGGCGATCCAGCGGGCGCAGCGCGGCACTGACCGTGAACCACACCAACAACAACGCGCCGCTGCCTAACATGCCCAGGCGCAACAGCGTGTCGGCCATCAGGCTGCGCGCCATGTTCACCCGCTGCTCTTCTGTCTCGGCCACACGAACCTCGGCGATGCCGTTCATGTTCGGTTCGCTCACCGCCTTGAGCAAACTGACCACACGCACATCCTGACCTTGATAGCGCGCGCTGTAGAACTTGGCCAACGCGGGATAAGCATCGGTGCGGGGTGTCCCGGGCGGGGGCGGCGGAATGTTCTCGTAGCCTGAAATCAACTTTTGGTTGATGTCGTTGACCTGGTAATAAATCCGCCCGGCACTGTCGTAGGCAAACGTATCGAGGGCGACGTAAGGCACATCGGCACTCAAGGTGCCGTCCCGCTCCGACAAACCCGCCGCGATGGTACGTGCCGAGGCCAGCAAGGTGCGGTCGTACGCGGTGTCGGCGGCTTCCCGCCCGTTCCAGTAGGCGCTCAGCCCGCTGGCGATCATCAGCATCACCAACAGCAACCCCAGGTTCCAGAGCAGACGCCAACGCAGGCTGTTCTCCGCGGAAGGAAAAGGGTTAAGCATCACGACTTTCCAACAAGTAGCCCAGACCGCGAAATGTCACGATTGCAATGGGATGGCCGTCGAGTTTCTTGCGCAGCCGGTGAACGTAGATTTCGATGGCGTCGGCACTGGCCTCCTCGTCCAGGCCAAAGACCTGGGACGCCAGTTGCTCCTTGCTCATGACCCGTCCCGGACGGGCGATCAACGCCTCCAGTACAGACTGCTCGCGGGAGGTCAGGGCCATGGTCTCTTCGCCCAGGGTGAAGCGGCGCGTGTCCAGGTCGTAGACCAGCACACCACAACGCTGCTGACGCTCCCCCCCGAGCACACTGCGACGCAGCAGCGCCTTGACCCGCGCTTCCAGCTCGGACAACTCGAACGGCTTGGCCAGGTAATCGTCGGCGCCCAGGTTCAGGCCATGGACCCGGTCCTTCACGTCACTGCGGGCGGTCAGCATCAGCACGGGGGTGTTCTTCCCCCGCGCCCGGTGTCGGGCCAGTACATCGAAACCGTCCATGCGCGGCAGGCCGACATCGAGAATCGCTACCGCATATTCCTCGCTGCTCAACGCCAGATCGGCGGCCACGCCGTCGTGCAGAACATCCACGTTCAGGCCGCTGCTCTTGAGCGCCAGCGCGACGCTTTCAGCCAGTTGCAAATGGTCTTCGACGAGCAGGACACGCATCGGTTTCTCCCGATTGAGGCTTGGGTGGTGGCGGAGTTTACAGGCGCGGCGCCGTCTGTGAAGGCCTGGAACCCGTCGAAAACAGCCCATGCCGCGCAAAAAACCGTTAATGAAAGCTTCATGAAAGGTAGCTGAAAGGTTGATGAAAGCTTCACGGCTTAGCATTCAGTTACGACTCGTTACGATTGCGCGTTCTGCCGCTTTCTTAACCCCAGGGTCGTGACGAAAAACGCCTCGATGCGTTTTCAACAATAAAAACAATATCGGAGTCCTGAGTGATGCCATCACTGCAATCTTCGGCCACCGCGCCGTCCGAATCCCGTTCTGTTTTAAGTACACTTCGCTGCCGCGTAGCGCAGTGCATCGTCACGTCCCCGTTCCTGATCCCGGCAAGCGACTCACGCTGCCGACCCTCTGCCTGATCGACCACCGAACGCCTAAACAAAAACAACTCCGTCGGAGACTGACCATGAACCTATCGTTGCGCCGTTTCAGCGTCGCTGCCAGCTGCATGCTGGTCGCCACTCAACTCTGGGCTGCGGAGCCCAACCGTCCCGAATGCATCGCCCCGGCCTCGCCAGGCGGCGGTTTCGACCTGACGTGCAAGCTGGCACAAAGCGCGCTGGTCAACGAGAAAATCCTGACTAAACCGATGCGCGTCACCTACATGCCGGGTGGCGTGGGTGCCGTGGCCTACAACGCCGTGGTCGCTCAGCGCCCTGCGGACGCCGGCACGCTAGTGGCCTGGTCCAGCGGTTCGTTGCTGAACCTGGCGCAGGGCAAGTTCGGTCGCTTCGATGAAAGCGCAGTGCGCTGGCTCGCAGCCGTCGGCACCAGTTATGGCGCGATCGCCGTGAAATCCGACTCGCCCTACAAAACCCTGGACGACCTGGTCAAGGCACTGAAAGCCGACCCAGGCAAGGTGGTGATCGGTTCCGGCGGCACCGTCGGCAGCCAAGACTGGATGCAAACGGCCCTGATCGCCAAAGCCGCGGGCATCAACCCTCGCGACCTGCGCTACGTGGCCCTCGAAGGCGGCGGCGAAATCGCCACCGCCTTGCTTGGCGGCCACATTCAAGTGGGTTCCACCGACATCTCCGACTCCATGCCGCACATCCTGAGCGGTGACATGCGCCTGTTGGCGGTGTTCTCCGAGGAGCGCCTGGACGAGCCGGAAATGAAGAACATTCCGACGGCCAAAGAGCAGGGTTACGACATCGTTTGGCCAGTGGTTCGCGGCTTCTACCTGGGCCCGAAAGTCTCCGATGAAGACTACGAATGGTGGAAAGCGTCGTTCGACAAGCTGCTGGCTTCGGAAGACTTCGCCAAGTTGCGCGATCAACGCGAGTTGTTCCCGTTCGCCATGACCGGCCCGGAACTAGATACCTACGTGAAGAAGCAAGTCGCTCAATACAAGATGCTGGCCAAGGAATTCGGCCTGATTCAGTGATTGACCTCAACGACCGGCTCTCTATTGACTGACTGAAGGGTGCGCCGCCTGCGCGGTGGCGCCACCCGGGAGTTTTCCATGGTCTTGCAACGACTGTTTGCCTTCGTGCTGCTGTTGGCCTGTGTTGGCCTGGCACTCATGGCCTGGCCCTATCAGGCCCCGTTTTCCTATGAACCTGTCGGCCCGCGTGCGTTTCCGCTGCTGATGCTGGGCTTGATGGGCATCTCACTGCTGTACCTGCTGTTCCGTCCGACGCCCATCAAGCACTCCGAAGACGAGCCCCCGCTGGACCGTCCGACGCTGATCAAGATCAGCATTTGCATACTGTTGCTGCTGGTGTTCGCGGGGTTGTTCGAGCCGCTGGGCTTCGTCCTCAGCAGTATCCTGATCGGCATTCCCATGGCCCGGCTTTATGGTGGGCGCTGGTTGCCAAGCATCGTCATCACCACGCTGATGAGCATTTTGCTGTACGTGCTCTTCGACAAAGTGATGGATGTGCCTTTGCCTCTTGGCCTGCTCGACGTTCTGGAGAACTGATATGGATACGCTTGGTTATCTTGGCCAGGGCTTCGGCGTCGCGTTGACCCCGTACAACCTGGTGACCGCCCTTTCCGGCACTCTGATCGGCACCATCGTCGGCCTGCTTCCAGGCCTTGGGCCGATCAACGGCGTCGCGCTGCTGATCCCGATCGCGTTTGCACTGGGCCTGCCGCCTGAATCGGCATTGATCCTGCTGGCCGCCGTTTACCTGGGCTGCGAATACGGCGGGCGCATCAGCTCGATCCTGCTCAATATTCCGGGCGAGGCCTCCACCGTCATGACGGCGCTGGACGGTTATCCGATGGCCCGTCAAGGGCTGGCGGGGGTCGCCCTGTCGTTGTCGGCATGGAGTTCGTTCATCGGTGCACTGATCGCCACTTGCGGCATGGTGATGTTCGCCCCACTTCTGGCCAAATGGGCGATTGCGTTCGGGCCCGCCGAATATTTCGTCCTGATGGTCTTCGCGATCGTCTGCCTGGGTGGCATGGCGGGTGACCGGCCGCTGAAGACGTTCATCGCGGCGCTGATTGGCCTGTTCCTGTCGAGCATTGGGATCGATGCCAACAGCGGCGTGTATCGCTTCACCGGGGACAACATCCACCTGGCAGACGGCATCCAGTTCGTGGTGCTGGTCCTGGGCCTGTTCTCGATCAGCGAAATCCTGCTGTTGCTGGAGAAAACCCATCGCGGTCAGGAAGCGGTCAAGGCCACCGGGCGCATGCTGTTCAACTTCAAGGAAGCCAGCTCGGTCTTCGTGGTCAATATCCGCTGCGGCCTGATGGGCTTCATCATGGGTGTGCTCCCGGGTGCCGGTGCAACCTTGGCCAGCGCGGTTACCTACATGACCGAGAAGCGCATCGCCGGTGCGAGCGGTAAATTCGGACAAGGCGACATGCGCGGCCTGGCGGCACCTGAAACCGCCATTGGTGCAACGGCATGCGGCGCACTGGTTCCGATGCTGACCCTGGGTGTCCCAGGTTCGGGTACCACGGCGGTGATGATTGGCGCACTGTCGCTTTACAACATCACGCCCGGCCCGTTGCTGTTCCAACAGCAGCCGGACATCGTCTGGGGCCTGATCGCTTCGCTGTTCGTCGCCAACATCATGCTGGTGATCCTGAACATTCCGATGATCCGCATCTTCACCCGTATCCTGGCCGTGCCGAATTGGGCGCTGGTGCCGGTCATCGCGATCATTACGGGGATTGGTGTCTATGCCGTCCACGCCACCACCTTCGACCTGTTCCTGATGGTGGGCATCGGCATCTTCGGCTACATCCTGCGCAAGCTGGATTTCCCACTGTCACCCATCCTGCTGGGCTTCATCCTGGGCGGACTGATGGAGCAGAACCTGCGTCGCGCGCTGTCCATCTCCAACGGCTCGATGGACATCCTGTGGTCCAGCCCGATTACCCTGGGTGTGTGGGTGGTGACCCTGTTCATGCTGGTGCTGCCATTGCTGCGCATCTGGCGCAAGCGCTCGCTTCAGCGTCGCGCTCTGGCCGATGCCTGACCGCCCGTTCAGAACGTGGTGGGGAACGCCGCTGGTCGGCCTGCTGGGGGGATTCCTCGCCAGCCAGGTCGGCTGGCCCTTACCGTGGATGGTGGGCTCGTTACTCGCCATCATTCTGGTTCGCTGCCTGACCCCATGGCAGCTCGCTGAAATTCCGGGCGGTCGCAAATGCGGCCAGTGGGTGGTCGGGATCGGCATCGGTCTGCACTTCACCCCTACCGTGATCGAACAAGTCCTTTCCCATTTCGGCCTGATCTTCATCGGCGCGCTGGTGACCAGCGTTTCCAGCGTTGTTGGCGTATGGCTGATGCTGCGCACCGGCGAAGACCGCGCCACGGCATTTTTCTCCAGCATGCCCGGAGGTTCGGGTGAGATGGTCAATCTGGGGGCCCGCAACGGCGCTGTGCTCAGCAACGTGGCGGCCGGCCAGAGCCTCAGGGTCCTGGCGGTCGTGCTCTGCGTCCCGGCGATCTTCAAATACCTGATGGGCAATGGCAGCCCAGCCACCCACGCAACTTCCGTCGACTGGTCATGGCTGGCGGTGCTGTTCCCGCTCGGCGCGCTCGTCGCGTGGGGTTGGCAGCGCTTGAAGCAACCCAACCCCTGGTTATTCGGCCCGTTGCTGGTGAGCGCGATCGTGAGTATCGGTTTCGACCTGCATATCGGCCTGCCCAATGGTGGTAGCCAGATCGGCCAGTGGTTGATCGGGAGCGGACTGGGCTGTCATTTCAACCGCGCATTCTTTCGTCGCGCGCCGTCCTTCCTTGCGCGCACACTGGTGGGCACCGCGCTGACGATGAGCATTGCCGCAGTGTGCGCCTGGCTGCTCAGCCTGGCGACACACCTGGACCTGCGCTCGCTCACATTGGGGATGATGCCAGGCGGCATTGCCGAGATGAGCCTGACGGCAGAGGTGTTGCAGCTGTCGGTGCCATTGGTGACGGCCATGCAGGTGATGCGGTTGCTGTTCGTGCTGTTCCTGGCCGAGCCGCTGTTCCGGTATTGGAATCGCAAGCCGGTTCTATAACGGAACCCTTGTAGAAGCGCGCTTGCCCGCGACAGCAGGGTGTCAGCCCACAGCAGGGTGTCAGCCCACGCCTTCATTCATGACACAACGCAATCGCGGGCAAGCGCGCTCCCTACACGTCAATTGGAATCGCAAGCCGGTTCTATAACGCGCTCCTACACATCAATTGGAATCGCCAGGCGGTTCTATGACGGGACCCTTGTAGGAGCGCGCTTGCCCGCGACAGCAGGGTGTCAGCCAACGTCTTCATTCATGACACACCGCAATCGCGGGCAAGCGCGCTCCTACACATCAATTGGGATCGCCAGCCGGTTCTATAACGCGCTCCTACACGTCAATTGGAATCGCAAGCCGGTTCTATAACGCGCTCCCTACACGTCAATGCCTTTCAAACGCTCTCCGGCAGTCGCCAATCGATCGGCGTCAGCCCATTCTGTTGCAGAAACTTGTTGGCCATGCCGAAATGCCCACACCCGATGAAGCCCTTGTACGCCGACAAGGGCGATGGATGGACGGCGGTCAAGATCAGGTGCTTGGACGCATCGATGAGCTTCTTTTTGCTTTGGGCATGCGAGCCCCAGAGCAAAAACACCAAATGCGGCTGATGGGCGCTGACGGTTTCGATGATCTTGTCCGTAAAGTGCTGCCACCCCTTCCCTGCGTGAGACGCCGCGTTCGCCCGCTGCACGGTCAAGGTCGTGTTGAGCATCAGGACGCCCTGATCGGCCCAGGATTGCAGGTAGCCGTGAGGGGGGATGTCGATGTTGAGGTCGCGTTTCAACTCTTTATAGATGTTGACCAGCGATGGCGGTGCAGGCACCCCTGGCTGCACTGAAAAACACAAGCCGTGGGCCTGGCCCGGACCGTGATAGGGGTCCTGACCGAGAATGACGACTTTCACGTGGTCCAGTGGCGTCGAATTCAATGCGTTGAAGATCAGCGGGCCTGGCGGATAAATTTCCTTGCCGGCAGCATGTTCCTGGCGCAGAAACTCACGCAGTTCTCCCATATAGGGTTTTTCGAACTCTTGGCGCAGAGCCTGTTTCCAGCTGGGCTCCAGCTTGATGCGGTCGTCGTCGGTCATGGTCTTATCCGGAAAAACAATGCGCGGACTTTAGGGGCTGCGGCGAATTATTTCCAGCGCAGCACCCGGCGCCTTTCCTACACTCCAGTGCACACGACGGAGTGCAACTTCCCGCCGAGGTTCGGACTCACAGCTTTGCTGCACGTCTGCCACATGCACACGAGGTCACGATGAACTTGCAATTCGAAGAGTTGACTGCAACCGACGGAGCGCGTTTGGGGATCGCCACACTGGACGCGGAAAAGTCACTGAACGCGCTGTCCCTGCCGATGATTCTGGCTCTGCAGGATCGTCTCGATGCCTGGGCCAGCGACCCACAGATCGTTTGCGTGCTGCTCAGAGGCAACGGCGAGAAGGCTTTTTGTGCAGGCGGTGATGTGCGTGCGCTGGTGGAGGCGGGACGCAACACACCGGGGAAGGTCCCGCCCCTCGCCGGCCCATTCTTCGCCGCGGAATACCGGCTGGACTACGCACTGCACACCTACCCCAAACCGCTCATTTGCTGGGGGCACGGCTACGTACTCGGCGGCGGTATGGGGCTGTTGCAGGGCGCCAGTATTCGAGTCGTCACGCCGAGCAGTCGGCTGGCAATGCCGGAGATCAGCATCGGCCTGTATCCCGATGTGGGTGCCAGCTGGTTTCTGTCCAGACTGCCCGGCAAGTTGGGGTTGTTCCTGGGGCTGACAGGGGCCCACATCAATGGCCGTGACGCATTGGACCTCGACCTGGCCGATCGCTTCCTGCTCGACGAGCAACAGGACGAAATGATCGATCGTCTGTTGCAGCTGAATTGGCAAGAACAGACAGGCGTGCAGCTCAACAGCCTGTTCAAGGCGCTGCACCGTGAGGCGCACAGCAAAATGCCTGCAGCGCAATGGTTGCCACGTCGTCAACAGATCGATGAATGGCTGGATGTGGCCGACGCCGCAAACGCGTGGGAGGCACTCAAGCAGCAACTGCACGCGCAGGACGCGCTGATCGCCAAAGCCGCCAAAACCCTGACCGAAGGCTGCCCGCTGACGGCCAGGCTGGTGTGGGAGCAGATCCGACGGGCTCGGCACCTGTCATTGGCCGAGGTATTCCAGATGGAATACACGATGAGCCTCAATTGCTGTCGTCACCCGGAATTTGCCGAAGGTGTCCGCGCCAGATTGATCGACAAGGATCATCACCCCCACTGGCATTGGCAGGACGTGGCAAAAATTCCATCAGCAGTGGTCGAGGCCCATTTCGAAAAGGTGTGGGAAGGCCGACATCCGCTGGCAGATCTGTCGGGGTATTGATACGGAAACGGATGAAACGCGAAAGGACAGGTCCAGGCCAGGCAAATGCTCTAAACGAAAACGGCGCTCCTCAGAGCGCCGAACGGTCATGTGTCAGCGATTTCCACCGCCTGGCCCGCCGTGACCACCGCGGCCGAAGTTGCCGTCCTGGCGAAAGTTTCCTCCCGGAGGTCTGCCCGGGGGTCCGCCCGGACGGCCACCGGGACCACCATTCCAGCCATGACCGGGGCCACCAGGGCGAGGACCTGGCCCGGGTGGCGGCCTGTAACCGGAGCCGCCCCCATTCCAATAACCGCCACCGTAGCCAGGCCGAGGCCCGCCATAGCCCGGACGAGGTCCGCCGTAACCGGGGCGAGGCCCGTAATAACGAGGTGGCGGCGCGTAATACCGAGGCGGTGAATAGTAACGGGGCGCCGAGTAATAGCGTGGCGAGGCGTAGTAGACCGATGAGCCATAAACCCCGGGCGCCCCATAGGTGCGATAGCCGTCGTACACATATCCGCTGCTGTAGCCACTGCTATAGACCGGCTGCGTATAGGTCTCCGATTCGTAATAGCCTCCGTAACATCCTGCCAGAGACAAGGTCATCAATACGGTGAGCAAGCTTCGTCGATACATGGCGGCCTCCTGGACCGCGGTGGCGCTCGAACCAGCGGCGCTGGTCGGCGTCCTCCAACACAAGTGAGAGGACAAACTTTAAGACAGTAAAAAGAACACCGGGTGCCTCATTGGCTGAATGATCGGACGAAGTGTCATATAACTATCAATCAAGCAAAACATTGTAAAAAAACAATACAAAATCAAACGATGCCACAGTTATTGGATTTAACGATGCTCTGCCAGCGAGTTGAGGAGGCAATGGGACGCACGCCTGACGCACTGTTAAGAGGCGCAGCGCACCAGTCGAATGCAGACGGCCAATCGATGTCATCCTAATCAGCGACGCAGCCCTTGAAAACCGGCGAGCTGCGAGGTTGGCACGTCTCTCGCTTGGCAGTTGCCGTGCAGGAGCATTTCAGGTTCGCGGCACCACAATTTGCAATAGCCGACTAGGGTTCCGGCCTGTTCGAACGAGCAGGTGGCTGGTCCGAGAGTCGGCGACCTCCAGTAGAGGTTACACGGCGGGATAAAAGCCCGGGAGACAGGACACCAGTGGTGTCGCCGTGCTCCTGCCCGCCCTTTTCGCTACTGGAGGTTATTCATGCACAAGTCCCGTCTGGTCCGTTTGCTCACCGCGAGCGCCTTTGCTGTTATCAGCCTGTCGGCCGTCGCCGCCCCGAAAAAAGATTTCAACGTCTGCTGGACTATCTATGCGGGCTGGATGCCGTGGGAATACGCAGGCACTCAGGGAATCGTCGACAAGTGGGCCAAGAAATACGGCATCACGGTCAAAGTCACCCAGCTCAACGACTACGTCGAATCGATCAACCAGTACACCGCTGGCCAGTTCGATGGTTGCACCATGACCAACATGGACGCGCTGACCATTCCGGCCGCCGGTGGCGTAGAAAGCACGGCCTTGGTGGTCAGCGATTTCTCCAATGGCAATGACGGCATCGTGCTCAAAGGAGAAGGCAAGAAGGTCGCCGACCTCAAGGGCATGGACGTCAATCTGGTAGAGCTGTCCGTTTCCCACTACCTGCTGGCCCGCGCGCTGGACTCGGTGGACCTGACCGAAAAAGACCTGAAAGTCGTCAACACCTCCGACGCCGATATCGCGGCAGCGTTCGACACGCCGCAGGTCAAGGCCGTCACGACCTGGAACCCGATGCTCTCGGAGATCAAAGCCAAGCCTGGCGTCACCGAGGTGTTCGACTCCAGCAAGATCCCGGGCGAGATCATGGACATGATGGTGGTCAACACGCAGACCCTCAAGGACAACCCTGCATTGGGCAAAGCGCTGACCGGCGCCTGGTTCGAAGTCGTGGCTCTGATGAATGCGAAGAATGCCCAGGCCGAGGAAGCGCTGGAGCACATGGCGAAAGCTTCAGGGACCGATCTGGCCGGGTTCCAGTCGCAACTGGACACCACCAAACTGTTCGCCACCCCGCAAGAGGCGCTGACCTTCGCCACCAGCAAGGAACTGCAAACGACGATGCGCAAGGTCGCGGACTTCTCGTTCGAGCACGGCCTGCTCGGCGAAGGTGCAAAGGATTCCAGCGCCGTGGGCATGACCTTCGCCAATAACGCGACCGAGGGCGACAAGGGCAACCTCAAGTTGCACTTCGACCCGAGCTACGTGCAGATGGCTGCTGACGGCAAGTTGTAAATATTGGCTTCATACAGGTATTTACAGATGCGCCTAATTAACCGCCGTCCGGACGGTGCCAGCCGCCTGATCCTGGTGATCCTGCCGTTCGCCCTGTTGCTGTTTGCGTACTTCACGGGTTCGGCAACACGGCTGACGGAAAACCCCAACGACAAGCTGCTGCCCAGCGCGGTGCAAATGACGGAAGCGATCAAACGTGTGGCGGTCGTTCCGGATACACGCACCGGTGAGTACCTGCTCTGGCAGGACACCGCCTCCAGCCTGCAACGCTTGGGCGTCGGCCTGGCCATCAGTGCCGTCGTCGGGCTTTGCCTGGGCATCGCTTCGGGCGTGCTGCCGTTGTTCGGGGCGCCACTGTCACCGCTGCTGACGGTGCTGTCGATGGTGCCACCGTTGGCTATCCTGCCCATTCTGTTCATCGTCTTCGGGCTGGGCGAGTTGTCGAAAGTGATGCTGATCGTCATTGGCATCACCCCCGTGCTGGCCCGAGACCTGGAGCAGCGGGCCCGGGAAATACCCGTTGAGTTGCTGATCAAGGCGCAGACCCTGGGCGCCTCGACCTGGACGCTGATTCTTCGGGTGGTCTTGCCGCAACTGCTGCCGCGGCTGTTGATTTCGCTGCGTCTGGTGCTGGGGTCGGCGTGGTTGTTCCTGATTGCGGCCGAGGCCATCGCGTCCACGGACGGTCTGGGTTATCGGATCTTCCTGGTTCGTCGGTACCTGGCGATGGACGTGATTGTCCCCTACGTCGTGTGGATCACCCTCCTCGCCTGGCTGATGGATTGGGGCCTCAAGGCGCTGACCCGCAAAGCCTTTCCCTGGTACGAGGGGGCGCGGCCATGAGCTTCATTTCGGTCAAAAACGTCTGGCAGCAATACGGCGACCAAGTGGTCCTGGAAGGCTTGGACCTGAGCATTGCCGAAGGTGAATTCTGCACGCTGGTGGGCGCATCGGGCTGCGGTAAATCGACCTTTCTGCGCCTGTTACTGGGCCAGGAAGTACCCAGCAAGGGCCAGATCCTGCTCGATGGCCAGCCCCTGGCGAACGAACCCGATGCCAGTCGCGGCGTGGTGTTTCAGCGTTATTCGGTGTTCCCGCACCTGTCCGTGCTGAACAACGTCGCGCTGGGCCTGGAGCTGCCTCGCTCGGCGTTCCTCGGCCGCCTGTTCGGCAAAGCCAAGCGCGAGGCGCGGGAACAGGCGGCAGCGCTGCTGCACAAAGTCGGCCTGGGGCACGCTCTGGACAAATACCCCACCCAGCTTTCTGGCGGCATGCAACAACGCCTGGCCATCGCCCAGGCGCTGATCATGCAGCCTCGCGTGTTGCTGCTCGACGAACCGTTCGGCGCGCTGGATCCAGGCATTCGCAAGGATATGCACGCCCTGCTGCTGGAGCTGTGGCGCGAGACGCAATTGACGGTGTTCATGGTCACCCACGACCTCTCCGAAGGCTTCAACCTGGGCACGCGCCTGATGGTGTTCGACAAAGTCCGCCACGATCCGCATGCGCCTGGTGCTTACGGCGCCCGCATCACTTACGACATTCCCCTGAACAGCGACCGCCGCGCCGCCCGTGCGGCCCTTGAATCGCTGCAAACGGCCTGAAGGATTTCCTCATGACTGATTCCACCTCTGTATTTCCCGTATTCGCTGAAGATGTGTTACCTGGCGGCGGTCACTTGTCTTTCGTGCTCAAGCGCGGGGAGCTGCTGCGCCTCACCGACCTCAACGGCAACGCCAACGTCAGCCTGACGATGTTCAACGCCCACGAGAAAACCGAGCGTTTGAACCTGCCCGACAGCCTCAAATGCCAGCACACCGCCAAGCTCACCCGTGGCCATTGCCTGTACTCGGACATGGGCCGGGTGCTGGCGGCGATCACCGCAGACACCTGTGGCTGGAGCGACAGCATCGGTGGCGTGTTGTGCGCCGATGAAGTGGCACAGAAATATGGCCAGGGTCGCTACCAGGAACTGCGCAACGGTTTTTTCCGCAACGGCGCCGACAACCTGCTGGTGGAAATGGGCAAATGGGGCCTGGGCCTGCCTGACCTGCTGATGACCCTCAACCTGTTCAGCCGGGTCGACGTCGACGATAACGGCACGCTGGCGTTCGCTGCGGATAATTCGCAAGCCGGGGATTACATCGAGCTCTACGCCCCCATGGACACGCTGGTGGTGTTGACCGCCTTGCAACACCCGATGGACCCCAACCCTGTGTACGCACCTCAGCCGGTCAAGCTGAGTTGGATGAAGGCCGACGCCAGCGTCGCCGAACACTGCCGCACGTCCCGCGAAGAAAACGTACGCGGCTTCATCAACACCGACCGACTGTTCGCCTGAGGAGGCCCGCCATGACGACTGCACCCGCCCACCACCACACGCTTGCCCCCGTGTCCATCACCCGCATTCCGGCCGGTGAGCCTTCACTGACCGAACTCAAGGCCGGGCAGACCTTGCGCCTGCTGGATCTGGAAGGCAATCAGGCCGTCGACACGCTGTTCTACAGCCTGGCCAACCCTCGCGAACGCTACGACGTGCAACGCACACTGCGTCGGCAGAACAACGTCTACCTCAGTAAAGGCAGCGTGCTGTATTCCAACCTTGGGCGCCCCATGCTGACCATCGTCGAAGACACCTGCGGGCGTCACGACACCTTAGGGGGCGCCTGTGCGCAAGAGAGCAATACCGTGCGTTACGCCCTCGAGAAACGCCATATGCACAGTTGCCGCGACAACTACCTGCGCGCCTGTGCCCACGATGGTCGCCTGGGTAAGCGCGACATCAGCCCGAACATCAACTTCTTCATGAACGTGCCAGTGACGGCCGAAGGTGGGCTGACGTTCGAGGACGGGATTTCCGGCGCGGGCAAATACGTTGAACTGCGCGCGGAGATGGACGTGATCGTGCTGATCTCCAACTGCCCGCAATTGAACAACCCCTGCAACGGTTACAACCCGACGCCTGCCGAACTGCTGGTGTGGGATTGAGCGCCTCGCGCTGTCTGAAATGAGGTTCTGGCGCGAGGGACGGCCTTCGTGCAACGCGTACAACAGCGGGACGGCCCGCTACCCGGTTGGGGAACGCCCCGCGCGATCCCAGGGGTAAGAACATGTTCGACACATTGCTGATCGCCAACCGCGGCGCCATTGCCTGCCGCATCCTGCGCACCTTGCGCGCCTTGCAGGTCAAAGGCGTGGCGGTCTATTCCGAAGCCGACGCCGCCAGTCTGCACATTCTCGAAGCCGATGAGGCCCACAGCTTGGGTGAGGGGGGAGCGGCAGGCACCTACCTGGCGGTGGACAAGCTACTCGCCATCGCTAAAGCGTCCGGGGCCAAGGCGATTCACCCCGGTTACGGCTTCCTGTCTGAAAACGCGGCGTTTGCGCAAGCCTGCGAGGACGCAGGCATCGCGTTCGTCGGCCCGACGCCCGAGCAACTTCGGGTGTTCGGCCTCAAGCACACGGCGCGAGCCTTGGCCAAGCAACACGGTGTGCCGATGCTCGAAGGCACCGAACTGCTCGACAGCGCCGAATCCGCTCTGGACGCCGCGGCATCCATCGGCTACCCGGTGATGCTCAAGAGTACGGCCGGTGGCGGCGGGATCGGTATGCGGGTCTGCCGCAGCCCCAGCGAATTGAGTGAGTCGTTCGAGGCGGTAAAACGCCTGGGCCAGAATAACTTCAGCGACGCGGGCGTGTTCATCGAAAAATACATCCAGCGCGCTCGTCATCTGGAAGTGCAGGTCTTCGGCGACGGTCGCGGCGAGGTGATCGCCCTCGGCGTTCGCGATTGTTCGGTGCAGCGACGCAACCAGAAAGTCCTTGAAGAAACGCCCGCGCCGAACCTGCCCGCAGGCATGGCCGAAGCGTTGTGCGAAGCGGCGATCACGCTGGCCAAGGCCGTGGCCTACCGCAGTGCAGGAACCGTGGAGTTCGTGTTCGACAGCGACGACCAGCGCTTCTACTTTCTTGAGGTCAACACGCGCCTGCAGGTCGAGCACGGCGTCACCGAGCAGGTCTGGGGCGTGGATCTGGTGAGTTGGATGGTGCAACTGGCCGCCGGAGACCTGCCGCCACTGGCCCAATTGCGCGCCGGGCTGCAACCCCACGGCCACGCGATTCAGGCGCGGCTATACGCCGAAGACCCGGGCCGCGACTTTCAGCCAAGCCCGGGGCTACTGACGTCGGTGCAATTCCCTGCCGCTGACGGTAAAGCGCTGCGCATCGACACATGGGTCGAAGCCGGTTGCGAGATCCCGCCCTTTTTCGATCCGATGATCGCCAAAGTGATCACCTGGGCGCCTGACCGTGCCTCAGCGGCGCAGGCACTCGAGCAAGCCCTCTATGCCAGCCGTCTGTACGGCGTGGAAACCAACCGCGATTACCTGCGGCAAATCATCGTCGATGCCCCTTTCGCCAGCGGCGAGCCGTGGACCCGCTGCCTTGAGGGGCTGGTGTATCACGCCGACACCTTCGAAGTGTTGAGCGGTGGCACGCAGACCAGCGTGCAGGATTATCCGGGGCGCCTCGGCTATTGGGCCGTTGGCGTGCCGCCGTCGGGACCGATGGACAGCCGCTCGCTGCGTCTGGGCAACCGGCTGCTCGGTAATCCCGAAGGGAGCGCGGCGCTGGAAATCACCATGACGGGGCCGACGCTGCGCTTCAATACGGATGCCGTGGTGGCGGTGACCGGCGCAGTGATTCCGTTGAGCATCGATGGTCAAGCGCAGCCGATGAATCAATCACTGCTGGTCAAAGCAGGCTCGACGCTGACCCTGGGAACCATCGCCGGAGCCGGTGCGCGCAGTTACCTGTGCCTGCGTGGCGGGCTGGATGTGTCGGATTATCTGGGCAGCAAAAGCACCTTTACCCTAGGTCAGTTTGGTGGGCATGGCGGTCGTGCCTTGCGCGCGGGCGATGTGCTGCATGTCGCTGCGCTGACGGACCGCAATGCCGGTCAGTCGTTGGCTGTCGAACAGGTTGCGGAGTTGCCCGCCGTGCGCAACATTCGTGTGATCTACGGCCCCCATGGCGCGCCGGAATATTTCACCGAAGCCTACATCGAGACCTTCTTTTCAACTGACTGGGAAGTGCATTTCAACTCCAGCCGCACCGGCGTTCGCCTGATCGGGCCAAAACCGGAATGGGTGCGCGCCGATGGCGGCGAGGCTGGCTTGCACCCCTCCAATATTCACGACAACCCCTATGCCATCGGGGCCGTGGACTTTACCGGCGACATGCCGGTGATCCTCGGACCTGACGGGCCGAGCCTGGGCGGGTTCGTGTGCCCAGTGACCATCATCGAGGCTGACCTGTGGCAGTTGGGGCAGTTGAAAGCGGGGGACAAGGTGCGATTCGCACCGGTCACCGTCGAGCAGGCTCGCACACTCTTCCGTAGGAGCGCGCTTGCCCGCGATTGCGAGCTGCCTGACACAAATGTCGCGCCTGACACACCGGAATCGCGGGCAAGCGCGCCCCTCCAATCTCCGGTGATTCTGGATATCGGCGAAAACGACACCCGCCTCGTCGCCCGCCTGTCTGGCGACACCCACCTGCTGCTGGAGATTGGCGCGCCGGAACTCGACCTGGTGCTGCGCTTCCGCGGGCACGCGTTGATGCAAACACTGGAAGGACGGCAGTTGGATGGCGTGATCGACCTCACCCCCGGTATCCGGTCGTTGCAGGTCCATTACCAACCCGAACGGCTGCCCCTCGTCGAGCTTCTGGCCATCGTAGAGCAAGCGTGGCAAGGGGTGTGCGCCAGCGACAACCTGCAAGTGCCCTCGCGTATTGTGCATCTGCCGCTGTCCTGGGAGGACCCGGCGTGCCAATTGGCCATCGAAAAATACATGACCACGGTCCGCAAGGATGCGCCTTGGTGTCCAAGCAACCTTGAGTTCATCCGTCGCATCAACGACCTGCCGAACCTGGACGAAGTGCAGCGCACGGTGTTCGACGCCAGCTACCTGGTGATGGGCCTGGGTGACGTGTACCTCGGCGCGCCGGTCGCCACCCCACTGGACCCGCGCCACCGCCTGGTCACCACCAAATACAACCCGGCGCGCACCTGGACGGCCGAAAACTCGGTGGGCATCGGCGGCGCCTACATGTGCGTCTACGGCATGGAGGGGCCTGGCGGCTATCAGTTCGTCGGGCGCACCTTGCAGATGTGGAACCGTTACCGCGCGGTCGAAGCGTTCGACGGCAAGCCTTGGCTGCTGCGTTTCTTCGACCAGATCCGGTTCTACCCGGTCAGCGCCGATGCGCTGCTGAAGATCCGTCGTGATTTCCCGCTGGGCCGCTATCCGTTGCAGATTGAACACAGCACGCTGAAGCTGGCCGATTATCAGGCTTTCCTGGCCGAGGAAGCGCCGAGCATCGCCGCGTTCCGCGCCCAGCAGCAGGCGGCCTTCAACGCGGAACGCGAGCGATGGATCGCCAACGGCCAAGCCACGTTCGACAGCGAGGAGGCCACCCCCGATATCACTGAAGAGGCGACGCTGGAGGTCGGGGAGATCAGCATCGACAGCCACATCGCAGGCAACCTGTGGCAAGTGCAGGTGGACATCGGCCAACGCGTGGAGGCCGGGCAGACACTGGTGGTACTGGAGTCGATGAAGATGGAAATTCCAGTGACGGCCCCCATGGCGGGCGTGGTTCGGGACGTCCGCGTCCAACCGGGATCGGCCGTGCGCGCTGGCCAGCGAGTGGTGGTACTGGACACCGCTGGCTGACGGGACGAGAGGGCGGTGTGCGTGACGCATCGCCCAATGACCGGCCCATTTCGCATCGAATCCGGACGTTAAACAGCAGCGGCCCATGGCGCTTCGGGGTGGCAGCAGGCTAGCATGTCTGGCTGATGGATTACCTCTTCAAGCGGACTGGTCATGCCCCTTCGTTCCACACTACATTCACAACGCTCCCTGCTGTTGACGTTGGTGATCCTGTTGGGGAGCGGCTTTCTGGCAACTTCCCTGCTCAGCTATTTCGCTTCGCGGGACGCCATTCGCGACAGCATCGTCAATACCGAGCTACCGCTGACGTCGGACACGGTCTACTCGGAAATACAGAAAGACCTGGTCCGCCCAGTCCTGATTTCCTCGATGATGGCGCGCGACACATTCGTACGCGACTGGGTGGTGGCTGGCGAAAAAGATCCGCAGCAAATGACCCGATACTTGAAGGAGGTCATGGATCACTACGGTGCCTACACCTCTTTTTTCGTATCCAATCAGAGCCTGACCTATTACCAGGCCAAAGGCGTATTGAAGAAGATTCGCCCGGACGAGCCTCGCGATGTCTGGTATTACCGAGTGCGGGACATGGCTGAGCCTTATGAAATCAACGTCGACCCAGACCTGGCGAACAAGGACAACCTGACGTTCTTCATCAATTACAAGGTCTTCGATTACAACGACAACTTCATCGGTGCGACCGGCGTCGGGCTGACTGTCGACGCGGTCATCAAGCTGATTGACCGTTACCAACAGCGTTACCAGCGCAGCGTGTATTTCGTCGACACGTTCGGGCGCCTGGTATTGACTGGTGCAGAGGGCGGCCCGCAAGGCGCGGCCATAGGCCAGGCGCTGCGCGACCTGCCGAACCTGAAAGATTTGCAAAAGCAGATGCCCAAGCCTCAAAGCGGCAGCTATCAATACGCTTCTCTGGGTGACGAGCATTTCCTCAACGTGCGCTACATCCCTGAGTTGAACTGGTATCTGTTCGTCGACAAGCGCGAAGACGGCGCGATGACAGACATTCGCCGCTCGCTGTACCTGAACTTGTCGATCTGCCTGGCCGTGATGCTGCTGGTGTTGTACCTGCTGCACCGCGTGGTTCGCCGCTTCCAGATACGCATTGAGACCCAGGCCATGGTCGACAGCCTGACCGGCCTGCCCAATCGCCGAGGCTTTGACCGGATCGCCCTGGGTGCCATGGACGAAATGCGTCGTGAGCGCAAATCGCTCTCGGCCATGCTGCTGGACCTTGACCGCTTCAAGCGGTTGAACGACACCTACGGTCATCTGGCAGGTGACGAAGTACTCATCGGTTTTGCCGACGATGTCCGTCGCTGTCTGCGAGAGAGCGACATCATTTGCCGCTGGGGTGGCGAGGAGTTCATCATTCTGCTCAAGGACACCAATTCAAATGGTGCCCGACGCGTCGCCGAGAAGATTCGCCTGCTGGCCGAACAGCATACTTACGTGTTCGGGGGGGCAGCCCTGCAAGTCACCGTCAGCCTCGGCGTCACCGAACTGCATGCTGGCGACACCCTGCAAAGCCTGATCGCCCGCGCGGACCAGGCGCTTTACAGTGCCAAGCAGAGCGGCCGCAACCGGGTATGCACTGAAAGCGTGGAGCCGGCATGAGCGCCTCTGAGATCACCCCTGACACGTGCCCCGTGTGCGGCCAACGCAATCACTGCACCCTGGCCGACCCACGCACAGCGGACCGCGCCTGCTGGTGTTTCACTGAAACCCTCGACCCGGCGGTGCTGGCAAACTTGCCGGATGACGTCCGAGGTCAATCCTGCCTGTGCCCCCGCTGCGCAGGGCTGGTTGAAGAAGTAAAGCCCTCTGGCCCCTGACCGCGCACTCTTCCCTGCCGACGCTGTGTTAGGATCACTCGTCGCAGGCAACGATGCCTCACGCCGGCGTCAACCTCGGGGACTTTCGGGTGAGAATTCGCTCTCCAAGGATCGGTGCGTCGGCGTACCATGCGGCTTTTCTGCACCTGACTGCCATGCGCCTCGACCGTTTTCTCAGCAATCTGCCCCGTTTCAGCCGCAAAGACGTGCGCTTGGCACTGCTCGCAGGCCGGGTCACGGTCGACGGGACCACCGTCCGCGAGCCGCTGCATGAAGTGCGCGAATTCAGCCGCGTGGCAGTCGATGGCGAGGTGTTGCAAGCGGGCAAATCTGCCCGTTATTTCATGCTGCACAAGCCACCGGGCTGCGTCAGCGCCACCACCGACCCTCACCACCCGACGGTCCTGGATCTGCTGCAAGAACCGGATAAGCAGGAACTGCATATTGCCGGGCGGCTCGACTTCAACACCACAGGCCTGATGCTGATCACCAACGACGGCCAATGGTCACGCCGCCTGACTCAGCCGGTGACGCTGTTGCCGAAAGTGTACGAAGTCGAGACCGAACAGCCCATTGGCCAGCATTACATCGAACAGTTCGCGGCGGGCTTTTACTTCGCCTACGAAGACCTCACCACCCGCCCTGCCCAGTTGGTCATCCTCGGCAGTCATCACGCACGGCTGACCATCGTGGAAGGCCGCTATCACCAGGTCAAACGCATGTTCGGCTACTTCAACAACAAAGTGGTTAGCCTGCACCGCGAGCGCATGGGCCCTCTGACACTCGATCCGATGTTGAAGCCCGGCGAGTACCGGGCGCTTACCGCTGAAGAGATTCAGCACATCTGACGTCTTTCGACCGCTCGGCGGGTAGATTTCATAATTTCCCAACGGCACTTGCGGGATGAGGGTGCCACTGCTTGAATCCAATCGTCGGTCCACATGTGACCGACGAGTCACGAGCGCATTCCAAGAAACCTTTTGTCGGCCGTACGCCTTGCAGGCAACGTCTGCCGACAAACCGCCCGCCAACAACAAAACCTGTCGGCCAGTCCGTAAAGGACCGACACGGGGCTCCCTTCAGGCATTGCCTACCTGTCACGAAACTCGTGCAACCTAGTTGCGCGCACACCTGTTTAACGTCAGGAGACATGGATATGAGGCCAGAAATCGCTGTGCTTGATATACAGGGCCAGTTTCGGGTTCACACGGAGTTCTATCGCGCAGATGCCGCCGAAAAGACCATCATCATGGTCAACGGCTCACTGGCCACGACCGCATCATTCGCCCAAACCGTCCGCAACCTTCACCCGCAGTTCAACGTGGTGCTGTATGACCAGCCGTACGCGGGCAAATCCAAGCCCCACAACCTCAACCACGCCCCGCTCACCAAGGAAACCGAAGGGCAGATCCTGTTAGAGCTGATCGACCATTTCAACGCCGAACACATCATGTCGTTCTCATGGGGTGGCGCGCCGGCCCTGGTCGCCCTGGCCCATCGGCCCAAGCGCATCGAAAAGGCGGTGATCAGCTCGTTTTCACCGGTGATCAACGAACCGATGCGCGACTACCTCACTCGAGGCCAGCAGTATTTGGGCGCGTTCGACCGCTTCGAAGTGGGCGCATTGATCAACAGCACCATTGGCAAGCACCTGCCCTCGCTGTTCAAGCGCTTCAACTACAGGCACGTCAGCTCGCTGGACCTTCACGAGTACGCGCAGATGCACCATCACATCAACCATGTGCTGGAAGCCACAACCCAGAAACAATTGACGGCGGCGAAACGTATCAACGTGCCGGTCATGTTCATGAATGGGGAATGGGACGAATACACCTCGGCGCAGGATGCGAGGCTGTTTCAGAACCACGTGCGCGATTGCCACTTCACTACCATCAAAGAAGCTGGCCATTTCCTGGACATGGAACACAAAGCCGCGTGCGCAGAGTCCCAGAGCGCCCTGCTCGGCTTCCTGGCCGCACCTGCAGAACCCCGCGGAGACCGCTATCGACAGGCCCAGACGCACCATGCATTAGCAATCTGACCGCAACGTCTCATCGGCAGGGATTCATTCGCCCGCAATGGCACACGTGCCTTGGCGAATGAATCCCTACCTTGGTATCGGAAGCTTAATGATCCAAGCAGGTAGATAACACTTCATTTCACAGGCGGCATCTGGTACAAAGTCACCCGCTGAACGCGTCACGGCCCTCAGGCCACCCGCTCTCCCGAGCAAGGCGCGAAAAAAAGCGGGTATAGTTTAGTGGTAAAACGAAAGCTTCCCAAGCTTTAGTTGAGGGTTCGATTCCCTCTACCCGCTCCACCTCCCCCAGCATTGCCGGGCCCTTCGCTGAAAAAGTGAAGTCAGGGCCTGACCCCACGCGATGTGATGCCAGGCCCGAATGCGTCAATGCCTGGTTCGGTCCTTGACCGTTTGTGTACTGCCCTCGCTCTTCCCTTCGACCTTGCCCTCCATCGCCGTTCGCTCTTTGTACGCAGGCAGTGACGCCGCAAATGCCATGGCTTCCTCCCGCGTGTCGAACGACCCAAGTCGGTCATGGTGCGTGCAGACCCGCCAGGGGCCGTTGTTGACGTTGATGACGTCATAACCGTTGAAATGCGTTTTGCTGAGCATTGCGCTGTGCATTGGGACCTCCCTCTCGCTTCGGAGAGTGTGATAGGTGCTTACCCAAAAGACCTTACACCCGCTCAAGGCGGATTGAGCATTGGCTTGACCAACGGCTCTCAAGGTTTGAGAGGTATTTCCTCGTCTTTCTCGGACAGGCTTTTGCCGTCATCCGGGTGCTTCCAGGTCTGCGGGGGCGGCGTCTCACGATCGTTTTCGTCGAGGCCCTCCACTCGCTCGAACGTGTCCGCCTGTCGCTCGGCCTCGCTGTGGCGTGAGCGCTCCATCGGATTCGGATTGGGGCCTGGGCTTTGGGCTGCGGGGGTATTGACGGGATCAGTCTTCATGTTCACCTCCGGGCGAGCCGGATGCTGGTGGGTTCATGGATTAGAAATGCGGAGCACACGGCAGTTCGAAGGATTTTCCCGCGTCCGACCGCCGACAGCCCGATTGACAAGCCGCATCTGTGTTCCTATAAGTCCAGTCCGTTCTGGCTTACGTCAGGCCTGTTCACCCGAAAGCGAAGCGAGACGATGGATTTCACCGATTTTGATGCCGAACTGTCCGATTGGGCTCAGCTACAGAACACCCATCCCTGCACGGGGCTGTTGCTCGGGAATGGCGCAAGTCGGGCAGTGTGGAAACATTTCGCCTACGATTCCCTGTTCGAATTGGCCCAGACCACCCGCAACAAGCCGCTCAGCCCGACTGAACTGGCGTTGTTCAAGTCGATGGACACCGAGAATTTCGAACCGGTGCTCAGCGGGCTGAAGATCGCGATGCGGGTCAATGCGGCGCTGACCATCAGCTCTTCGTCGCCGCGCAATCGCTACTTCGCCATCAAGGAAGCCCTGATCCACGGCATCCGCTCGGCCCACATTCCGTGGCGCCTGATGGAGCCTTCGACCATCGCCCACATCAGCCAGGCGCTGAGTCAGTATGAGACGGTGTATTCCACCAACTACGACCTGCTGGCCTATTGGGCGGTGATGCACGGTGCCCATCCGTTCGACGATTTGTTCGACGACGATGCCACGTTCAACCTGCATCGCACCGACAGCCATGCCACCCGCGTGCTTTACCTGCACGGCGGCATGCATCTGGTCAAACATTTCGATGGCACCACGCGCAAGTTGCTTTCTTCGGAGAGCACATTGCTGGGCAGTTTCGCCGTGAATGCACTGGAAGATGTGCCCCTGTTCGTCTGCGAAGGGCGCAGCGACGACAAGATGAAGATCATCCGCGGCTCGGACTACCTCGCCTATTGCCACGCCCAACTGGCCCGGCACCAAGGTGCGTTGTGCATCTTCGGCCACGCGCTGGGCAGGCAGGACCGGCACATTCTCGATGCGGTCCTGCAAGCCCGCCCGCAAACGCTCGCAATCTCCATACTGCCCCGCAACGACGCGTTCGTGCAGCACCAGAAAAGGCACTATCACGCGTTATTTGAAGGGCAACACATTGAACTGCAATTCTTCAATGCACTGACACACCCGCTCGGCAACCCCAGGCTGTCGGTGCCGGTGACGCGGGCTGGAGACGGAGTGGAGGCGAAGGGAAGTCAGTCATAGTCAGCCGACTGACCACCCTCTACGGGGTTACTCGTCCCCCTGCGACAAGGCCGTCACCACGACGGCATCGCGTGATACGTTTTTACTCGCGACAGTCGCCACCGTTTCGCTGGAGAGCCGCACGCTGCTCAAGGCGGCCAGCCGATCACTGCTCGTCGTTTTGACGACGCTCGCTGACCATTGGGCCGCTACGGTCGCCAGCCATGCGAACACGAACACTACAACACCTTGCAACGCCCACTTACCGATGCCCGACACGATGGCTCTCCTGACTGAACTGAATGGCGACAATTTGACCGTCAAACTGTTGCAGGAAGATGGCATTCAAGTTTTGCACCAACATTCGCCTTCACTTGCTCGCAGCGCATGAAACGGCTGAAGCGCTCCCCTGGCAAAGTGTACGGCTGATTCTGTAGGTAGCTGTTAAGGGGCGAACCGCACCGTTTGTGGCTGAATGGGCGTCCTTCTCATTTATAACAACAAGGCACGATTCGACATGTCTTCTCGCGAAAACACCGGCATGCTGCTCGGGCTGATCGGGGTAGTGATCTTCAGCCTGACGTTGCCGATGACCCGTATCGTCGTTCAGGAAATTCATCCGCTGCTTAATGGGCTGGGCCGCGCCTTGGTCGCTGCGATTCCAGCAGGCGCATTGCTGCTGTGGCGCAGGGAGCATCTGCCGACATTTGCGCAATTCAAAGGCCTGATGGTGGTGGCCTCCGGGGTCATCATCGGCTTCCCTGTGCTATCGGCCTGGGCCATGAAAACCCTTCCCGCCTCACACGGCGCACTGGTCAACGGTTTACAACCCTTGCTGGTAGCGATCTATGCCGCCTGGCTGTCTCATGAACGTCCGTCCCGCGCTTTCTGGGCCTGTGCCGCAATGGGCAGCGTTCTGGTGCTCGGGTATGCGCTCATCAGCGGCGCAGGTAACCTGCAAGCCGGTGATTTGCTGATGGTCGGCGCCGTGGCGATTGGCGGCCTGGGTTATGCGGAAGGCGGGCGGCTGGCGAAGCAGATGGGTGGCTGGCAAGTCATCTGCTGGGCCCTGGTGATTTCGGCGCCAGTATTGATCCTCCCGGTCGGCTACCTGGCCGCTCACCATCAGGGGCCGATATCCGCCGGCGCCTGGTGGGCGTTCGGCTACGTCTCGCTGTTTTCGCAATTTATCGGTTTCTTTGCCTGGTACGCCGGCCTGGCCATGGGCGGCATTGCCCGCGTCAGCCAGATCCAACTGATCCAGTTGTTCTTCACGATGGCATTTTCGGCTCTGTTTTTCGGTGAACACATCGACCCGATCACTTGGATCTTCGCCGCTGGCGTCGTGGTGACCCTGGCCATCGGGCGCAAGACTGCCGTCATCGCGCCGAAGCCCAGGGTGGCTACCCGCGTCTAGCCAAGCAAGCCGTCCGCCTGGAGCAATGTCTCCAGGCACTGCTCACTGATGTTGTAGAACGTCTTCAATTCCTGAATCCTGGCCAATAGCTCGGTCGGATCCTGTGCGGCGGGGCGTTTGACCGCCAGGATCATCTTGTTCTTGTTGGTGTGTTCCAGCGAAATGAACTCGAACACCTTGGTCTCGTAACTGCAAGCCTCCAGCAGCAGTGCGCGCAGTGCGTCAGTGACCATCTCCGCCTGCTGCCCCATGTGCAGGCCGTATTGCAGCATGGGCTTGAGCAGCGTCGGGCTCAGGATCTGCAGGCGGACCTGTTTGTGGCAGCACGGCGAACACATAATGATCGACGCCCCGGAGCGAATGCCGGTGTGAATGGCATAGTCCGTGGCAATGTCACAGGCATGCAGCGCAATCATCACATCCAGTTCGCTCGGTGCGACCGAACGCACGTCCCCGCATTTGAAGACCAGGCCAGGGTGTTCCAGCCGACCCGCCGCGTCGTTGCACAGCGTCACCATGTCTTCGCGCAACTCGACGCCCGTGACGTTGCCTTCGGCCTGTAGGGTGTTGCGCAAGTAATCATGGATGGCGAAGGTCAGGTAGCCTTTGCCCGAGCCGAAATCAGCCACGCTCACCGGCTTGTCCAGTTTGATCGGCGACTGGTTCAGCGCGTGGGAAAACACTTCGATGAATTTGTTGATCTGCTTCCATTTGCGCGACATGGCCGGTATCAGCTCATGCTGCCTGTTGGTCACGCCCAGATCGGTCAGGAACGGGCGACTCAACTCCAGGTAGCGTTTTTTCTCACGATCATGCCCGGCCGATGGCGCTTCGCGCTGCTGTTGTGAAGTTGTCCGGTGCAGCGAGCTCTTGCCCTTTTTGCCGAATTCCAGCTGGACTTCGTCCGTCAATGACAGCAGGTGGGCGTTTCTGAATGCGTCGGGCAGCAAGCCTGCGATAAGCGCTTGCGCGTCGGCCACCGGATGGTTCTTGGTGATGTCGCGGGTTTTGTAGCGGTACACGAAAGAGAGACAAGGCTGCTGCTTGATCGTGGTCGGTTTGATGATGATCCGCTGTAGATCCACCTCATCGCCCACGTAGCGGGCCAGCACCAGCTTGATCAACGAGCCTTGAATCAGGCAGGTATCGAGCAAGCCGAGAAAATCCGCGCGGTGATCCTGCGCTGGCGTGGGGTGGGAAGCAGTGACGGACATCGGATACAGCCTCGGGAAGCGAAAGATACGAGAGCGGTATTTTAGGCGGGTACGACGCTGGGGTGGGCATATTTATGAGGGATGTGGGGCTGGGTATTATTCCAGCACCACCAAACGGTTGGGCAACTCATTGCGTGGCTGCGTCACCGGCACCTGATCGGCCAGTACCTCGCCACAGGCGCGAATGCAGCCCAGAAAGCCCTCCAAGGTCTGGCCCCGGGCCACTTGCTGGGTGAACACATCCACCAGGGTTCGCCAGACCTCATCGTCCACGCGTCGGGCGATCCCGTCGTCGACGATGATTTCCACATAGCGCTCGGCCTCGCTGACGAAAATCAGCATACCCGTGCCGTTCGCCGTGGCATGCAGGTTCTGTTCTAGAAATTGCCGACGCGCCATGTTGCCCGCACGCCAATGCCGCACGGAGCGGGGCACCAGCCGCGTGACGACCGCTGGCAGACGGCACACCACCGCCACGACGATGAAGGTGGCGATCTGCGCCAGCAGCAATTGGTTGGCGCTGAGCCAGCCCGGATAGAAATTGATGAGCCCGGGAATGAACAGCGCCGCCAGCCCGGCCCAAATCAGCGGCACATACGCGTAGTCATCGGCGTTGGCCGCCAGGACAGTGACCAGCTCCGCGTCCGTGGCGCGCTCCACCGCTTCAATGGCGCTGGCAACCTGCTGGCGTTCGTGTTCCGTGAGTAACGTCATGCGTTGCACGCTCGCTGTACCATCGATTACCAACCCCCGGAGGCACCGCCTCCACCAAAGCTGCCACCGCCCCCGCGCATGCCGCCGCCGGAGCCTGAACCCCCACCACCAAAGCCCCCGCCTCTGGAACCGCCCGAGCCGATCAGGCCGATGCCACCGTAGCGTGCGCTGATGTAGCAGGCGATGATGAACAGCACGAACAGCAGCAGCGTCATCCGCCCATCCGTGACCTCGTCGCCGCCCGTTGCACCGACCGCAGGTTCGGCCAGCGGATCGCCGCCCAGAACCTGCACGATGGCTTCGGCCCCACGGTTGATGCCGCCGGCAAAGTCGCCCTGTTTGAACGCCGGGGTGATGATCTGGTTGATGATGACCGAGGATTGCGCGTCCGTCAGACGATCCTCCAACCCATAGCCCACTTCGATGCGCACCTTGCGTTCTTCCTTGGCCACGATCAGCAGCGCACCGTTGTCCTTGCCCTTCTGACCAATGCCCCAGTGCCGACCCAATTGGTAGCCGTAATCTTCGATCGCGCTACCTTGCAGGTTCGGCACCGTGACCACCACGACTTGCTCAGTGGTCAGTTCCTCGTGTGCCCGCAGCATCTGCGACAGCCGTTCCTTGCTCGCGTTGTCGAGCATCCCGGCCATGTCGACGACTCGCCCGGTCAGGGGCGGGAAGGTCGGCTCGGCGAGCGCCTGTCGAGCAAAGATGCCCAGCAGCATCGCAAGCCATGCGATTGCGAACCCATGGCGGGCGACACGCATCAGAATTTCACTTCAGGGGCTTTGTCGGCCCCCGCTGCGGTGGCTTCGAAATTGGGTCGGATCGGCAAATCGCGGTACATCACCGAATGCCAGAGACGACCGGGGAAGGTGCGAATCTCGGTGTTGTACTTCTCGACTGCGGCGATGAAATCGCGGCGCGCCACGGCAATCCGATTCTCCGTCCCTTCGAGTTGAGACTGCAGCGCGAGGAAGTTCTGATTGGATTTCAGATCGGGGTAGCGCTCGGACACCACCATCAAGCGGCTCAAGGCACCGGTCAGTTGGCCTTGCGCATCCTGGAACTGCTTGAGCTTGGCTGCATCGTTGAGGGTATTGGCATCTACCTGAATCGACGTCGCCTTGGCGCGCGCCTCGATCACCGCCGTGAGGGTTTCCTGTTCCTGACGCGCATAGCCCTTCACGGTTTCAACCAGATTGGGAATCAGGTCGGCGCGGCGCTGGTATTGGTTCTGCACTTGAGCCCAAGCGGCCTTGACCTGCTCGTCGTAGGTGGGAATGTTGTTGATGCCGCAACCGGCCAATAACGTGCTCAGCAGCATCAGCAGCGCTAGTGACAAATTGTAACGACTACCCCGAATGTGCCCGTAACGCTCTATTTGCATGGCCTGCGTGCCCCTTGAAGTCCTTGTTTGTTCACTTCGCCAGACATGACTTTAGCCAAATCGGGCGATCCTCGGCATAATCCTGGCCCATCACGTCGTCAGGCTTTGTCATGCCGCTCCGTTGCCGGATAAAACTCGCTGCGTTACTGATGCTCTAACGCGCCGGGAGTTCAGCGATTAGCACGTCCTGACGACAACAAAAACCAAAGGTTTCTTACCAAAAACAAAGGCCGCACGGTATTTCGCGTGAGTTGCCGACCGACGCCTTGAGAATCGCCTACATGAATAAGCTGTGTTTACTGAGTCTCGTCATCGGCCTGGCCAGCCAGTCCGTCTGGGCTGAAACGGCCGTCAAACCCGCCAGTAACCTCTCCACGCTGCAAGCCAAGAACGCCTTCATTTCCAATTTGATGAAGCAAATGACCCTTGAAGAAAAAATCGGTCAATTGCGTCTGATCAGCATCGGCCCGGAAATGCCCAAGTCGGAAATTGTCAAAGAGATCGCGGCCGGCAAGATCGGCGGCACGTTCAACTCCGTCGTGTTGCCCGACAACCGCGCCATGCAAGATGCCGCTGTCGCCAACAGCCGCATGAAGATTCCGATGTTCTTCGCCTATGACGTGGTGCACGGCCAACGCACCATTTTCCCGATAAGCCTGGGCCTTGCGTCGACCTGGGACATGGATGCCGTGACCCGCACCGGGCGCGTCTCGGCCATCGAAGCGGCCGCCGATGGCGTGGACATGACCTTCGCGCCCATGGTCGACATCACCCGTGATGCGCGCTGGGGCCGCAGTTCCGAAGGCTTCGGTGAAGACACCTACCTGGTCTCGCGCTTGTCGGCGACCATGACCCGCGCCTTCCAGGGCACCAGCACCCAGGCCCCGAACAGCATCATGGCCGCGGTCAAGCATTTCGCACTGTATGGCGCCGTTGAAGGCGGCCGTGACTACAACACGGTCGACATGAGCCCGGTGCGCATGCAACAGGATTACCTGCCCCCTTACCGCGCCGCCATCGATGCCGGCGCAGGCGGCGTCATGGTGGCGCTGAACTCGATCAATGGCGTTCCTTCCACCTCCAATACCTGGCTGTTGCAAGACGTGCTGCGCAAGGATTGGGGCTTCAAGGGTGTGACGGTCAGCGACCACGGGGCGATCAAGGAACTGATCGACCATGGCGTCGCCAAGGATTTCCGTGAAGCCGCGAAGCTGGCGATCAAGGCTGGCGTCGACTTGAGCATGAACGACAAGGCCTACGGCGAGGAGCTGCCCGCGCTGGTGAAAAGTGGCGAGGTGTCGGTCAAGGAAGTCGACAACGCCGTAAGAGAAGTACTCGGTGCCAAGTGGGAAATGGGCCTGTTCGCCAACCCCTATCTGCGCATCGGCGCGGCGGTCGATGACCCCGCAGACCGCAACGCCGAGAATCGCCTGCACCGCGCGGAGGCCCGCGACGTGGCGCGCCGCAGCGTGGTGCTGCTGAAGAACGAGAATCACACCCTGCCTTTGAAAAAGCAGGGCACCATCGCCGTCATCGGCCCGCTGGCGAAAAGCTCGTTGGACATGATGGGCAGTTGGTCGGCGGCCGGCCTTGCCCGCCAGACGGTCAGCGCCTATGACGGCCTTGCCAATGCAGTCGGAGACAAAGCGAAGATCCTCTACGCCAAAGGCTCCAACGTCACTGACAACCAGGAAGCGATCACCTACCTCGACAAGATGGACGATCAGATCCCGATCGATCCACGCCCCGAACAGGAAATGATCGACGAAGCCGTCAAGGTCGCGCAGCAATCGGACGTGGTCGTCGCAGTGGTGGGCGAGTCGCGCAACATGTCCCATGAGGCGGCCAGCCGTGTGGACCTCGAGATTCCGGGCCGTCAGCGTGACCTCCTCAAAGCGCTGAAGGCCACCGGCAAGCCGCTGGTCATCGTCTTGATGAATGGGCGCCCGCTGGCGCTGGTCGAAGAAAACGAACAGGCCGACGCGCTGGTGGAAAGCTGGTTCCTGGGCACCGAAGGCGGCAATGCACTGGCCGACGTGCTGTTCGGTGATTACAACCCCTCGGGCAAGCTGCCAATGACCTTCCCTCGCTCGGTCGGTCAGGTCCCTGCGTATTACAACCACCTGAACACTGGCCGGCCCTATCGTGTGCACGACTCCAATTACACGTCGAATTACTTCGAAGAGCCGACCAGCCCGCTGTTCCCCTTCGGTTATGGCCTGAGCTACACGCAATTCAGCGTTTCGGACATCGTCCTGTCCATCAACAAGATGACCCGCAAAGACAAGCTGACCGCGACGGTCCAGGTCAAGAACATCGGCAAGGTTGCGGGTGAGACCACCGTTCAGCTGTACCTGCGGGACATCGCCGCGTCGTTGAGCCGCCCGGTCAAAGAGCTGAAGAACTTCCAGAAAATCATGCTCAAGCCGGGTGAGGAGAAAGCCGTGACGTTCACCCTGACCGAGGACGACCTGAAGTTTTTCAATCCGTCGCTGCAGTACGCTGCCGAGGCGGGCGACTTCAAACTCATGATCGGCCTGGACTCCGAAGACGTGAAGGAGGCGACGTTCACGCTGCAGTAAGCCCGCACGGTCAGTGCGATTTCATTCGAGCGCGCGCTTTTCTGGCTGAGCACTCATCGTCACGAATGGCAAGCCATCCAAATGCCGCTCAGAATGAAATCGCCTGCATCGTGTTTATCTGCCGTCTCCACCGGCTGACACGCCCGTCAGGTCAACAGGCCATCCGCCATGCCCCGTCTCGCTCGCCTCCTGCTCTACGTGCTGTTGATCGTCGCCGGTGCGGTGGCCGTGGCGATGCTGGCCATGCAGCAGGCGCAGCGCCATGCGCTGGAAGACGATGCAGCACGGGCGCAGCGACAGCTCTCGCTCTACGCCAACACCCTGCAGACCCTGATTGAACGCTATCGCGCGCTGCCCGCCGTGCTGGCGCTTGACCCAGAACTGCGGGCCGCGTTGAGCGGTCCGGTCGACGCCAAGACGACCCGGGCACTGAATGTGAAACTGGAGCAGATCAACGGCGCGGCCCGGTCATCGACCCTAGAATTGCTTGACCGCAACGGGCTGGCCATTGGCGCCAGTAATTGGAAACTGCCCAGCAGTTACGTTGGCCACAACTACGGCTTTCGCCCGTATTTCACCCAGACTAAAGCCACCGGCGTCGGGCGCTTCTATGCGGTGGGCGTGACCAGCGGGATACCGGGCTACTTCCTGTCGAATGCCGTTCGCGACGATGCAGGGCAGTTCATCGGAGCGATGGTGGTCAAGCTCGAATTCCCCGATCTGGAGCACTCGTGGGCTCAAGGGGATGATGTGCTGCTGGTCAGCGACGCCAAAGGCATCGTCTTCATCGCCAACCAGCCCGCCTGGCGCTATCGCATATTGCAGCCACTGTCGGATCCGGATCTGCTCGAGCTGCGCACCACCCGCCAATACGATAAACAGCCGCTGAGCGCGTTGCATCGGGAAACCCTGCGCACCTTCGGCGAGCACAGCGAATTGAGCCGCATTGCCGCGCCCGATGGCACGGCCGACTACCTCTGGCAATCACTGCCCTTGCAACCGGAAGGCTGGACCTTGCACCTGTTGCGCAAACCGCAGCCAGCGGTCGAAGACCTTCGCAACGCTGCGCTGGCAGCGGCAGGCATCTGGTTGACCCTCGTCTTCTCGGGTCTGTTCGTGTACCAGCGCTGGCGGCTGGCCAGGATTCGTCAACGCAGCCGCGAAGAACTCGAGCGGTTGGTCGAAGCCCGGACCCGCGACCTGCAGACTGCTCAGGAAGGCCTGGTGCAGTCGACCAAGCTGGCCGCGCTAGGGCAGATGTCGGCGGCGCTGGCGCACGAAATCAATCAACCGCTGACCGCACAGCGGATGCAACTGGCAACCTTGCGCCTGCTCCTCGATCAGGGGCGCGTAGAGGACGCCGCTAAAGCGCTCGCATTGCTCGACCAGCAACTCACCCGCATGGCCGCCCTCACGGGCCACCTCAAGACGTTCGCCCGCAAAAGCCCCAGCGGCCTGCGCGAACGGCTGGATCTGGCGAGCGTGGTGGATCAGGCACTGCTGCTTCTGGACGCCCGAATTCGCCATGAGCGGGTGGACATTGAATTGGACCTGACCCGTCCCGCCTGGGTGCAGGGCGACGCGATCCGGCTTGAGCAGGTGTTGATCAACCTGCTGCGTAATGCGCTGGATGCCATGCGCGATAAACCGCTCAAGCGCCTGCAGATCCGGATCACTGACGAGCAGGGTCGGTGGCAGCTTTCGGTCTCGGACAACGGTGGCGGAATTGCCCACGAGCACCTAGGCAATGTCTTCGACCCATTCTTCACCACCAAACCCGTGGGCGACGGCCTGGGACTCGGGCTGGCGGTGTCGTATGCGATTGTCCACGAATCCGGCGGCCGCTTGATCGCTGCCAATGTGAACGATGGCGCCGCATTTTCTTTTTCCCTGCCCAAGGCACCAGAGGCTGAACTGCCATGCTGAACTCAGTGATCGTGGTCGATGACGAAGCGCCTATTCGAGAAGCCATCGAACAGTGGCTGTCGCTATCGGGTTTCGAGGTGACACTCTTCAGCCGTGCGCACGAGTGTCTCAAGCGCTTGCCGGTTGACTTTCCGGGCGTGGTGCTCAGCGACGTGCGCATGCCGGACATGGATGGGCTGGAACTGCTGGCTGAACTTCAGGCGCGTGACCCCGAACTGCCCGTGATCCTGCTGACGGGCCATGGCGATGTGCCGATGGCGGTCGAGGCCATGCGCGACGGCGCCTATGACTTCCTGGAGAAACCCTTCACCCCGGAAACGCTGCTCGCCAGCCTGCGCCGCGCGTTGGAAAAGAGAGCCCTGGTGCTCGAAAATCAGCGGTTGCACGCGCAGGCGGACACACGGACTCGCCTTGAGGCCACGCTGCAGGGCGTATCGCCGATGATGCAGACGCTGCGGCGCCACGTGCTGGACCTGGCGCCGCTGCCCGTCAATGTGTTGATTCGTGGTGAAACCGGGAGTGGTAAGGAGATGGTCGCGCGGTGTCTGCACGACTTCGGCCCTCGCGCTAAAAAACCGTTTGTGGCCGTCAACTGCGCCGCCATTCCCGAGACGTTGTTCGAAGCGGAGCTGTTCGGTCACGAAAGCGGCGCCTTCACCGGCGCGCAGGGCAAGCGGATCGGCAAACTGGAATACGCCGATGGCGGCACCTTGTTTCTCGATGAGATCGAAAGCATGCCGCTGGCCCAGCAGGCCAAGCTGTTGCGGGTCATTCAGGAGCGACGCCTGGAGCGGCTGGGCTCGAACCAGAGCATTGAGGTCGACCTGCGCATCGTCGCGGCGACCAAACCCGATCTGCTCGACGAGGCTCGCGCGGGCCGCTTCCGCGAGGATCTGGCCTATCGGCTGAACATCGCTGAATTGCGACTCCCTCCCCTACGCGAGCGGCGCGAAGACATTCCCCTCCTGTTCAGCCATTTCGCGCGCCAGGCCGCTGAGCGTCTAGGCCGAAATGCACCGACGCTCAGCGGTGCACAGTTGGGGCACTTACTCAGCCACGACTGGCCCGGTAACGTCCGCGAACTGGCCAATGCTGCCGAACGGCAAGTGCTGGGACTGGAAAATCCAGCTTCGGTCGAAGCTCCGGAAGGCCAATCGCTGGTGGCCCGCCAGGAAGCGTTCGAGGCCCATTGCCTGCGCGCTGCGTTGAGCCGGCATTGCGGTGACATCAAAGCCGTTCTGAACGAGCTGCAACTGCCCCGGCGAACCTTGAATGAAAAGATGCAGCGCCATGGTCTGACGCGGGAACAGTTCTTACCTGACGGTCGCCTGGGTCCCCGATGATCGCGGGATGACAGGGTGGAGCCTGTTGCATCGGCGACATTCCGCGCATCCTAGGGCCTCCTCTCGGCGGATTTCCGCTCATCAAAAATGCGCCAGCCCTTCTAGACCGGGCCTTTCGGGGCCTGGCACAGCTCCTGCTATCACAGTCATCAGACCGCATCACTGCGCGCCTTCTAAAAACAATGACTTGCAGGTAACCCTATGGCCGTCCCTCATTCCGCATCCGCCGAATCCACGTCCGCGTCCACGCCTCAAAAAACCACCGGCAGCCGCCTGAAATCCATTTTCAGCGGTTCGGTCGGTAACATGGTCGAGTGGTACGACTGGTACGTCTACGCGGCGTTCTCCCTTTACTTCGCCAAGGTCTTCTTCCCCAAGGGCGATACCACCGCGCAACTGCTCAACACCGCCGCCATCTTCGCCGTGGGCTTTTTGATGCGCCCCATCGGGGGCTGGCTGATGGGCTTGTACGCCGACCGCAAAGGCCGCAAGGCCGCATTGATGGCGTCGGTACTGCTGATGTGCTTCGGCTCACTGATCATCGCCCTGACGCCAGGCTATGAAACCATCGGTGTCGGCGCACCGATCCTGCTGGTCCTTGCGCGGCTGATGCAGGGACTGTCCGTGGGTGGCGAATACGGCACCTCGGCCACTTACCTGAGCGAAATGGCAACCAAGGAAAGCCGTGGTTTCTACTCCAGCTTTCAATACGTGACGCTGATCTCGGGCCAATTGATCGCGCTGGGCGTATTGATCGTGCTTCAGCAAACGCTCTCGACCGAACAACTGAACGCATGGGGCTGGCGTATCCCGTTCGCCATTGGCGCACTGTGTGCGGTGGTTGCGCTGTTTCTGCGTCGCGGCATGGAAGAGACCGAGTCGTTCGCCAAGAAGGAAAAATCGAAAGAGAGCCTGATGCGCACCTTGATGCGTCATCCCAAGGAACTGGCGACGGTGGTCGGCCTGACCATGGGAGGCACGCTGGCCTTCTACACCTACACGACTTACATGCAGAAATACCTGGTCAATACCGTCGGGATGAGCATTTCCGATTCCACGACCATTTCCGCCGCAACGCTGTTTCTGTTCATGTGCCTGCAGCCAGTCATCGGCGCGCTGTCGGACAAGGTCGGCCGTCGGCCGATCCTCATCGCCTTCGGCGTGCTGGGCACTCTGTGCACCGTCCCCATCCTGAGCACCCTGCACACGATCCAAACGTGGTGGGGAGCGTTCTTCCTGATCATGGCCGCCCTGATCATCGTCAGCGGCTACACCTCGATCAACGCGGTCGTCAAAGCCGAGCTCTTTCCCACCGAGATCCGCGCACTGGGTGTTGGCCTGCCCTACGCTTTGACTGTTTCAATCTTCGGCGGCACCGCTGAGTACATCGCCTTGTGGTTCAAAAGCGTCGGCATGGAAACGGGCTACTACTGGTACGTGACCGTTTGTATCGCCGTTTCGCTGCTGGTGTATGTCTTCATGAAGGACACGCGCAAGCATTCGCGAATCGAGACCGACTGACGGCATCCCTGCCCCGCCGCGCTATTCATGGGTGGCACCGCTCTGCTGTTTCATCGAGCGCAGCTGTACGATTGCCCAATCGTGCTGCGCTCGTCATCTACACCTGTCCAACATGCTTATCTCGCCGATCCACAGGGTCAAGGCAGGGGCGATCGCCCTCCTGCACAGGGGGACGATGGAGATACGCGTCCGTCAGCCTGCCAGGGCGATCACGCCAGCTCCGCTGAGATGATCGCTAAGTGGCTGAATACGCTGACGCTTTTCTAGTATCAATTTCAGCAATGTTCGCTAGCAATGCGATTGACTTCTTAATCATTCTGAGCCGAGTAAAGTTAACTCCATACCGAGTGACCCACTACTTATTCGAACTGGAGCAACTATCATGAAAACTAACAAACTGATCTTCGGCCTGGCTTTTTCGATTCTTGCAAGCAGCGCATTTGCACTTCCTGCGGTTGAAGGGCACAAACAGATTAATGCACCGGTTGTTGCCGAAAATGGCTCTTCGCACACTAACGTCGGTCGGCTGGCTTCTGATGGTGCTGACCGTGTGGGTGCCAACCGCGTCGCTTCCGACGGCGCTGACCGTGTAGGCGCCAACCGCGTGGCTTCTGACGGTGCTGACCGTGTAGGCGCCAACCGCGTGGCTTCCGACGGTGCTGACCGTGTGGGTGCCAACCGTGTAGCTTCCGACGGTGCCGACCGTGTAGGCGCCAATCGTGTGGCTTCCGACGGCGCCGATCGAGTAGGTGCCAACCGTGTGGCTGCAGACGGCGCTGACCATGTTGGTGCAAATCGAGTCGCTGCCGACGGTGCAGATCGCGTAGGCGCAAATCGCATCAGTTAAAGATTCACCTGTTCCCTCTTGGCCCGGCATTCGCCGGGCTTAATTTTTTGCAGCGCCAAAGCGCGTCGAAAGCCCCGCTTTTCAACGCGTCTCATTTCCTGCGACGCCCCCCTTGTCCGAGTGGCCGGTCGGACCTCTCCGGGATTGCGCCGAAGGAAGAAGGCGCGATCATAAATGGGCATCACAATAGTGGATTTCTGTCAAGCGCCTATCTGACCAAAAGTCAAGAAAAATGCCCCATTTCGGTTCAACACCCCTCGAAACGCTTTAAAACCGGGCGCTCCAGCCAACTATCATTTTTGGCGATGGTGGATAGCAATCTTGTTAACTTCTACTTAATCCCTACGCGCGTAAACTTAGCTCCATACCCAAGTTGAAAAATTTATTGAACTTTGCTGGAGCTAACATCATGAAAACTTCGAATCTGATCTTTGGTCTTAGTCTGTCGATCCTGGCATCGAGCGCGTTCGCTCTGCCAACTTCCGATAATCATTCTGTTATTCAAGGCAATGTGGTCGCCGAGGGTGGCTCGTCCCACACCAACGCATCGCATACAGGTTCTTATCGCCAAGCCGCTGATGGTTCCGACCACGTCGGTGCCAATCGCCTGGCCTCCGACGGTGCTGACCGTGTAGGTGCCAATCGTCAAGCCGCCGATGGTTCCGACCACGTCGGTGCCAACCGCCTGGCCTCCGACGGTGCTGACCGTGTAGGTGCCAATCGTCAAGCTGCGGACGGTTCCGACCACGTCGGTGCCAACCGCCTGGCCGCTGACGGCGCCGACCATGTAGGCGCTAATCGCGTCGGCTGATTGACCGCTTCATTGTTGTTCAACCTCCCGAAACTCCCTTTGTCGCCCGGCTGATGCCGGGCTTTTTTTTGCTCGCTGGATTACCGCCGCCTGGCTTCCGGCCATAATGCCAAGCACTATGGCTCTCACTCTCTTCCGAAAGCCGCTGCTTGCGCGACGGCTGATTACGCCCACGTCAGGAAACGCCCATGTCAGACGACATTCATTTCTACGAACCCTCGAAAGGGCACGGTTTGCCCCACGACCCCTTCAATGCCATCGTTGGCCCCCGCCCCATTGGTTGGATCTCCTCGCACGACGCTGAGGGCAAGCTCAATCTGGCGCCCTACAGTTTCTTCAACGCGTTCAATTACGTGCCGCCGATCATCGGATTCTGCAGCATCGGGCGTAAAGACAGCCTGAACAACATCGAGCAGACCGAGGAATTTGTCTGGAATCTAGCCACGCGGCCGCTGGCCGAGCAGATGAACCTCAGTTGCGCACCGGTCAGCGCGGATGTGAATGAATTCGAGCTGGCAAATCTCACCGCCGAGCCGTCGCGCATCGTGTCCGTGCCGCGTGTCAAGGAAACGCCCGTCGCGTTTGAATGCAAGCTGACGCAGATCATCCAACTGCAGCGGGCCGACAAGGAGGTGGTGCCGAGTTGGTTGATTCTGGGAGAAGTCGTGGCGATTCACATCGCCAAGCGGTTGCTTAAGGAGGGGGTCTACGACACGGCAGCCGGTGAGCCCATCTTGCGCGGAGGCGGCCCAGCCGATTACTTCCAAGTGGGGCCGGAGGCGCTGTTCAAAATGTACCGGCCCAAAGCGTGACCAAGCTTATCAATCCTGCGCGAACATCAATTCGCCCTCGGACGTGACGTCAATCAGACGCTCCAGTTCGTCGACGGCGGCCAGGTCGGCAGCCAGCGCGGTGGTGAATGTCTGATCGGCCAGCACCCGATGAAAGATCGGCCCGCCGCCAGCCCCGAGCGCTTTGACGGCAATGGCGGCGTCATAGCCGCCGTCGCGGGGGATCGCAGCGGAAACTGCTTCATAATGCGCAAACGCTTTGCGTGCCATTGGGAAAGACCCTGCTTCAAAGAATGAGGCAGGCATCTTAAACGTTCGACTTCCATTCTGCCCGTGCTCGCGCCATCGTCGCCTCCTGCCAGGCGCAGCGGTCTGGAGAATGGGCCGTTATCGGTCGGAGTTCAGCCCGCCAAACGCTCAGTGGGCCATCCGCAAGCGGACCTGGTTGTCGCTACGCTGGCGAAGGTCTGAAAATCCAGGCTCTTGACCAGTCGCTCACTCATCAGCTCGGCAAACACCTTCAGCTCAGGTGCGGCCACCCAGTCATTCATCGCCGACTCATCGGCCCATCCGCCGTGGATGACCCACAGGTCATCCTCAGTCAGTGATTTCTGCAAGGCGAAGTGCAGACAGCCAAAGGCTTTGGAGGACGGGCCAACCAATGTGCTCAAACGTGCACCCAATCGCGCGCTGTTTCCTGCACTGGCGCGCACATAGATGAGGTGGCTCACGACGGAAGTATTGTGCATGGTCTGTGCTCCTGTAGCTCCACCGCAACGGAGAATGTCTTTGCGGCTGGAAGTGAAGATTAGGTGCCAGAACGCAATAGCAGTTAGCCAAATACTGCCCCGTTATTGCCTGATTCTGCTGCGGCCGTCGTCAGAAGCGGGGCCGGGCCTCCAGTATCGGCAACAGGGCGACGGGACTTTCAAGCAATCGCCCCCGCTGTGCCGGGCATTTCGTCGCGTGAAGGGTGAAGCCGGAGCAGAATCAGGCAATCATCCGACAGGATCCGCCTAACGCTGGCGATTGCACAAAAATAAGCTGTGCTGCATCAATGCTTCATGTGAGGACTTCCCATGCTGCCCACCGCTGTTGCGCCCGCGATGCCTGTCACCCCTCCCCTGCCTCGATTGAGCGCGCAGATGGAACAGCAGCGCGCCGAACTCGCAGACCTCATCCGCCGCCATGCACCAACCGACGGTAGCTTCCAGACTGTGGTCAAGTCGCTGTTCATGGTTCGCCATGACCAGCCTCAGCAATCCGTCCCCGGCCTGGTGCAACCGGCGCTGTGCATCATGGCTCAGGGACGTAAGGACGTGACCCTCGGCGGAGAAGTGTTCACCTACGATCCGCTCAACTACCTGGTGGTCTCCGTGGCGCTGCCGATCAGCGGCAAGGTGGTGTATGCCTCGCCAGAAGAACCGCACCTGGCCATGCGCCTGGACATCGATCCGGCCGACATCAATGCGCTGATCGCCGAGGCCGGGCCGATGAGCGTACCGACCCGACCCAGCGGTCGCGGGATGTATGTCGAGCGTATCGATGCACAATTGCTGGACGCGGTGATCCGGCTGATTCGCCTGCTCGATACCCCGAAAGACATCCCCATGCTGGCGCCGCTGATCACCCGCGAGATTCTTTACCGGTTGCTACGGGGCAGCGAAGGCTATCGGCTGTATGAAATCGCGATTTCCAACTGTCAGACCCATCGCGTGACCCAGGCGATCAAGTGGTTGAACCACCATTTCCAGCAACCGTTGCGGATCGAAGAGCTGGCGCGTGAAGTGAACCTCAGCGTGTCCACTCTGCACCATCGGTTCAAGGCAGTGACCGCCATGAGCCCCCTGCAGTACCAGAAACAGCTGCGTTTGCAGGAAGCGCGGCGCCTGATGCTGGCCGAGGGCCTTGAAGCTTCCGCGGCGGGCTACCGGGTCGGCTATGAAAGCCCGTCCCAATTCAGCCGCGAATACAGTCGATTGTTCGGCGCACCACCGCTAAGGGACTTGGCGCGCCTGCGCAAGACGCTGTAATCAAGTCGCACGTACCACGTGCTTGATTTCCTGGAACGCTTGCATGCCCCAAGGGCCCAACTCACGACCCAGGCTGCTCTGCTTGAAACCGCCCCAAGACGTCTGGGGGAAGATCACCTGGGGTGAATTGATCCATACCGTGCCCGCCTGCAAGGCGTCGGCAACCCGGTCCGCCGTCCTACTGTCGCTGCTGACCACGCTGGCAACCAGGCCAAACGGGCTGTCATTGGCCAGTGCGATGGCTTCGGCCTCGGAGCTGAACCCGCGCACGCACAGCACAGGGCCGAAGATTTCTTCGCGCCACAGCGCACAGTTCAGCGGCACTTGCGTGAACACTGCCGGCTCCAGGAAGTACCCCCGAGGCTGGCTGGCCGGACGCTGTCCGCCACACAACAACCGCGCACCGTCGGCCTTTGCGGTCTCAATGTGATCGACGACCCGGCGATACTGCGCTTGATTGACCAGCGGCCCCATCTCGACACCGTCCTCTTCGGGGCTGCCCACCCTGATCGACTGCGCTTTGGCGACGAGGCGTTGGAGAAACGGCTCTAGGCGTTCTTCAGCCACCAACACACGGCTGGTCGCCGAGCACATCTGCCCGGCGTTGAAGTACCCGCCGCCACTGGCCAGCTCAACCGCCAGATCCAGATCAGCATCTGCCATCACCAGCAGCGACGATTTGCCGCCCAGTTCGAGGCTCACGCCCTTCACCGTTTCCGCGGCGCGCTGCATGACTTGCACGCCAACCGCATTGCTGCCCGTGAACGACACCTTGGCAATGCCCGGGTGTCCTGCCATCGGTGCGCCGACGGCCAGCCCCGTACCGCAGACGAGGTTGAACACGCCGTCCGGCAGGCCGCTCGCAGCAATGATCCGGGCGAGCTCAAGCTCCGCCAGCGGGGTGATTTCCGAGGGTTTGAGCACCACGCAGCAACCGGCGGCCAAGGCAGGCGCGAGCTTCCAGGCGGTGGTCACCATGGGGAAGTTCCACGGCACGATCAACCCCACCACGCCGCACGGCTCCCGACGCAGACGGGCTGCAAACGCCTCGGTCGGCAGCGCCACCTCGCGGTTTTGCTGCACGTCTGCCGCCTCGGCCAGGTCCGCGTAATAGTTGAACGTCGCAATGACGTCATCCACGTCCATGGCGGCCTCGAAACCGGGCTTACCATTATTGGTGGACTGAAGGCTCATCAAGCGCTCGCGCCGCTCTGCGACACCGGCGGCGATCCGACGCAAAATCACCGCCCTGAAGGCGCCCGTCGTCCTCGACCAGGCGTCGAACGCCGAACGGGAGGCCTGCACGGCATCGTCCACTGACTGCGCATCTCCCCCGGTGACGATTGCCAAAGGCGCTTCCGTCGACGGGTTGATGACCGCGAGACGCTCTTTACCCTCCCACCATTGACCGTTGAGGTAGAGCCCCTGCAAAACCGGATGCCTATCTGCGGCTTCATTCATGATGCTTTCAATCCTTCCATCCACAGGCGTTGGTCGATTTCAATCACAGTAGGCCCTGTGTGCGCCGCCGCTGCACTCAACGCGGCCTTCAAAGGCTCGACGCCGCTGACGGTCTGCGCTGCACAGCCCAGCGCCTTGGCGACTCCGATGAAATCAGGGGTGTAAATATCCACGCCGACCGGCTCGATCGCCCGATTGACCATGTACTTCTTGATTTCCTCGTAGCCTTGGTTATTCCACAGCAAGACGATGATGGGCGTACGTGCTTCGACCGCGCTGGCCAGCTCCGACAGGGTGAACTGCAACCCCCCGTCGCCGATCAGACAGGCCACCGGACCGCGCTCATGGGCGTCGTCGCGCCCCAGCCACGCACCCACCGCTGCTGGCAAGGCATAGCCGAGCGTGCCGTAGCCAGTGGACGAATTGAACCAACGACGGGGCTTATCCAGGTCCAGCGTCAGATTGCCGGTGTAGACCGGCTGGGTGGAGTCGCCGACGATGACCACATCGGGCAACGCATCGAGCGCAGTGCGCAGAAACAAGGTTTGGCCACGCGTCGCCTCATCCCAGGTGGCGTTCAGCGTTGCCTTCAATTGCACGGCACGCGCTTGGCCCCAGTCAGCATTGCGCTCGGCCCGTGTTTCATTGGCCAGGGCGTTCAGCAGCGCCTCGACCGCGGTCCGCGCGTCGGAGACCAACGCGACCTGCGGCGGGAAATTGCGCACGGTCTGATCGGGGTCGATATCGATGCGCAGCAGCGTGCCGGGAATCTGGAAGTGGCCTTGAAAGGTGATGTCATAGTCGGTCTCGGCCAGCTCCGTGCCGACGGCAAGGACCACATCGGCCGCTTCAATGATTGCGCGTGCGGGATCCAACGATTGCGTGGAGCCGATCAGCAGTGGATGGTCGGCAGCCAGGATGCCCTTGGCATTGATCGTCAGCGCAACCGGCGCCTCCAGGGCCTCGGCCAACTGCGTCAATGCCGGGGCCGCATCGATGGCACCACCGCCGGCGAGAATCAACGGGCGCTTGGCCTGAGCGAGGAAGGCGGCCATGCGCTTGATTGCGACAGGGTCCGGGCCCGCGCGGCAGATAGACACCGGCTCGCTGCCCAACAGGGCGTCGGCGTTCTCGACCATGACGTCCAGGGGGATTTCGATGTGCACCGGTCGCGGGCGGCCCGCCTGAAATACGGCGAAAGCACGGGCGAGCACCGCGGGCAGTTCGGCGGCGGACATCAATGTGTGAGAGAACGCCGCAACGCCCGCCATCATTGCGCCTTGCGCCGGAAGTTCGTGCAACTTGCCGCGCCCCCCACCCAGTTGACTGCGGGCCTGAACACTGGAGATCACCAGCATGGGAATCGAGTCGGCGTACGCCTGGCCCATGGCAGTCGCGATGTTGGTCATCCCAGGGCCGGTGATGATGAAGCACACTCCGGGTTTGCCACGGGTGCGCGCATAGCCGTCGGCCATGAAACCGGCGCCTTGCTCATGGCGTGGGGTGATATGACGGATCGACGACCTGGCCAGCCCCCGGTACAGCTCGACGGTGTGCACGCCCGGGATCCCGAATACCCGTTCCACCCCATACCCTTCGAGAAGCTTGACCAACACTTCACCACACGTTGCCATTTGTCTGGACCTTTGCTCGTTCTTGAGATCGCCTGAAGCCGCCCACGCACGGTTGCCCGGAGCAGGCGGCGAGCCCCATTGGAACCGTGGCCCGGTATCAGTGACAACGCAAAAAATGTCATGCTTAGCCATGTTTTCAGATCATGGCTTCAGACATCCATGAAACGCTTGCCACCCCTTCCCGCCCTTCACACCTTTTTGGTGGTTGCGCGATGCTGCAATTTCACCCGAGCGGCGGAGACACTGCACATCACACAGGGCGCCGTGAGCCGCCAGATCGCAGGGCTGGAAAGCCATTTGGGCTATCCCCTGTTCCATCGTCAGGCCCGAGGTTTGAGCCTGACCGCCCAGGGACGTGAATTATTTCCGCGCATCGAGCAGGTATTCGGCTTGATCGAGGATGCCGTCGACCATGTGGGCACTCGCCAGCAGGCGTTACAACTGAAAGCGCCGACGTGCATTACCCGGTGGTTGCTGCCCCGTCTGATGACGTGGCAAAAGGAACGGCCAGACGTGCCAGTGGAACTGACGACCACCATTGCCCATGGCGTGGACTTCCGTCGCGAGCGCTTCGATGCGGCGGTGGTCTACGGGGCGCATCCCGGTGACTCGATGCAGGTGCATCGCTTGCTCGACGAAGAGCTCACCCCGGTGTGTGCGCCCGCGTTGCTGAACGGTCCCGAACCTCTGACGCAGATCACGGATCTGGAGCGGCACATGCTGTTGCACCCCACGCTCGACGAACAGGACTGGACCCAGTGGCTGAAAGCGGCAGGCGTGCAGTTGGGCAATGTCGGCAAGGGCCAACACTTCGATACCATGGACCTGGCCATGACTGTTGCCTCCCAAGGATCGGGTATCGCGATCGGCGACTGGTCGCTCATTGGCGAGGATCTTCGGGCCGGCCGTCTGGTCACCCCCTTTGACGAGCGATTGAAGACCGGCGCCGGCTACTACTTCGTCTATCCAGACCGCACGCAGGGCACGCCAGGGATCCAGGCTTTATTGGATTGGCTTCGAGCCCAAGCGGGACAACGTTAAAGTTCCATCGTCATTCCGTCGCCACCCCGGCCAATGCGATAAAAACATTCAATACCCGGCGCAGCGCCATCATCACGTATGAGGGCCTACACTCACCTTATCCGACAAAAAAATGATTTTTGTACGCGGATCGAGGTACACGTCATGAGAACCACAATAAGAAGACAGATGGTGTATGTGGTTGCGGTTGCTACAGTGCTGAGCATCTATGCAGCCGGGGCCTACAGGATCGAGCAGATGCGGCAGACGCCACGGGGCGTGGTCGTATGCACGTTCGGTCACTGTATGCCGACAGAGGCCAGCTTCAGCGCGTTGCGCTGATTGCCACACCGGTTTCAACCGAAGGCGGCTATCGATTAGCTAGCTAACGGACTAGACTGAGCAGACTTTTCCCGCCGAGCCTGGGCGGGTCAACCTGCCAGATCGAGTCCCTGTTCGTGACCAGCCTCAATCAAACCCGCCCGGATATTCGCAGCATTCTGTTTGCGCTGATGATGGCCGTTTTCCTCAGCGCGCTGGACCAGACCATCGTGGCCGTTTCCATTCCGGCCATCTCCGCTCAATTCCAGGATTTCGATCTGCTTGCCTGGGTCATTTCGGCCTACATGGTGGCCCTGACCGTCGCTGTCCCCATTTACGGCAAACTCGGCGACTTGTACGGCCGTCGTCGGCTGATGCTGTTCGGGTTGGGCACGTTCACGCTCGCATCGCTTTTCTGCGCCATGGCCCAGAGCATGGAGCAATTGGTGCTCGCGCGCGTTCTGCAAGGTATCGGTGCAGGCGGGATGGTTTCCGTGAGTCAGGCGATCATCGGCGACATCGTTCCGCCCCGCGAGCGTGGCCGCTACCAAGGCTACTTCAGCAGCATGTACGCCGCCGCCAGCGTGGCGGGGCCGGTCCTCGGGGGTTTCATGACGGAATACCTGTCATGGCGCTGGGTATTCATCATCAACCTGCCGTTGGGCCTGGTGGCCTGGTGGGTGGCTCGTCGGACACTCATCGGCCTTCCCGTTCCACAGCGCAAACCGATCATTGACTACCTGGGGACGGTGCTCATGATCATCGGCCTGACGGCCCTGTTGCTCGGCATCACGGAAATCGGTCAAGGCCACAGTTGGCGCGATGGGCATGTTCAGCTGCAACTGGGGATCGCCTTGCTGGCGCTGGCAGCATTTACGCTCTACGAACGTCGGGCCCGTGAGCCGCTGCTGCCGATGCACCTATTCGCCAACCGCAGCGCCGTGTTGTGCTGGTGCACGATTTTCTTCACCAGCTTCCAGGCCATTTCGCTGATCGTCCTGCTGCCGCTGCGCTTCCAGACGGTCACCGGCGGCGGCGCTGACAGTGCCGCACTGCATCTGATGCCACTGGCGATCGGCATGCCCATGGGCGCTTACTTCGGCGGGCGGCGCACATCCCACACCGGGCGTTACAAACCCATCATTCTGACCGGCGCGCTGTTGATGCCGATCGCCATCCTCGGCATCGCCTTCACACCTGCGCAGTCGGTGGTCCTCACCGGCCTGTTCATGGTCCTCACCGGCATCGCGTGCGGGCTGCAATTTCCCACCTCTTTGGTAGGCACTCAAAACTCGGTGGACATCAAGGACATGGGTGTGGCCACCAGCACCACCAACCTGTTTCGTTCATTGGGCGGGGCGGTGGGCGTGGCCAGCATGTCGGCGCTGTTGCTGGTGATGCTGGCCGGAACGGGGCTGGCCGAGGTCGACGGCGGCGCCCTTGGTGAAGGCGGTTCAGGCAATGTGTTGATGGACAGTCTGCATGCCGCGAGTGGCCCCGCGCTGGCGGGGCTGCAGGCGCAACTGGCGATGACGTTCCAGCATCTGTTGCTGGCCAGCGCCGGGGTTTCGGTGCTCGGCCTGGCAGCGGCCCTGGGGATGCCGAATCACCTGTTGAGGGGGCGCGCCGACAAGGATCGGTGACGCCCGGTTGGCGCAGAAGGAAGCGAGCACACAGGCACCCTCGCACGGGCCGCAACGGAAGGCATGCCCAGTGCGCTTTTCAACCGCTGTAATACCCCACAGCAACGAGCAGATCCCCGACTTTGCGCATGTAAGCGTGTTTGTGCTCGACCTTCCCAGTGACCGGGTTGCGCCAACGATACTCATAGTCGCCCTGAGGCTGCTTCTTGATCATTTCCAGCATCGGCAATCCGACCGGCTTGCCTTCGGGGTCTTTCACCTTGCTGAAATCAGTGTTGACCAGCCGCAGGTTGGTGCCGTGTGCGACATAACGTTTAGTCGTGGTGTTGACGACAAATACGTACAGGTCGTCCTGCAAGAATCCACCCTTGAGATTATTGATCGCCTCAAGCGTGCCGTTCTGATCCTGCTCCAGCGCCTGTGCGGCCTTGTCGAGCAACGCTCTGGCCTGTTCAGGGGCGGCGCGCGGCAAGTAATACCCCACCGCCAGGATCCGCTCCCCCACTCGCTGGAAATACACGCGCTTGCGCTCGACCTTGCCATCGCGCCAGTTTTGCCAACGATACTCAGCCTGCTGGACACCCGCACTTTCGGGGGTCTGCAGGACGTGTTTGAAGGCTTTTTGAAGGTCTGGATCGAGCACTGAGGAAACGTCGCGCCCGATTAACGCCACGGAAGGTCCGCCGCTGGCCAGCATCACACCGTGGGTGTCGGTGACGAATACGTAGCGCTCACCATCGACATATTCCCCCTGTCGGCTGAACTCGGCCAAGGCCTTGTCGCCCACTTGCCGATAATGTGCGACAGCCTTGTCCAACAAGGCTCTGGCGGCAGAGGCTTCCTGTGCCTCATCCCCTGCCGCCGTTGCCTGGGTGACCCACATGCAGGCCACCACCGTCAGTACCATCGTTTTGCATGCGTTGCCGAATGAAACGACTGCCATCTTGCTGCTCCCATTCTTATTGGTCTGCAGGCAAGCGTAGACGGGACTCGACGAGGGCGCTCCTCAGTCGCGCAGGTCCGACTCGTGAATCGGCTGATCGCGGTGAGTGGCGCGCTGATACTGAGCCGGCCATACCGCCTGACGGCCTCCCAGATCGTCATCGGCATGCAGGGGCCAGTACGGATCGCGCAACAGTTCGCGAGCCAGCAAAATCAGATCGGCCTGACCGGTACGCAGAATGGTGTCGGCCTGATACGGTTCGGTGATCATGCCCACGGTCCCGGTGGCGATTCCCGACTCCTGGCGAACACGCCCGGCGAATTCGGTCTGATACCCCGGCCCGACGGGGATTTCCGCATTGGCCGCCGTGCCGCCCGAGGACACATCCACCAGGTCCGCGCCCAGCGCCTTGAGCCGCTTGGCCAGTTCGACGGTTTCGTCCGGATTCCAGCCATCCTCCACCCAATCGGTGGCAGATACGCGCACGAACAATGGCAATTCGTCCGGCCATACCTGACGCACGGCTTCGGTGACCTCCAGCGTCAGACGGATGCGGTTCTCGAACGAGCCTCCGTATTGATCGCGACGTTGATTGCTGAGCGGCGAGAGAAACTGGTGCAACAGGTAACCATGCGCAGCGTGAATTTCCACCACCGAAAAACCCGCGGTCAGCGCACGTTTGGCAGCGTCGACGAAGGCCTGGATGACGCTTTTGATCTGCGCTTCGTCAAGCGGCGTGGGCGGAGTGTGCTGAGGATCGAAAGCGATGCTCGACGGCCCCCATGGCGTCCAGCCCCCCTGATCGGCAGGGATACTGCCCTGCTTGCCCAGCCAGGGACGCCAAGTGCTCGCCTTGCGTCCCGCATGGGCCAGTTGAATACCGGCCACCGCGCCTTGGGCATTGATGAAACGCGTTATGCGCTGCAATGGCGCAATCTGGTCGTCGGACCATATGCCGAGGTCTTCCGGGGTGATACGGCCGTCGCGGGTCACGGCGGCAGCTTCAGTGAAGATCAACCCTGCGCCACCCACGGCCCGGCTGCCCAGATGGACGAGATGCCAGTCATTGGCCAGACCATCGGCACAGCTGTATTGGCACATCGGCGAAACCACGATGCGATTGCGCAGCGTCAATTGGCGAAAGGTGATGGGTTCAAGCAGCAGGCTCATGTGCACCTCTTTCAGATGGCGTTGGAAGGTCCCGAGGATGAGACCCTAGAGCCTAGTCGACAACCTGAAAGAGAGGGCGGTTCCTGCTATCCAGCGTTGGTGCGCTCAACGTGGCGAGATGTGCGCGACCATCAGCTGAACCGTTTCATTTCCACGGAATTCGTTGAGATCGAGCCTGTAGGCCAGTTCCACCCAACGCACCCCGGGGTTTGGCCAGACGTCGCGGTCCACGCTGAAGGCAATGCCGTCGAGCTTGACGGTGCCGCATTCGGTCTTGAGCACCATCTTCAAGTGCCGTTCGCCCACCACCCGCTGCTCGACCAATTGAAACACCCCATGGAAAAGCGGCTCGGGGAAATGTTGCCCCCAAGGCCCGGCGTTGCGCAGCGCACGCGCCAGCTCCAGATGAAACTCTTCGACCGCCAGCGTGCCATCGGACAACAAGCGCCCCGTCAAATCTTCCTCGGTCAACTGCTGTCGCACTTGCGCATCGAAGGCTTCGGCGAATGCCTCAAAATGGTCGGCGGGCAAGGATAGACCCGCCGCCATGGCATGGCCGCCGAACTTGCTGATCAACTCAGGGTGCTGGGCCGCAACGGCGTCCAGCGCATCACGAATGTGAAAACCGGGCACCGAGCGGGCCGAGCCCTTCAACATCCCTTCTCCCGCGCTGGCGAAGGCGATGGTTGGACGGTGGTATCGCTCTTTCAGCCGCGAGGCCAGAATCCCGATCACGCCCTGATGCCATTCGGCCTCGTACAGGCACAGACCGAACGGCATCGATTCCACCGGCAGGTCTTTCAACTGCGCCAGCGCCTCGCGCTGCATACCTTGCTCGATGGATTTGCGGTCCTGATTGAGCGCGTCCAACTGCGCAGCCATTTCCCGCGCCTGGGCTTCGTCTTCGCACAGCAGGCATTCGATGCCAAGGCTCATGTCATCCAGACGACCTGCTGCGTTGAGCCGGGGACCGAGGATGAACCCCAGGTCGGTGGAGGTGATGCGCGATGGGTCACGACGGGCCACTTCGAGAATGGCTCGCAACCCCGGCCTGGCACGCCCGGCGCGAATACGCATCAACCCCTGGTGCACCAGAATACGGTTGTTCGCATCCAGCGGCACGACGTCGGCCACACTCCCCAGTGCCACCAAGTCCAGCAGTTCGCCCAAATTCGGCTGCGCCCGGCCATGGGTTGCAAACCAACCCAAGTCGCGCAAGCGAGCCCGCAGGGCCATCAGCACATAGAACATCACGCCCACCCCGGCCAACGCCTTGCTCGGGAAGGTACAGCCCGGCTGGTTGGGGTTGACGATGGCATCGGCCGCGGGCAATTCATGGCCTGGCAAATGGTGATCGGTGATCAATACCCGCAACCCCGCGGCCTTGGCGGCCGCCACGCCCTCGACGCTGGAAATCCCGTTGTCCACGGTCATCAGCAGGCCGGGTTCCCGCGTCAGGGCAACGTCGACGATTTCCGGGGTCAATCCATAGCCGTATTCGAAGCGGTTCGGTACCAGGTAGTCGACATGCGCCGCGCCGAGCAAACGCAGCCCCAGCACGCCGACCGTGCTGGCAGTCGCACCGTCGGCATCGAAGTCGCCCACGATGAGAATACGCTGGCGTCGCTCCAGGGCGTCGACCAGCAAGTCCACAGCCGCATCGATGCCTTTGAGTTGCTGGTAAGGGATCAGCCGCGCCAGCCCTTTGTCGAGCTCGTCCTGCGAGAGCACGCCGCGAGCGGCGTACAAACGGGTCAGCAAAGGGGGCAAATCGCCGAGGAATGGCAGGGTGTCGGGCAACTGACGTGATTCGATGCGCATGCGGTTTCCGCTGATGGTCATGGGTTGACGCGTGTTGAGCAGGGCGTGACGGCGGGGATCAGCCGCGCTCCCCTGCCAGCCATTGCAACTGCACTTCATGCTGACCACGGTCGTCCGTCACGAACACCGTGCCTTCGCTGATCATGACGTCCCACTTGATCACCCGTGGCATTTCGTGGGCGAGCGTCTCCAGCACGTCTTGGGGAACGGCTGCGATGTTCACGTTTTTCAGCGCCTGAGCGGCAGGCACCACCTTGCCCTCCCAGACCCGCAGGCTGCCGTAGGCCAGCAGACTGGTACGTTCCGTGCGACGGGAGCACCAGGTCAGACGATCGACGTCGGGCTGGCCGACTTCGATCCAGTGCAGAACGCGATCATCCAGGCTTTTTTCCCACAGCGCAGGTTCATCCACGTCGGATAATCCCCGGCCGAATGACAGGTGCTCGTTGTACCAGAGCGCATAAGCGAGTAAGCGCACGGCCATACGCTCTTCGGTCTCGGAGGGGTGGCGAGCGATGGTCTGCTTGACGGTTTCATACACCCCACGATCCAGGTCGGTGAGGTTCAATTCGAATTTGTAGGTCGTTGACGGCTGGGCCATGAAAGGGCTTCTAGAGACAGGGGAAGGCGCCAAGTCTACCCGATGCAGGGGCATTCAACGACCCGAGGCGATGACCGATCGGTTGAAGGACCCTCCCACTGTGCCGAACCGGCAACGCGGTGCTTTAATCAATCCGAGGTGGCGAGTGTTAAATAAATGGACGACCACGCCGATACCTTGGTACGAGACCCTTCAGGATGAAGTTTTCAGAGCGGGCCGTTTCACTCTCAGACCCTACCGGGTGCGGCAGCACACGCCTGAGCGCCAACCAGCTTTTTCGGGATTTACATCGACGGATGCTCACTCGCACCCTGCGCCTTCACATCAGCGGGCCATTGGCCCTGTTCGCGAGCTTATCGCTGAGCATGATGCCCGGCACCGCACACGCCAAAGAGACGCTCATCTGGCTGTTGCGCGACTTTCCGCCCCTGACTATTTTCGCCGGCCCTCAGACCGGCCAGGGTGCAATTGACAGGTTGATGCCTGAGTTGATCGCCCGCATGCCTGAGTACAACCACCAGATCATGCATGTGAATCGCGCACGGGGTACGCAAATGCTTCAGGACCCGGACGTGTTCGCCTGTGATCCCACCTTGCTATGGACTGCAGAACGCGAAAAAACCATTCTGTTTTCGATCCCGACTTATGCCACCCCCGGCAACGGCGTGACCATCGAAAAGAGCAATCACGCCCGATTCGCCCCCTTCCTGACCGAGGACGGCCATCTGGACCTCGCCACCCTGCTGGCAAGCAAAACCGTCAAAGTCGGGATAGTGGCCGAGCGCAGCTATGGCCCGACCATCGACAAGATCTTGCGCGCCACGCCGGCAACGGACAGCCTGATCCTGCACTATGGCAATGCGGCAGTAGGCAGCATGCTGCAAATGGAACGCATGGACCGTTTTCAGGCCATCATCAGCTACTGGCCAGAGGTGCGCTATCACGCTCAACAACAAGGCATCCCGCTCGAGGAGCTGGAGTTTTTTCCGATCAAGAACGCGCCCAAATATCAGTTTGCGCACATCGGCTGCTCGAAGACCGATAAGGGCCGTGCGGCCATGGAGGTGATCAACCGTGAAATGCGCGTTCTGCGGACCACCCGACTCATCGGGTTTTACGCCGAGTGGATGGTCAAGAAGGAGGAATACCTGCGCGATGCCCAGACGTTTTTCGACGAAGCGCAAAACTGAAAAACGCCAGGCAAAAAGAAACCCCGAGCAGCGGGGAGACTACTCGGGGTCAACCGCGGTCCAATCTGGACCCGTACGGCAGGCTACACGAACACCGGAGCACAATGCCTGCGCCTGCCGTACTGGATAGGAGCCCGATCAATCGATAAGGTTCCACGTCCCTTAGATGAAAGTCTGACCGGCGGTGAAATGAGTGACCTGTGTCGCATTACGCATGGCCGCGATGACGCAGGGCTCGATACGCCCTTCGGCCACCATCAAGTCCCGACGCAGCCCATCGACCACATCGGTCAACTGGCGTTTGTCACACAACTGCGCAGCGGAATAGATCCGCTCGATGACGGTTGCACCGGTTGCATCTTTCAACGTCACCAGACGCTCGCCCTTGACCCCGACAGCCCCCAGAATCGCCTGATAAGGCGCCAAGGCTTCGCTGAGCAACAAGCTGATATTTTCCATTGGATTCACCACTCAATCATTTGAATGCAAAAGGTGCTCATCAGTGACCACGGTCGGAAGTGGAAAGTTTCTTTCCAGGGCTGCATCGATCTGTAGGTCTGGCTCCCTGGGAGCATGCCCGTCGAATGTGACAGATGGAATTCATCCTGATGGCCCCGCGGATACCGCTGTCCGTGGGATGCCGGCCCGCTCCCGCTCAACATGGCCAAGGGGTGGTAGCTCGGCCCAGCCGCCCACTACCCCCTGCAGCTCACCGTTGGCACGATAAAACGGAGCGACCCACTGAAAGACGTCCACTTCAGGCTCTACAAGCGTCAGAGGCGCCCGCCCTCGGACCGGCTCCCCGGTGCTCAGAATATCCATGTAAGTGGCATGCACCGCCTCCGCAGTTTTGCGAGGCAGCAAGTCGATATCCGTCAGGCGCCGGCCATGCAACTGCTCGAAGCTGATGCCGAGCCGCTCTTCGTAGGCCCGATTGCAGGTCACCAATCGCCCCTGCAAATCGCGGACGTAGACTGCATCGGGCAAAGCGTCGAGCAACGTGCAGAGAAATAGATGATGATCATTGAGCTGCTCTTCTGCCCGCCTGCATTGAGCGTCAAGCACCCTGATACGCGCACGCCAGAACAACGACACCAGCCACGACACCCCTACAACGGCCAACACGCCATAGACCCAAACGGGGGGGCGTGACCAGATGGGTGGAGGGGGATGAAGGCTTCCCAGCCATTTCATTCGTATCGCTCGCATTTCTGCGACCGGAAATTCATCGAGCGCTTTGTTCAGGATGCTTAGCAGTTCCGGCTGTGTCTTGCTCACGACGAAGCGATCGGGCGACCACAATCCTTCGACGCTTCGGCCGACCTTGAGCGGCCTGGTCACAGAGGCCCAGGCACCCGCCTCGTTCTGAATGGTCGCTTGAGCGTCTCCGGTTTCGACGAGCCGCTGCGCATCCGCATAGGTCGCGACAAGCTTCAACCGGATATCTGGATGATCGCGTTGCAGAAAGTCCACCAGGGCATGACGCCTCGGCATAGCCAGCACTTTTCCCGAGAGGTCGCCTAGGGTCGTGGGCGACTGCCGATTCGCCCGCACGACGTAGACCCAGTTGTTGCCCCCATAGGCATAGCTGAAATTCAGTTGCATCCGGCGCTCGGCCGTCTCAGCGAGGGTGGTGTTCATATCGGCCTTGCCAGCGCTCAGCGCCTCGAGTGCGGCCTGGGTGGACGGCATGACGTCATGCCGAAATATGAGGCCGGTCATGCGGGAAATCCGCTCGAGCAGATCGATGTTCAGTCCCACCCAGCGTCCCTTCTCATCCTGATAGATATACGGCGGGAGCTGAGTGGACGCCACGGTGACTTGGGGATGCCTGCGCACCCATCGCTGCTCCTGAGGGCTCAAGCGGATGCGCTGATTCACGACATCATCGCCCAGCCCGGCTGTCCAGCGTCGCTGGATCTCCCGGCCGACGGATTCGTCGAGATCGTCGAGCGCGCGATCGACCAACGATTTGAGCCGGATGTCGTCGCCTCGCAAAGCGAAGGACAAACCAGAAGGGGCCAGTGCGCTCTCGAATTGAACACTCAGCTTCAGGTACGGGCGCAGCGCGAGGTACGCCCGGACAATCACCTCATTGCCGACAAAGGCGTCCACGTCACCTTGAGCGAGGGCTTCCATACCGCTGTGCAGTGTCGGTGCCAGCACGATGAGGCTGTCCGGATAAGCCCTGTTCAAGGCGGCCTCATCCACATAGCCGTTCAGCACCGCAATGCGTTTGCTCTTGAGCGGCGTCTTCAGGGGCGAATCGGCGGAGCGACCGACCACCACCGAGCGATCAGGCATGTAAACCTGTGAAAAGATCAAATCGGATTTCCCGCCCTCGGAACCACTGGCTCTTGCGAGCAGATCGACCTTGCCCGCCATCAACGCGGCAAGCTCTTCTTCACGGCGGGAAAACCCCGTGATCTTTATAGGGATGGAAAGCTTGGCGCTGATCAGGCTCAGGTAATCTGCGCTGATGCCCTGATAGCGATTCTGGTCCGTGGTGATGTTGATCGGTTCGTAATCGGCGATGGGGATGCCGACGTTGAGCACGGCGCGATCATCCAGCCAACGACGTTCCTCGGCGTTGAGGTGAAGCCTTTCCTCGACTTTGAAAGGCGCCCCGAGGACAAAGGGCAATGTCTCCGCGCTCTGGCCCGGTGGACTCCAACTGCCGATCAGGAGCAGCGTCAATAGGATAAACAGGGTGATTCGGGGCTGGACGGGCATTCCTTGCGTGTCCATGTTCATGTGTTCTACCGCCAATGAGTTGTTTACGAAGCTCAGAAATGCTCGCAAGTTTGGCATGCAGAAACGAGAAGGCCCGCGGGTGAGCGGGCCTTAAGTTGTTACACGGCGATACCGCTAGAGCGGCTTGCCACGATTACCGTGCTGACTGACGAAGGCCTGCATGGCTTTCAGATCATTCGGGAGCACCGTGCAGCGCTCATCGCGCTCAAACAAATCAGACAAATGTGCAGGCAGTGCCAGTGCTTTTCCCACGCCTGCTTTCTGCACCGCTTCCGGGAACTTGACCGGGTGCGCCGTGCCCAGAATCACCATCGGGGTGTCGAGGCTGCGACGGCAGTCGCGCGCCGCCTTGACGCCGATCGCCGTATGCGGGTCGAGCACCTCACCGGTGCTGGCAAAGACTTCAGCGATGGTTTCACAGGTCTGCTCGTCGCTCACCGCCAGCGAGTCGAACAGTTTACGGGTTTCGGTCCAACGATCTTCAGCGACACTGAAGCCGCCGCCCTGTTTGAAGCTGTCCATCAACTCGGCGAGCGCTGCGCCGTTGCGACCGTGCATGTCGAACAACAAACGCTCGAAATTCGATGACACCATGATGTCCATGGACGGCGACAACGTGGCATGAAGGGTTTCCTTGACGTACTGGTTGCCGCTCATGAAGCGGTGCAGGATGTCATTGCGGTTGGTGGCGACGATCAGTTGGCTGATCGGCAGCCCCATGTTGCGCGCCAGATAACCGGCAAAAATATCGCCGAAGTTGCCGGTCGGTACCGAGAAAGCCACTGAACGCGCCGGGCCGCCCAATTGCAGCGCGGCGTGGAAGTAGTAAACGATCTGGGCCATGATCCGCGCCCAGTTGATCGAGTTCACCGCAACCAGACGCGTGCCTTTGAGGAAGCTCTGGTCGGCGAAACTGTTCTTCACCATTTCCTGGCAATCGTCGAAGTTGCCTTCGATGGCGATGTTGTGAATGTTGTCACCGAAGATCGTCGTCATTTGACGACGCTGAACGTCGGAAACCCGGTTGTTCGGGTGCAGGATGAAAATATCGACGTTGTCACAACGGCGGCAGCCTTCGATGGCAGCAGAACCGGTGTCGCCGGACGTCGCGCCGATGATCACCACGCGCTCGCCGCGTTTTTCCAGCACGTAATCCAGCAACCGTCCCAGCAATTGCAGGGCAAAGTCCTTGAACGCCAGGGTCGGGCCGTGGAACAGCTCCAGTACCCATTCGTTGCCGTTGAGCTGGCGCAGCGGCGCCACGGCAGCGTGTGCGAACACGCCATAGGTTTCTTCCAGGATTTTCTTGAAATCGGCATCCGGGATGCTGCCCGCCACGAACGGACGCATGACGCGGAACGCCAGCTCGTGGTAAGGCAGGCCCGCCCAGGACGCGATCTCTTCCTGGGTGAATCGAGGCAGATTTTCAGGGACGTACAGACCGCCATCGCTGGCCAGCCCAGCAAGCAGGACGTCTTCGAAATTCAGGGCCGGTGCGCGGCCGCGGGTACTGATATAACGCATAAACAAACCTTCGGTTCGAGCCGCAAGCTGCAAGTTGCAAGCTGCAAGCAAAAGCGGTTTGCCTTTGCCTTCCAGCTCGCGGTTCGAAGCTCGCCGCGATGTGATTTTGCTCTTTCGTGCAGCTTTTAGCTTAAAGCGTGTTGCTGCTGTCAGTTCAGATGCTCGACACGGATGCGAACGACCGGACCCGCAACGCCTTCCAGGGCCTCGAGCGCCTGAATGGCATCGTTGATGCGCTGCTCGACCACCCGGTGGGTGAGCAGAATCATCGGCACCAGCCCATCTTGCTCTTCGACTTCCTTCTGCATGATCGACTCGATGTTGATCCCGCGCTCGGACAAGATGCTCGCCACCTGTGCCAGGACGCCTGGGTGATCCTTGGCTTGAATGCGCAAGTAGTAAGCGCTTTCGCACTCCTGGATCGGCAGGATCGGATGGGCCGACAGCGAATCAGGCTGGAACGCCAGGTGCGGCACGCGGTTCTCCGGGTCAGTGGTCAGGGCACGCACCACATCCACCAGGTCGGCGACGACGGATGAGGCCGTGGGCTCCATACCAGCGCCGGCACCGTAGAACAGCGTCGAACCGGCGGCATCGCCATTGACCATGACGGCGTTCATGACGCCATTGACGTTGGCGATCAGGCGATCGGACGGGATCAGCGTCGGGTGGACCCGCAACTCGATGCCCGCCGGGGTGCTGCGCGCCACACCCAGATGCTTGATGCGGTAGCCCAACGCTTCGGCGTAATTGACATCGGCAGTGGTCAGTTGGGTGATGCCTTCGGTGTAGGCCTTGTCGAACTGCAGTGGAATGCCGAACGCGATGGACGCCAGAATCGTCAGCTTGTGGGCCGCATCGATGCCTTCCACGTCGAACGTCGGATCGGCTTCGGCATAACCCAGCGCCTGCGCTTCGGCGAGCACGTCAGGAAACGTCCGACCCTTTTCGCGCATTTCGGTCAGGATGAAATTGCCTGTGCCGTTGATGATACCTGCCAACCAGTTGATGCGGTTGGCCGCCAGGCCTTCCCGAATCGCCTTGATTACCGGAATGCCCCCCGCCACGGCCGCTTCGAAGGCGACGATCACGCCTTTCTCCCGCGCTCGGGCGAAGATTTCATTACCGTGCACCGCGATCAGCGCCTTGTTGGCAGTGACCACGTGCTTGCCATTTTCTATGGCTTTTAGCACCAACTCGCGCGCGACGGTGTAGCCGCCGATCAGCTCGATAACGATGTCGATGTCAGGATTGCTGGCCACTTCGAAAACATCGGTGGTGGTCGGGGTACCGGTAATCTGGCAATGGGGGTTTGGCGAACGCATGGCAATTTGCGCGACTTCGATTCCACGCCCGGCACGGCGGGCGATCTCCTCGGCGTTACGCTTTAGCACATTGAAGGTACCGCCACCGACAGTACCCAGCCCACAGATGCCTACTTTGACCGGTTTCACTATGAACTCCCCGTAAAACGACCGGCACGAGGCCGACCGTGGTAACAGCCGCATCACAGTGCGGCTCGCTGTTGAATTACTTGGCGCTCAACGCCAGCTTGGCCACTTGCGGGGCAGGTTGATAACCCGGAATCACCTGACCATCCGCCAGCACGATGGCGGGCGTACCGTTGACCCCGATGGACTGACCGATCTCGAACTGGCGGGTCACCGGGTTATCGCACTTGGGCGCACTGATGTTCTTGCCGTCCACCATGCGGTTCATCGCGTCGCGACGATCCTTGGAGCACCAGACAGCCTGCAGTTGCTCGTCGCCGGGCGAACCCAGGCCCTGGCGAGGGAACGCCACGTAGCGGACTTCGATCCCGCGCTTGTTCAACTCAGGCACCTCACCATGCAGCTTGTGGCAATACGGGCATGTGGTGTCGGTGAACACGGTAATGTGTGACTTGGTCTCGCCAACTGCCGGATAGACCACCATTTCCGCGGTGGGGATACCGTTGATGGTCTTCGAGATCGCCAGGCGCTCGACCTTTTCAGTGAGGTTGACGGGTTTTCCGCCCTGGATCTGGTAAAGGTTACCCTGCATGACGAATTGCCCGTCGGCGCTGGCGTAGAGCACTCGACCGCCCTTCAGGTTGACTTCATACAGCCCATTGAGCGGGCTGCTGGAGATGCTCTCCACCGGAATTTCCAGGTTCAGCGATTCCAGCGTCTTGCGGATGGCCTTGTCGGACGCTTCATCGGCGTGGGCGAACAGGCTGAAAGTACTGGCCAGCGCTACGACAGCAGCACCGATAAAACGAGTCACGCGCATGAAAACTCCTCGAGCGGTGGGCAGTTGGGCAGGCCCGAAAAGGTGGATGCGGAGCCGTCACATCCTTTTCGAAGTGCCAATCTGCGAAACCGGCAAAGCCTATCACATTAGGCTCAAGAGGCCGACGCTGACTGACGTAAGACTCGTCGCAAATTCCTGCTGTCCACTACCCGCGAGGGTGATGCTTGGCGTGCAGTTCCTGCAGTCTTGCGCGGGCAATATGGGTGTAGATCTGTGTCGTCGACAGGTCACTGTGGCCGAGCAGCATCTGCACCACACGAAGGTCGGCCCCGTGGTTCAGCAAATGAGTGGCGAACGCGTGGCGCAGCGTGTGCGGGGAGAGGCTTTTGCCGATGCCGGCCACCTTGGCCTGCAGCTTGATGCGATGCCAGAACGTTTGCCGGGTCATCTGTTCACCCCGCATGCTGGGGAACAGCACATCGCTGGGACGACCGCCGAGCAACTCCTGACGGGCGTCACGCAAATACCGCTCGACCCAGACGATGGCCTCTTCCCCCATAGGCACCAGGCGCTCCTTGCTGCCTTTGCCCATGATGCGCAGGACGCCCTGGCGCAGGTTGACCTGCTCGAGCGTCAGACTGACCAACTCGGTCACACGCAGGCCACAGGCATAGAGCACCTCCAGCATTGCCCGGTCGCGTTGACCGATGGCCTCGCTCAAATCGGGGGCCGCGAGCAACGCCTCGACATCGGCTTCGGACAAGGATTTGGGCAACGGCTTACCAAGTTGCGGCATGTCCACTTGCAGTGTCGGGTCCACCGAAATGAGCTTCTCACGCAGCAGATAGCGGTAAAACCCTCGCGCCCCGGAAAGGAAACGTGCGGACGAACGCGCCTTGTAGCCGTTATCCACACGCCAGGCCAAGTGATCGAAGATCACCTCCCGCCCCACCTCCATCACATCGACACCTCGCTCCTGCAACCAACCGTTGAATAACGCCAGGTCACTGCGGTACGAGTCGCGGGTATTGTCCGAGAGGCCCTTTTCTAGCCACAAGGCATCGAGGAAACGGTCGATCATGGGGTGGTCTAGGGCAGGCATGGAGTCAGACTTGAGCGAACGAAAACGTGGAGCAGTTTTTCACATCCACCCCCGCATGACAAAATTGTCGAGTCGAACGATTTTGGCGCCCCCCCTCTGCGCCAACTGTCACTTTTCCCCGGCCATAAAAAAAGCAGCCCGAAGGCTGCTCCTTTCTGCACCGAAGAACTGGAATCAAGACAGTTTTTCTTTGATGCGTGCTGCTTTACCCGACAGGTCGCGCAGGTAGTACAGCTTGGCTTTACGGACGTCACCGCGACGCTTGACCGCCATGCTGTCGATGGTCGGGCTGTAGGTCTGGAAAGTACGCTCAACGCCAACACCGTTGGAGATCTTGCGAACAGTGAAAGCACTGTTGATGCCGCGGTTGCGCTTGGCGATGACAACGCCTTCGAACGCCTGCAGACGGGAACGGTCACCTTCCTTTACCTTCACCTGAACGACGATGGTGTCGCCCGGGGCAAAAGGAGGGATTTCTTTGCTCATCTGCTCTGCTTCGAGGGCCAGAATGATTTTGTTCGTCATGTTGTGCTCCTAAGGTAAATCAGTCGGATCTACCATCGATACGTTAACTATCGTCCCGCTCACGGAGGTATTCCGCCAGCAGCTTGTTCTCTTCTCCAGAAAGCGAGCGCCTTTCCAGAAGATCGGCTCGTCGTTCGTAGGTCCTACCAAGGGACTGCTGCAAACGCCAACGCCGGATATGTGCGTGATTGCCACTGAGCAATACGTCGGGTACACGCTGATCCGCATACACCTCAGGTCGGGTGTAGTGCGGGCAATCGAGCAGACCATCCGTGAAGGAATCTTCCTCCGCGGAGTCCGCATGCCCTAAAGCTCCGGGCAGCAGCCGTGTAACCGCATCGATCAGGACCATGGCCGGCAGCTCGCCGCCAGACAACACGTAATCCCCTATCGACCACTCTTCATCGACATGAGCCTCAATAAAGCGCTCGTCAATGCCTTCATAACGACCGGCAATCAGAATCAGTGCTTCTTCCTTTGCCAGCTCGCGTACCGCATCTTGTTCCAGCTTGCGGCCTTGTGGCGACAGGTAAATCACCTTCGCCGCATCCCCTGCTGCCTGCCTGGCATGAACCAGAGCGTCTTCCAGAGGCTTGATCTTCATCACCATGCCCGGACCACCGCCGAAGGGGCGATCGTCCACCGTGTGATGCCGATCCGTGGTGTAGTCCCGCGGATTCCAACAGGTCAGCTGCAAAAGCTCCTGCTTTACCGCACGGCTGGTAATGCCATAGTCGCTGATGGCGGAAAACATCTCGGGAAACAGCGTGATGACTTCTATGCGCAGGCTGGCCATTGCTCAGAAATCCGCGTCCCAATCCACCTTCATCTCGCCTGCAACCAGATCGACTGCCAACACACATTGCTCCGTATAGGGCAACAGGCGTTCACGATCATCCAGACTGCCTGCGCAGGGCTTGACCACCATGACATCGTTCGAACCGGTTTCCAGGAGGTGATCGATTTTCCCGAGCAGTTGCCCAAGATGGTCGATGACCTTGAGGCCGACAAGCTGGTACCAGTAGTACTCGCCGTCGTCCAGCCCCGGTAGCAGGTGGCTTGGCACGCAGATCTCGTAACCGGCGAGAAGACGGGCTTCTTCGCGATCATCCAGACCCTTGAGCTTCGCGACCAGGAACTTGTCGCTCCCGCGCCCGCTGACCAGCTCAACCTGTTTCACACTCCCTTCGCGCTTGAGCGTCCAGGTTTTGTACTTCAACAGGTTTTCAGTCGGATCGGTAAAGGAATACACCTTCACTTCTCCACGCACGCCATGTACCGAATAGATCTTGCCGATGACGATCAGATCGTCGGCAGATGCTGGCGTCGCGCTCATATCGCTCAGGCCGCAGCCTTCGCAGCTTCCTTCAACAGCTGAGCAACGCGCTCAGAAGGTTGTGCACCAACGCTCAGCCAGTAGTTGGCACGCTCTTGGTTCACGGACAGACGGATTTCCTGACCACGGGCGACCGGGTTGAAGAAACCGATTTGCTCTTTGTGCGAACCGTCGCGTGGGTTACGGCTGTCGGTCACAGTCAGGTGGTAGAACGGGCGCTTCTTGGAGCCGCCAAGGGCCAGACGGATTGTTAGCATTGAACAAAGTTCCTGTTAGTGTGCTGCAAATCTAAAGTGCACGAACGGGCACGGGGTGCCCGAAAGGCCGCATATTCTAAGGAATATCCGGACGTTTGCAAATGACTTTTTCCGGCGCAAGGCCCTGAGCCATCCACATCCGTGAAAGGAGCCATCGTTTCGACGGCCTGTATGCCTGCGTGGGCAGACCTGAGGGAGGCGATCCCAAAGAAGCGGGCACGGACGAACGGTACGCGCCCAAGCCGATCAAAGGCGAGGCATGCCACCGCCACCGGGCATCATCCCGCCCAGTCCGCGCATCATTTTCGCCATGCCACCCTTGGTGGAGAATTTCTTCATCATCTTCTGCATCTGCTTGTGCTGTTTGATCAGACGTCCGATGTCCTGCACCTGCGTGCCGGAACCCATTGCGATGCGGCGCTTGCGCGAACCGCTGATCAGGTCGGGATCGCGGCGTTCAGCCGGGGTCATCGAGTTGATGATGGCTTCCATCTGTTTGAACTGTTTTTCTGCAGCGTTCTGCGCGTTGCCCATTTGCGACAGATTGACGCCGCCAATGCTCGGCAACTTATCCATCAGGCCACCCAGGCCACCCATGTTCTTCATCTGCTGCAACTGGTCGCGGAAGTCTTCGAGGTCAAAGCCCTTCCCTTTCTTCAGTTTCTTGGCGAGCTTGTCGGCCTTTTCCTTGTCGAGGGTCTGCTCGGCCTGCTCGATCAGGCTGAGGACGTCGCCCATGCCCAGAATGCGCGAGGCGATTCGGTCCGGGTGGAAAGGCTCGAGTGCCTCGCTTTTCTCGCCCATACCGATGAACTTGATCGGTTTGCCAGTGATGGCACGAACGGAAAGCGCGGCGCCGCCACGGGCGTCACCGTCGACCTTGGTCAGAATCACGCCTGTCAGCGGCAACGCGTCGCCGAACGCTTTCGCCGTATTGGCGGCGTCCTGACCGGTCATGGCGTCGACCACGAACAGCGTTTCGGCGGGCTTGACCGCTGCGTGAAGGGCCTGGATCTCGCTCATCATCTCGGCATCGACGTGCAAGCGACCGGCGGTGTCGAGGATCACGACATCGATGAACTTGAGCCTGGCTTCCTTGATGGCCGCTTCGGCAATGGCCACTGGCTTCTGGCTGATGTCGGACGGGAAGAAGGTCACGCCGATGTCGTTGGCCAGGGTTTCCAGTTGCTTGATCGCGGCAGGGCGGTACACGTCTGCCGACACCACCATCACGCTTTTCTTCTTGCGCTCCTTAAGGAACTTCGCCAGCTTGCCCGCGGTGGTGGTCTTGCCCGCCCCCTGCAGACCCGCCATCAGCACCACGGCCGGCGGCGCCACGTTGAGCGAAAGCTCCTCGTTGGCAGCGCCCATCATCTCTTCCAGTTCGGCCTGGACGATTTTCACGAACGCCTGACCCGGCGTCAGGCTGCGAGAGACTTCGGTGCCGACCGCTCGCTCCTTGATGCGATTGACGAAGTCTTTGACGACCGGCAAGGCAACGTCGGCTTCGAGCAGTGCCATACGCACTTCACGCAGCGTGTCCTTGATGTTGTCTTCGGTCAGCTTGGCTTTGCCGGTGACCTGGCGCAGCGTCTGTGAAAGACGTTCTGTCAGATTTTCAAACATGCGTGATCCTTTGAGTTCGCGGCGAACCCCAGTGGGAGCGGCCCTGTTCTCCGGCCACCGCTCGATGCGATGCTTATATAAGGAAGGAACAGCGCTCGACAAGGCGTTGGCGTGAGCAGGTCGCGGATTATAGCGGAGAGTCCGACGCGCGGACACCATGACGTCGGCTTGCGTGGTCTTTCGTGCTACGCCGATTCTATGCCACACTCAGCGGCTTTCGGGCCCGCCCATCAGGATCTATGTTCCCCTTGTCACCCAGTCTGCCGTTCAGCCTCGCCGCCGCCGTCCTCTATGCCGCTGCGACTCTTTATCAAGGTATTCGTCTGCGCCAGGGCAGGAAGGCCGACAAGTGGCTTTTGTGCCTCATCGGGACGCTGGCGGTCGCTTGCCAGGCCAGTGCGCTGTTCAGCCAGCTAGTACGGCCGATCGGCCTGGGGCTGGATTTCTTCAGCGCGGCGAGCCTGATCGCAGTGGCGGTGATCATCGTCACCATGCTGGCGTGCATCCGCATCCCTGTGGAAATTCTCCTCGTACTGCTCTTCCCATTGGGCCTGCTGACCACCCTGATGGCACAGTTCGCGCCTGCCGGTACGCTGCAGCCGATCGTCGGCGAGCAGGGCCTTATCGGCCATATCCTGCTGTCGATCCTGGCTTACGGCATGTTCACCATCGCGGTGTTTCAGGCACTGCTGTTGCTGGTGCAAGACCGCCAGCTCAAGAACAAGCACCCCTCCGGGCTGATCCGTAGCTTCCCGCCCCTGCAAACCATGGAAAGCCTGCTGTTCGGGTTCCTGTGGGCGGGCTGGACGCTGTTGTCGATGTCGCTGATCTCCGGGTGGCTGTTCGTCGAGAACCTTTTTGCACAACATCTTGTGCACAAGACGCTGCTGTCGATCCTCGCCTGGATCGTATTCAGCGTCCTGCTATGGGGCCGCACGCGTCTGGGCTGGCGGGGTCACAAAGCAATCCGCTGGACGCTCGGCGGCTTCCTGCTGCTGATGCTGGCCTATTTCGGCAGCAAACTGGTCCGCGAATACATCTTGCATATCTGACAGGCCGACCATGGAAAACCTGCCCACCGGCACGTTGCTCGCGCTGCTTGCTCTGCTCACTCTGTGGTCAGCGCTGTTCAGCGCCGTCGAAGCGGCTCATCACAACCTGCGCGCGGCCCGCATCAATCCTCGCTCGACCGAGCCGCCCAAGCCGGTTCTCGCCTTTAACTTCAACAGCCTGGTGTTGGGCAACACCCTGCTGAAAACCCTCATCACCGTTCTGGCAACGGTGCTGGCGATCGGTCAGTGGTATGTCCATGGCCCGCTACTCGCCTGGATCCTCGTCGCCAGTCTGCTGGTGATCGTCACCGAATTCATTCCCCGCAAACTCGCCGCCCGGCGTCCCGAGGCGATTCTTCTGCTGGGTAACAACGTTCTGCGCATCCCGATGCACGTGCTGCGCCCCCTCACGTGGCTGTACAAGAACCTCGCCAAACTGGTATTGCGCCCTTTCCTTTCCAAGCGCCGCCCCGATACGGCCGCCGATGACGACGACATGGGCACGGTGGTCTATCAGGACAACGAAAGCCAGTTCGGCCGCTCCCGTGTTCTGTCCGGCATTCATGCGCTGGACAGCATGACGGTCAACGACATCCTGGTTCCACGCAGCGAAGTGGACGGCATCAATCTCGATGAGACGATCGAAGAAATCACCGACAAGCTGATCATCTCGCGGCATACCCGTTTGCCCGTCTACCACAACGACATCAATCAGGTCGAAGGCGTGCTCAACACCCGGATGATCAGCCATCTCCTGCCACGGGGACAATTGACCAAGGAAGCGTTGATCGCTGCCTGCTACGAACCTTATTTCGTCCCGGAGAGCACACCGTTGCAGTTGCAACTGTTGAACTTCCACAAGCAACAGCGACGCATGGGCGTGGTGGTGGACGAATACGGTGAAGTTCAGGGCATCGTCAGTCTCGAAGACATTCTGGAAGAGATTGTCGGCGAATTCGAAAGCGAGCAGACCCTGGACAATCCGCACATCCACCCGCAGCCCGATGGGCGCCTGGTGGTCGAGGGCGCAGCCTCGATTCGAGACCTGAACAAGAGCCTGGGCTGGCACCTGCCCGCTGACGGCCCGAAAACCCTCAACGGCCTGATCACCGAAGCGCTGGAAACGATTCCTGACAGCTCGGTGTGCTTGAAGATCGGCCCGTACCGTCTGGAGACCCTCGAAACCGAGGACAACCGCGTCACCCGCGTACTGATGTGGCAGAACAGCCGGACCAAAGACGTGATCTGAAGCGCATCCAGCACTTTGAAACACTTGTTTCCGCGCAGATGCCCTTCCTATAATCGAACCGCTTACCCAGCCCCGCCGACCCGCGTGCTACCCGCACCAGGCGTAAGTCGGCCAGTCACTCAGCCTGACGTCTTCACGCGACGCCTCTGGCGCACGCTCCCATCCCGAGCAATCGCCCCTCCCGCATCCGGGCTAGTCTGTTCAGCGCTGTACCCAACAATAATTAATGATGATCGCCCCCAGCGCGCAGGCCACTTCTCTGCCTGCTGAAAGGCGACATGACTGCCAGGGATACTCGCATGACCAGTACCTCCACTTATCCGTCCAGCGATGAGAGTGCGCGGCCGGCCAACTCCGCCGCGCGCGTCGCCACTGCCAGCTTCATCGGCACCGCCATCGAGTTCTACGACTTCTACGTTTATGCCACGGCCGCCGCGCTGGTGATCGGACCGGTGTTCTTTCCACAGACCTCCAGCACGGCGCAGATGCTGTCGGCGTTTCTGACGTTCGGTATCGCGTTTCTCGCTCGCCCGCTGGGCTCGCTGCTGTTCGGCCACTTCGGCGACCGCATTGGTCGCAAATCGACACTGGTGGCGTCTTTGCTGCTGATGGGCATTTGCACCACTTTGATCGGCGTGTTGCCCGGTTATGACGCCATTGGATCGTGGGCGCCGATCTTGCTGTGCGTGCTGCGTTTCGGCCAGGGCCTGGGGCTTGGGGGTGAGTGGGGTGGCGCGGCGTTACTGGCTACCGAAAACGCCCCCAAAGGCAAACGCGCCTGGTTTGGCATGTTTCCGCAACTGGGCCCTTCGATCGGTTTCCTGGCGGCCAACGGCCTGTTTCTCACGCTGGCCATGACGCTGAACGACGAGCAATTCCGCACCTGGGGCTGGCGAATTCCGTTTCTTCTCAGCGCAGTGCTGGTGGTAATCGGTCTGTACGTGCGACTCAAGCTGGAAGAGACGCCGATCTTCGCAAAGGCCATTGCGCGTCACGAGCAGGTGAAGATGCCGATCGCAGAACTGTTCTCGCATTACTGGGCACCGGTACTGCTGGGCGCGGCTTCGATGGTGGTGTGCTACGCGCTGTTCTACATCTCGACGGTGTTCTCGCTCAGTTACGGGGTCAAGAGCCTGGGCTACAGCCGCGAATCCTTCCTTGCCATGCTGTGCTTTGCCGTGCTGTTCATGGCGCTGGCGACGCCGCTGTCCGCCTGGGCCAGCGATCGCTTCGGACGCAAGCCGGTGCTGATTATCGGCGGCGTGCTGGCGGTCCTCTCGGGTTTCCTGATGCAGCCACTGCTGACCCATGGCACGACCTGGGCCGTGACGCTGTTCCTGTCCATCGAGCTGTTCCTGATGGGCGTCACCTTTGCCCCGATGGGGGCGATGCTGCCTGAGTTGTTTCCAACACGCGTACGTTATACGGGCGCATCAGCGGCCTATAACATCGGAGGCATCGTGGGTGCCTCGGTGGCCCCCTTCTTCGCTCAGCAACTGGTGGAGATGGGCGGCTTGAGTTGGGTCGGCGGATACGTCTCTGCCGCTGCGTTGCTGAGCCTGATCGCCGTGCTCTGCCTGAAAGAAACCCGGCACGCCGATCTCGATAAGATCGCCTGACACGCGCTCGCGTGGCCGGGTCACGCTCGGACACGCGAATGCCCACGAAAAACGGCGCCTGAGAGGCGCCGTTTTCATCAGCCGTGAAGCTTATACCTGCACTTTCACAGCCATCGAGGCGCGTGTTGCCTTGCGACGAGCGGCGTCGATGGACTCATCCCGCGCCAAGGCCACACCCATGCGGCGCTGGCCATTGACTTCAGGCTTGCCGAAAAGCCGCAGCGCGGTGTCGGGTTCCTTGAGGGCTTCTTCAAGGTTGGCGAAAGCCGTCTGGGTCGATTGACCCTCGACCAGAATCACCGCCGAAGCCGAAGGGCCGAACTGTCGAATGGATGGAATCGGCAGCCCAAGGATGGCGCGGGCATGCAAGGCGAACTGCGACAGGTCTTGAGAGATGAGGGTCACCAGACCGGTGTCATGTGGACGAGGCGACACTTCGCTGAACCAGACTTGATCGCCCTTGATGAAGAGCTCGACGCCGAAAAGACCGCTCCCTCCCAACTCGCCGGTCACCGCCTTGGCCACGCGCTCGGCCTCTGCCAGCGCCGCGGGGCTCATGGCCTGCGGCTGCCAGGACTCCTGATAGTCGCCCTTTTCCTGACGGTGACCGATCGGCGCACAGAATGTAGTTCCCCCTTTGTGGCGCACCGTCAGCAGCGTGATCTCGTAATCGAAATCGATGGCGCCTTCGATGATCACCCGGCCTTTGCCCGCTCGCCCGCCCTCTTGGGCGTAATCCCAGGCCTTTTGGACATCCGCTTCCGTTTTCAGAAGGCTTTGCCCCTTGCCTGACGAACTCATCACAGGCTTGACGAAGCAGGGAAAGCCCAGATCTTCGACCGCTTTACGGTAGTCTTCGAAGGTGTCGGCGAAATGATAGGGCGACGTCGGCAAGTCCAGCGTTTCGGCGGCCAGGCGGCGAATGCCTTCGCGGTTCATGGTCAACTGAGCGGCGCGCGCCGTTGGGATGACGGTGAAACCTTCGGACTCCAGCTCCACGAGGGTCGCGGTGGCGATCGCCTCGATTTCCGGCACGATGTAGTGCGGCTTTTCGGCCTCGATCACCGCGCGCAGCGCTGCCCCATCGAGCATGTTGATCACATGGCTGCGGTGTGCGACCTGCATGGCTGGCGCGTTGGCATAGCGGTCGACGGCGATGACTTCAACGCCCAGACGTTGCAGTTCGATCACCACTTCCTTGCCAAGCTCGCCGCAACCGCAGAGCAAAACGCGGGTCGCGGTCGGCGACAATGGAGTTCCGATTTGGGTCATCTCAGGTCCTCGTGGAGCAGATATCGAGGGCAGCCCGCCACAGGCGAGCAACCGCAGGGGAGAAAGGCGCGCAATTTACCATGAAGCCAGCATGGAGGGGGACGGACGGCTGACGACCTGACACCAGCACGCCCCCTTTTCTCGCACCCGACGGGTCGCACGGGCGCCATGCCCGAAGCAGGCGAACGGGCGAAACGGCACCCGCCACATCGGCAGAGAACCTCGGCCACGCCTGTCGGCTGGCTGAACACGCCTCGGGATTTGCGTAAAGGCTAGGTAAACCGACTGTTCAACAGCAACGCTTCGCTATATAGATGCAGGTCAGGCACCACACAGTTATAGTCGGTCACTTGGGACGGCGCAGCCGATCCTTTGAAAGAGTGGCTGCACCCGTGAGAGGAGGCGCTCACCGGCGCGCGGTCGGGTCTCTCAAAGCGGGGCTGAAACGGAGCATGTCCAGAACGGTATCGACCAGGCGTTCAGCCTCCTCGTGCAACGAGAAGCTTTCGGGCACCAGTAACCACTGGCCCAGAATGCCGTGTATATAAGCATGCAGACAGATCGCCGCTCGCCGCGGGTTCAGGTCGGCAGGCAACTGCCCCTGTCGCGAGGCGTTGCTCAAGGCCAGGGCGATACGCTCATTGGCATCGAGCCAGACGAATTGGCGCTGGCGGCGCATGTCGCACATTTCATCGGTGAATTCGAATTTATGATAGAGAATTTCATTGATGCGGCGGGTTCTCGGGTCCGTAGCAACTTGTTGAAACAAATGAATCAAAAGTTTACGCGTCCAGCCGAGCGGGTCTATTTCGTCCGCGCTTTCACTGGCGCGCGCCATCGCTTCCAGCGGCTCATGCAAGCTGTCGAGCATCGCCTGCACCAGATCGGCCTTGTTGCTAAAGTGCCAGTAGATGGCCCCTCGGGTTACGCCCGCCAAGGTCGCTATGTCCGCCAGCGTGGTACGGGCGACACCCCGCTCGAGAAACGCCTGTTCGGCCGCTTCCAGAATCTGCCTGCGCGTTTCCTGAGCTTCTTCTTTGGTGCGACGAACCATGGCAGTAAAACCTCAATGAAGATGCGTCAGGCGCTGCGGTCCGCAGGCCCGAACAGCGTAGCGGGCGGCCTTTGTAATGCCTTGTCCCGTGCGAGCGATCGATTCCCGAAACGCGATCATACGTCGCGGTTACAGGTGTTTACAAACAGCCGTGAACGTAAGTATATTCATTAGCTTGCTACTTATCCAGCCGGAAAAGCATCCATACCCTTTCCACTTTTCATGAGCCCTGCTCCTGACCCGAGGATCTTCATGCAATTCAAGCCAGCTGTTACCGTACTGGTCACTGCCGCCGCTCTGGCATCGCTGCTCAGTGGATGCAGTAAAAAGGAAGAAGCCACGGCGGCGACTCCTCCGCCTCCTCAGGTCGGCGTCGTGACCATCCAGCCCCAACCTTACACCCTGATCTCGGACTTGCCGGGCCGCACCACCGCCTATCGGGTGGCTGAAGTGCGCCCTCAGGTCAACGGCATCATTCTCAAGCGGCTGTTCACTGAGGGCACCGACGTCAAGGCCGGTCAACAGCTGTATCAGATCGACCCTGCCATCTATGAGGCGAACCTCAACAGCGCCAAGGCCACCTATGATGCGACCAGTTCGCTGGCCGGGCGGTACAAGCAATTGATCAACGAACAGGCCGTCAGTCGTCAGGAGTACGACACCGCCGTGGGCAACGCGCGCGAAGCTCAGGCCGCCGTGCAGACGGCTGAGATCAATCTGCGCTACACCAAGGTGTACGCGCCGATTTCCGGCCGCATCGGTCGCTCACTGGTCACCGAAGGTGCGCTGGTCAGCAATGGTCAGGCCGACGCGATGGCCACCATCCAGCAACTCGATCCGATCTATGTGGACGTCATCCAGTCCTCGACCGAGATGCTGCGCCTGCGCCGCGAACTGGAAAGCGGCAAGCTGCAAAAGGCCGGTGAAAACGCCGCCAAGGTCAAGTTGACCCTGGAGGACAACAGCCAGTATCCGGTAGACGGCAAGCTGGAATTCTCCGAGGTGTCCGTCGACCAGACCACAGGGTCTGTCACCCTGCGCGCCGTGTTCCCCAACCCGAACCACACATTGCTGCCCGGCATGTTCGTACACGCCCGCCTGCAGGCCGGTGTCAACGAGCAGGCGATCCTGGTGCCGCAGCAGGGCGTGACCCGAGACCTCAAAGGTACCCCGACTGCACTGGTGGTCAATCAGGACAACAAGGTCGAGCAGCGCACGCTGGTCGCCAACCGCACCAGCGGCACCGACTGGGTCGTCGAGAAGGGCTTGAACCCGGGTGATCGCGTCATCACCGAAGGCCTGCAATACGTCAAACCGGGCGCGCAAGTGAAGGTCGCCGAAGCGACCAACGTCAAGGCAGCCGCGCCGGCCCCTGCGCAAGGGAGTAACTGATTCATGTCGAAGTTTTTCATCGACCGACCGATTTTCGCGTGGGTCATCGCCCTCGTGATCATGCTGGTTGGGGCTCTTTCGATCCTCAATCTGCCGATCAACCAGTACCCCGCCATCGCGCCGCCCGCCATCGCCATTCAGGTCACCTACCCCGGCGCGTCCGCACAGACCGTGCAGGACACCGTGGTTCAGGTGATCGAGCAGCAGATGAACGGCATCGACAATCTGCGCTATATCTCTTCGGAGAGTAACTCTGATGGCAGCATGACCATCACGGTGACGTTCAACCAGGGGACCAACCCCGATATTGCGCAAGTGCAGGTGCAGAACAAGCTCAACCTCGCAACCCCGCTTCTGCCTCAAGAGGTGCAGCAACAGGGCTTGCGGGTGACCAAGGCGGTGAAAAACTTCCTCCTGGTGATCGGTCTGGTCTCCGAAGACGGCAGCATGGCCAAGGAAGACTTGTCCAACTACATCGTTTCCAATATTCAGGACCAGATTGCGCGGACCCCGGGTGTCGGGGACTTCCAGGTGTTCGGTTCGCAGTACGCGATGCGGATCTGGCTTGATCCGGACAAGCTGAACAACTACCAGTTGACCCCTGTGGATGTGAAATCGGCGATCACCGCGCAGAACGTTCAGGTCTCCTCGGGTCAGATCGGCGGCCTGCCTGCGGTCAAGGGCCAGCAGCTCAATGCGACGATCATCGGCAAGACGCGCCTGCAGACCGCCGAGCAGTTCGGCAACATCCTGCTCAAGGTCAACCAGGACGGCTCGCAGGTTCGCCTCAAAGACGTGGCAACCATCGGTCTGGGCGGCGAGAACTACAGCGTCGACGCGCAGTTCAACGGCAAGCCGGCCTCGGGCCTGGCGATCAAGCTGGCGACCGGTGCGAACGCGCTGGACACTTCTAAAGCCATCCGCGCCACCATGGATCGCCTCGAGCCTTTCTTCCCGCCAGGGATGAAGGTCGTTTATCCCTACGACACCACCCCGGTGGTGAAAGAATCGATCAACGGCGTCGTGCACACCTTGGGCGAAGCGATCGTCCTGGTGTTCCTGGTGATGTACCTGTTCCTGCAAAACTTCCGCGCCACCATCATCACCACGATGACCGTGCCTGTGGTGTTGCTGGGTACGTTCGGCATCCTCGCGGCCGCCGGTTTCACCATAAACACCCTCACCATGTTCGGCATGGTGCTGGCCATCGGCTTGTTGGTGGACGACGCCATCGTCGTGGTGGAGAACGTCGAGCGGGTCATGGCCGAGGAGCACTTGTCGCCCCGTGAAGCCACGCGCAAATCGATGGAGCAGATCCAAGGCGCGCTGGTGGGTATCGCCATGGTGCTGTCGGCGGTGCTGCTGCCCATGGCGTTCTTCGGCGGCTCCACCGGTGTGATCTATCGCCAGTTCTCGATCACCGTCGTCTCGGCCATGGCGCTCTCGGTACTGGTCGCACTGGTCTTCACACCGGCGCTTTGCGCCACCATGCTCAAGCCAATCGACCCCGAGAAACACGGCCAGCCGCGTAAAGGGTTCTTTGGCTGGTTCAACCGCACGTTCGACCGCAGCGTCCAGAGCTACGAGCGGGGCGTCGGCCATGTGATCCGCCACAAATTCCCGGCGTTCCTCGCTTATCTGTTGATCTTCGCAGGCATGATCTGGATGTTCACACGCATCCCGACGGCGTTCCTCCCCGAAGAAGACCAGGGCGTGATTTTCGCCCAGGTGCAGACCCCACCGGGTTCCACCGCCGAGCGAACCCAGCAGACGCTGGACAAGATGCGCGAGTACCTGCTGACCGATCCAGGCGTGAACTCGGTGTTCACCGTCAACGGCTTCAACTTCGCCGGTCGTGGTCAGAGCTCGGGCCTGGGCTTCGTCATGCTCAAATCATGGGAAGAACGGGATTCGTCCAACAGCGTGTTCGAAGTCGCCAAGCGTGCACAGGCGCACTTCTTCGGCTTCCGTGACGCGATGTCCTTCGCCGTCGTTCCACCCGCGGTACTGGAGCTGGGTAACGCCACCGGTTTCGACCTCTATCTGCAGGACCAAGGGGGCGTTGGCCATGAAAAGCTGATGCAGGCGCGTAACCAACTGCTAGGTCTGGCGTCGCAAAGCAAGATCCTGGCGGGGGTGCGTCCGAACGGACTGACAGACGAACCGCAGTACCAACTGCTGATCGATGACGAGAAAGCCCGCGCCCTCGGCGTGACCCAGTCGGACATCAACACCACGCTATCGGTCGCGATGGGCGGTAACTACGTCAATGACTTCATCGACCGCGGTCGAGTGAAGAAGGTGTACATCATGGGGACGCCGAAGTCCCGCATGAGCCCTGAAGACTTGAAAAAATGGTACGTGCGTAACGCCAGCGGCACCATGGTTCCGTTCGATGCCTTCGCCAGCGGCGAGTGGATCTACGGCTCGCCAAAACTGTCGCGCTACAACGGCGTTCCAGCTGAGGAAATTCTCGGTACGCCGGCACCGGGCTACAGTACCGGCCAAGCCATGGCCGAGATCGAGCGCCTGGCGCAGCAATTGCCGCAGGGCATCGGTTACTCGTGGACGGGGCTGTCGTTCGAAGAACGCCTGTCCGGCTCGCAAGCGCCGGCGTTGTACGCGATATCGGTGCTGGTGGTTTTCCTCTGCCTCGCGGCACTGTATGAAAGCTGGTCGATTCCGATTGCCGTTCTGCTCGTGGTACCACTGGGGGTCATCGGTGCGTTGATGGCGACCAGCCTGCGCGGGCTGTCCAACGACGTGTTCTTCCAAGTGGGCCTGTTGGTGACGGTGGGCCTGGCAGCGAAGAACGCCATTCTGATCGTCGAGTTCGCCAAGGAATTGCATGAACAGGGCAAATCGCTGCTCGACGCGGCGGTGGAAGCCTGTCGCATGCGTCTGCGCCCGATCGTGATGACTTCGATGGCATTCATTCTCGGTGTCGTACCCCTGACCATTTCCAGCGGCGCGGGCTCGGGCAGCCAGCATTCGATCGGTACAGGCGTGATCGGCGGTATGATTACCGCGACCATTCTGGCGATCTTCTGGGTACCGTTGTTCTTCGTATCGATCTCCGGTTTGTTCAAGAGCAAACAGAAACACATCCCACACGATGAGGCTGGCCAATGAGCAAGTCCCTGATCTCTCTGGCAGTGACCGCGATCGTCTTGAGCGGCTGCTCGTTGATCCCTGATTACCAGCAACCCGCGGCACCGGTAGCTGCGCAATACCCGCAAGGCCCGGCGTACTCGCCGGCCGAAGCGGCCAATCAGGCTGCGGCCGAACAAGGCTGGCGTCAGTTTTTCCATGACCCGGCGCTGCAGCAACTGATCCAGACCGCCCTGAGCAACAACCGCGACCTGCGTGTCGCGGCGCTGAACATCGACGCTTACCGGGCGCAGTACCGCATCCAGCGTGCGGACCTGTTCCCGGCCGTGGCGGCCGACGCGTCCGGCACCCGTCAGCGGGTTCCGGGCGACCTGTCGCAGACAGGCCAAGCGGGGATCACCAGCCAGTATTCGGTTGGCCTGGGTGTCAGCGCCTATGAGCTGGACCTGTTCGGCCGGGTGCGCAGCCTGAGTGAGCAAGCGCTGGAAACCTACTTCGCCAGCGAAGAAGCCCGCCGCAGCACGCAGATCAGTCTGGTGGCCAACGTGGCCAATGCCTACCTGACCTGGCAAGCCGACAAGGAACTGCTGAAGCTGACCCAGGACACCCTCGGTGCTTTCGAAGAAAGCTTCCGTCTCACTTCACGCAGCAGCGAAGTCGGCGTGGCGTCGGCGCTGGATCTGGCACAGTCGCGTACGTCCGTCGAAAGCGCCCGCGTCAAGCTGGCGCAGTATCAGCGCCTGGTCGCTCAGGACGAGAACAATCTGGTGCTGTTGCTAGGCACCGGGCTGCCGGCCAACCTGCCCGCACCGCAACCGTTGAGCGCTGACATGCTCAACGAAATGCCCGCAGGGCTACCGTCGGAACTGCTGCAACGTCGTCCGGATATCCTCCAGGCCGAACACAGCCTGAAAGCGGCCAACGCCAACATTGGTGCAGCGCGGGCAGCGTTCTTCCCGAGCATCAGCCTGACCGCCAGCGCAGGCACGGCGAGCAGTGACTTGAGCGGGCTGTTCAAAGGCGGTTCGGGCACCTGGCTGTTCCAGCCGCAGATCAACCTGCCGATCTTCAATGCGGGCAGCCTGCGTGCCAGCCTGGATTATTCGAAGATCCAGAAGGACATCGGCGTCGCCAACTATGAGAAGGCGATTCAAACCGCCTTCCAGGAAGTCTCCGACGGCCTGGCGGCGCGCAAGACCTTCACCGATCAGTTGAAAGCCCAGTCTGACTTCGTCAATGCCAACCAGGATTACTACCGGTTGGCAGAGCGCCGCTATCGGATCGGTATCGACAGCAACCTGACCTTCCTCGACGCCCAGCGTCAGTTGTTCAGCGCGCAGCAATCCCTGATCACCGATCGTCTGTCGCAACTGAGCAGCGAGGTCAATCTCTACCGCGCCCTGGGTGGCGGCTGGTATGAGCGGACACCGACCGGGGAGCGACAGCCCACCTCGGGTGACGTACCGCCCATGCGGATGTTCTGACCTGAAGGCCTAAAAAAACCACCGAAAGGTGGTTTTTTTGTCCCTCGTTGGCGCTCAATCCTTCGTGCCTTGACGACACTGCAACTGATGTAGGCTGCAGCACCACCTATCCCTCACCCTCTCAGCTCAGCAAAAACTCCGTTACGCGCAAGGTGAAGACTTCACCCAACTCGACGCTGGAAAGGTGTGCAGCATAGAAATCGGACAATTGCGAACCCTGTATGTGGTTCTGCAAATAGTGTCCATCCGCGACGGTGGCCACCGAGTCATGGCTGCCGCACACGATCAAGGTCGGGGCGGTGATGGAGGTCACCTGCTTGCGAAAATCCGCATCGCGCACCGCCGCGCAGCATGCGGCATAACCCAGGGGCGACGTCGCGGCGAGTACGTCAAGCAGAGGCGTCACCCGGTCCGCATGCTCACGCGCGAAGTCCGGCGTAAACCAGCGCTCAACGGCACCGGCGCATAGCGCCTTCATCGCCTGTTCGCCCCCCTTCTCTACCGTCTCGATACGGGGCCCCCAGATATCCGGGCCACCGATCTTCGCGGCGGTGTTGCACAGGATCAGTTTGTGCAGACGCTCATTGGCATGAACACCTAACCATTGGCCAATCAGTCCCCCCATCGACAATCCGCAGAAATGAGCCTTCTCGATCTTCAATGTGTCGAGCAACGTCAACACGTCGCGACCCAACTGTTCGATGGTGTAAGGGCCTTGAGTGACGAGGGATTCGCCATGGCCCCGGGTGTCGTACCGCACCACGCGGAACGATTTGCTGAGCGAAGCCACCTGCGCATCCCACATATGCAGATCGGTGCCGAGCGAATGGGACAGCACCAACACTGGCGCGCTTGCAGGGCCTTGAATCTGATAATGCAAGTCGCCGTCTTGCAATTTTACGAATGCCATGACAACTCCCTTGGACTGAGC
>NZ_JAOCEA010000013.1:0-200444 GCF_029841165.1 Pseudomonas sp. GD03842 | reverse complement strand
TCTTCGACAGTCTCGATCTGCCCAGCCTGCCCAATGAACGGTCGACTGCCGTCCAATGGGCGGAACTGGCCTTGACCAAGCACCTGCCATGAACAGCAGTCATACGCGCCGATTCGCCCCGCACCGGCGGCGAACAACGCGCTCTTGACCTGCTCAACATGGCTCGGTGGCACGAAGAACGCGAGCTTGTACATCCCTGATCAGTTCACCCAGACACGCGCGTTACGGAACATGCGCATCCACGCGCCGTCTTCGCTCCACTCGTCCGGACGCCACGAGTTGTTCACCGCGCGAAACACACGCTCAGGGTGCGGCATCATGATGGTGACGCGACCGTCGCGAGTGGTCAGGCCCGTGATCCCGCGCGGCGAGCCGTTCGGGTTGGCCGGGTAGCTTTCGGTGACCTTGCCGTGGTTATCGACGAAACGCATGGCCACGGTGCCCGATACGTCGGTTTCAAGCAGGGCCTCAGTCGATTTGAATTCCGCATGGCCTTCGCCGTGGGCGATGGCGATCGGCATGCGCGAGCCCGCCATGCCTTGCAGGAAAATCGACGCCGACTTCTGGATCTCAACCATCGCCACGCGACCTTCGAACTGCTCGGAGCGGTTGCGCACGAAATGTGGCCAGAATTCGCTGCCCGGAATCAATTCGCTGAGGTTGGACATCATCTGGCAACCGTTGCACACACCCAGCGCGAAGCTGTCGTTGCGCTGGAAGAAGCCTTGGAACGCGTCACGCGCGCGGGCATTGAACAACGCGGACTTGGCCCAACCTTCACCGGCCCCCAGCACGTCGCCGTAAGAGAAACCGCCACACGCCACCAGCCCTTTGAATGCATCGAGGTCGACACGGCCCGCGAGGATGTCGCTCATGTGCACGTCCACCGAGGCAAAACCGGCGCGGTCGAAGGCCGCTGCCATTTCCACCTGGCCGTTGACCCCCTGCTCACGCAGGATCGCGACCTGCGGGCGCACACCCTTCTTGATGTAAGGCGCGGCGATGTCGTCGTTGACGTCATAGCCCAGTTTGACGTTCAGGCCGGGGTTGTCTTCCTCCAGCAGCGCGTCGAATTCCTGGTCGGCGCAGTCGGCGTTGTCACGCAGGCGCTGAATCTGGTAGCTGGTTTCCGCCCATTGGCGTTGCAGCAGGCGACGGTCGCCTTTGAACAACGCTTCGCCGCCCAGGCTGATGGTCACTTCGCTGTTATTGATCGGCTTGCCGACCACTGCCACGCAGTCTTCGCCCAGACCGGCTGCGCTGAATTGTGCGAGGACCACCGGGGTGGCGTCCTGACGCACTTGAATCACCGCACCCAGCTCTTCGTTGAAGAGAATGGCCGCGACCTTTTCACGCTTGCTGGTCAGGGTTTCGAGCTTCAGGCTCAAACCGCAGTGACCGGCGAACGCCATTTCCAGCACGGTGGTCATCAGACCGCCATCGGATCGGTCGTGGTACGCCAGCAGGTGGCCGTCGGCATTCAGGCCCTGAATCACGGCGAAGAAGGCTTTCAGGTCTTCGGCGTTGTCCACGTCCGGCGCCGCCTTGCCCAACAGACCGTGGGTCTGCGCCAGAATCGACGCGCCCATGCGGTTCTTGCCACGGCCCAGGTCGATGAGGATCAGGTCCGTCTCGCCCTTGTCCATCCGCAATTGCGGGGTCAGGGTCTTGCGCACGTCACTCACCGGCGCGAAACCGGTGACGATCAGCGACAGCGGCGACGTGACGGTTTTTTCGGTGCCTTCATCGCTCCAGCGAGTTTTCATGGACATGGAGTCCTTACCCACCGGAATCGTGATACCCAGCTCAGGGCACAGTTCCATGCCGACCGCTTTGACGGTGTCGTACAGACGTGCGTCTTCGCCTGGGTGACCGGCAGCAGACATCCAGTTGGCCGACAATTTGATGTCGGAAAGCTTCTCGATGCGCGACGCGGCGATGTTGGTGATGGTTTCACCAATGGCCATGCGCCCGGACGCCGGAGCATCCAGCAGCGCCAGCGGCGTACGCTCACCCATCGCCATGGACTCGCCGGTGTACACGTCGAAGCTGGTGGCGGTCACAGCCACGTCAGCCACCGGCACTTGCCATGGGCCGACCATCTGGTCGCGATTGACCAGGCCGGTGATGGTGCGGTCGCCGATGGTGATCAGGAAGCTCTTGCTGGCCACGGCCGGGTGCCGCAGAACGCGCTGCACACTTTCTTCGAGATCGAGCGTGTTCGGATCGAAATCATCGCCCAGCTCGGCTTCGCGGGTGGCGCTGCGGTGCATGCGTGGCGGTTTGCCCAGCAGCACCTCAAGCGGCATGTCCACCGGGGTGTTGTTGAAATGGCTGTCAGTGACGGTCAGTTGCGGTTCTTCGGTCGCCTCACCCACAACGGCGAACGGGCAACGTTCGCGTTCGCAGATCGCCTGGAAACGCTCGAAATCAACGGCGCTGACGGCCAACACGTAGCGTTCCTGGGATTCGTTGCTCCAGATCTCGTGCGGCGCCATGCCCGGTTCGTCGTTCGGCACATTGCGCAGCTCGAAGCGACCGCCACGGCCGCCGTCGTTGACCAGTTCCGGGAAAGCGTTGGAAATACCACCGGCGCCGACGTCATGAATGAAAGCGATCGGGTTTTTGTCACCCAACTGCCAGCAGCGATCAATGACTTCCTGGCAGCGGCGTTCCATCTCAGGGTTTTCACGCTGAACCGAGGCAAAATCCAGGTCCGCGGAGCTGGTGCCGGTGGCCATGGAGGAAGCGGCACCGCCGCCCAGTCCGATCAGCATCGCCGGACCGCCCAGCACGATCAGTTTGGCGCCCACGGTGATCTCGCCTTTCTGCACGTGCTCTTCGCGGATGTTGCCCATGCCACCGGCCAACATGATCGGCTTGTGGTAGCCACGGACTTCTTCGCCGCGCGGGGTGTTGATCGACTGCTCGAACGTGCGGAAATAGCCTGTCAGGGCCGGACGACCGAATTCGTTGTTGAACGCGGCGCCGCCCAGCGGCCCTTCGATCATGATGTCCAGCGGAGTGACGATGCGCTCGGGCTTGCCATACGGCTTCTCCCAAGGCTGCTCGAAACCCGGAATGTTCAGGTTGGAAACGGTGAAGCCGGTCAGGCCCGCCTTGGGCTTGGCGCCACGCCCGGTCGCGCCTTCGTCGCGGATTTCCCCCCCCGAGCCGGTGGACGCGCCTGGGAACGGTGCAATGGCGGTCGGGTGGTTGTGAGTCTCGACCTTCATCAGAATGTGCACCGGCTCCTGCACCGCGCCGTACTGGCGGGTTTCAGGATTCGGGAAGAAACGGCCGGCGGTGTGGCCGACGATGACCGAGGCGTTGTCCTTGTAAGCGGACAGCACACCCTCGTTGTGCATCTGATAGGTGTTCTTGATCATGCCAAAGAGGCTTTTCTCCTGGCTCTGGCCGTCGATGTCCCAACTGGCGTTGAAAATCTTGTGACGGCAGTGCTCGGAGTTCGCCTGGGCGAACATCATCAGTTCGATATCGTGAGGGTTGCGCTTGAGCCCCACGAAGGCATTGACCAGATAATCGATTTCATCTTCAGCCAGGGCCAGGCCCAGATCGACGTTGGCTTTTTCCAGCGCGGCGCGCCCACCACCCAATACGTCGACGGCCGTCAACGGCTTGGGCTGCGCATGGCTGAACAGGCCGGATGCGTCTTGCAGCGCAGAGAGCACAACCTGGGTCATGCGGTCATGCAGGGCGTCCGAAAGTACCTGGGCGTCAGCGTCGCTGAACGAGCCCTCGACATAAAAGGCGATGCCACGCTCGATGCGCTGGATCTTGCTCAGGCTGCAATTACGCGCAATGTCGGTGGCCTTGCTCGACCATGGCGAGATGGTGCCGAAACGCGGCAACACCAGGAACAGACGACCACGAGGCTCCTGAACCGGCACGCTCGGGCCGTACTTGAGCAGGCGGTCGAGGACTTGTTGCTCTGCCTCATCCAGCGCGCCGGTTACTTCAGCGAAGTGAGCGAATTCAGCGTACAGGCCACTGACAGCCGGAACCTTGTCGGTCAGCTGCTCAAGTAATTTCTTGTGGCGGAAGGCGGAAAGGGCGGGAGCACCACGCAGGATCAACATCGTCGGGACAGCCTCGGGGAAGGGGGTGTGCTTTGAGGCCGTGCATTCTAGCCTAAACGTGGCCTTTGGGCACCCGAAACGAAGGCAGCGACGCGCCCGAATATCGGTGCGCGAGCGTTTACCACCCCTACGCGGAGAAAAAACTGTGTGCTTTATCAGACGCGACCTGCTCTGTCGAGATATGGCGGTCAGCGCGCTTTGCGTATACTGCACCGATGTTTTCCCCATCGGATTTCCGTCCACGCTGCGCCAGGTGGCTCATCGCAACCGGAATCTTCCTGCTGCTCGGCGCCTGTGTTGAAAAACCCAACACGCTGGAACGAGTCAAGGAGGATGGCGTCCTGCGCGTGGTCACTCGCAACAGCCCCGCAACCTACTTTCAGGATCGTAACGGTGAAACCGGTTTCGAGTACGAACTGGTCAAGCGTTTCGCCGACGATCTGGGCGTGGAGCTGAAGATCGAAACCGCCGACAACCTCGATGACCTGTTCGACCAGATGAACAAACCGGGAGGGCCTGTATTGGCGGCCGCCGGGCTGGTCAGCACCGAAAAGCGTGCCAAACAGGTACGGTTCTCTCATTCCTACCTGGAAGTCACACCGCAGGTCATCTACCGAAACGGCCAATCACGGCCGACCGACCCGGCCGATCTGGTGGGCAAGAAGATCCTGGTTCTCAAAGGCAGCAGCCATGCCGAACAACTGGCTGCGCTGAAGCTCAAGTACCCGGGCATCGAGTACGAGGAATCCGATCAGGTTGAGGTCGTCGATCTGCTGCGCATGGTCGACGAAGGGCAGATCGACCTCACGCTGGTGGATTCCAACGAATTGGCGATGAACCAGGTGTATTTCCCCAACGTGCGAGTGGCTTTTGATCTCGGGGATGGCCGGGATCAGCGATGGGCCGTGGCATTGGGCGATGACAACAGCCTGTTGAACGAGATCAATGGCTTCCTCGACAAGATGCAGAAGAACGGCATGCTGCAGCGGCTCAAGGACCGCTACTACGGGCACGTGGACGTACTCGGCTATGTCGGTGCCTACACCTTCGCCCAGCACTTGCAGGAACGCCTGCCCAAATACGAGAAACACTTCCAGGCGGCGGCCAAGGCCGAACAGGTCGACTGGCGCCTGCTGGCCGCCATCGGTTATCAGGAGTCACTCTGGCAACCGGGCGTCACCTCCAAGACCGGTGTGCGGGGCCTGATGATGCTGACCCAGAGCACGGCGCAGGCCATGGGCGTCTCGAACCGGCTGGACGCCAAGCAAAGCATCCAGGGCGGCGCCAAGTATTTTGCGTACGTCAAGGATCAACTTGACGACACGATCCAGGAGCCGGATCGCACCTGGCTTGCGCTGGCGTCCTACAACATCGGCACCGGCCACCTGGATGACGCGCGCAAACTGGCGGAAAATGAAGGCCTGAACCCGAACAAATGGCTGGATGTGAAAAAGATGCTGCCACGGCTTTCGCAAAAGAAGTGGTACAGCAAAACCCGCTACGGCTACGCGCGAGGCGGAGAGCCTGTCAGTTTCGTCGCCAACATCCGTCGTTACTACGACATCCTGACGTGGGTCACTCAACCCCAACTGGAAGGCAGTCAGATCGTGGAAGGCAACATGCACGTACCGGGCGTGGACAAGACCAAGCCGCCAGAAGACAAGGCCCCTCTGTAACGGCTTGTGCCCAATCTCGTTTCGCGAGGCACGCGCTCGCGGATGACCCGCCCTTTCGCACCCCGTGTCCTGATCAGCCCTTTGCCCTTCTCATCCTGAAAAACTCACTCAAGACCGCGCCGCACTCCTCCGACAGCACGCCGCCTTCGTACAGCACGCGATGGTTGAGAAACGGCTGGGTGAAAAACTGCCCCTGGCTCTGCACCACGCCAGCTTTAGGCTCGGTCGCGCCGAACACCACACGACCGACGCGCGAGTGCACGATCAACCCCGCGCACATGCTGCATGGCTCCAGGGTCACGTACAGTGTGCAGCCTGGCAGACGGTAGTTGCTGACGGCCTGCGCTGCCGCGCGAATAGCGACCATTTCCGCGTGGGCGCTTGGGTCGTTGCCGCTGATCGGGCAGTTGTAACCCCGGCCGATGATCACCCCATCGTGCACCACCACCGCGCCCACCGGAACTTCCCCCAGGATCGCTCCCTGAGCGGCGAGTGCCAGGGCTTCGCGCATGAAATGCTGATCGCGGCTGCGATCGATGATTGGCGGCTGCCGCATTAAGACACCTCGATAGCGGCCATGAGGCCGGTTTCCATGTGATCGACCACATGGCAGTGGAACATCCACACCCCGGGATTATCCGCCACCAGCGCAACCCGCGCGCGCTCGTTTCGTCCTAACAGGTACGTATCGGTGAAATAGGGGATGATTTCTTTGCGATTGGACGCGATCACCTTGAAGCTCATGCCGTGCAGATGAATCGGGTGCTGGTACTGAGTCATGTTCTTCAATTCGAAGATGTAGCTCTTGCCCTTCTCGAGCCGAGCGATGGGCCGGTCGGCGCACGTCTTGTCGGTGATATCCCAAGCTTGGCCATTGATCTGCCACAGGCTCGGAGGCTTGCCATTATCAACATTGACTGACACCGCCCCCGCCCATTCGAAATTGAAGTTCAGCTTCTCGGCGTTGGCCAGATCCGGTTCGGCCACCGGATTGGCCGGCAGCTCGGGCGGCCAATCACCTGGCGCATCGTGAGTGGCGACCGAGCGAAACGTGCCCAACCGCACCGGACCGTTGCGCAGCGACACCTCTTCGCCTGCTGCCGGGGCTTTGATCGCCAGACAGATGCGCATGCCTGGGCCGAGCCAGTAATCCTTCCCCAACGGGCGGGGCTTCACCGGGTTGCCGTCCAGCGCATAGATCATCGCGTCAGCATCCGGCAGGTTCAGCCGGTAAGTGACGGTGTTGTCGAGGTTGAGGATGCGCACGCGAGTGATCTGCCCCGCTGGCAACTCCACCACACCTTGAGGCACTCCGTTGATGGTCGATAGCCGCCCGGCCGTGCCCTCGCGAGCGGCCTCACGGGTAACGCTGAAATCGGTAAAGGCGCCCTGCTCATCCACATGCCAGCTTTTCAGGCTGACGGTACGCTCATGGGCAAATCCGGTGGGCTCGCGCTCTTCGACAATCAACGGTCCCACCAGCCCCCGCCCCAACTCCTCACTGCTGCTGACGTGCGGGTGATACCAATAACTGCCTGCATCGGGCACGCGGAACCTATAGTCGAAGTACTCACCTGGCTTGACCGGAAGCTGGGACACATAGGGCACGCCATCCATCTCCAGCGGCAACCGGATGCCATGCCAATGAATAGTTGTTTCCACCGGCAAACGGTTGATGAATCGCACCCGCAACCATTCACCCTGCCTCACCCGCAATTCCGTGCCCGGCGCCGATGCACCAAACGCCCACGCCGGGGTCTTGAAGCCCGGCACCAGTTCGACATCCAGCGGCGCGGCGATCAGCTCATAGTCGTGCCCTTCTCCCGGTCCCGTGCGGCCCAGCCAATAGCGCGCGGCACCTCCGGCGCCCAGCCCGACAACGGCAAGACCGGCCAGACCTCCGAGAATTTGTCGACGGGTGAAAGACATTGCAAACGCTACCTGTTCAAAAAGCAGGGGGGAAATTCAAAGCACTGGATGAGAGGCTTTATGAAAGGCGAATACGATACACCTGCGTTTTGAGAAACTTAAGCGATGGCTGCTGCGATACACATTCAGTATTCATTCGGCTGACGCTTTGCTGAAGGTGCCCCCGAAGTGTGGCCATGGTGGCGCCACCGGCGGCGTCAAGCCAGAAGGGCTTGATCCTACCGGCGGCTCCTCAGCGCAGATCCAGGAGCGAACCGAACGCGCAGCACGACAACTGGCGCGTGGGCAGGAGCAATTGGTGTTGCTGCTGTTGAGGGCCATAGTCACCTACCTCGCTCGCGGCCAGATGAAGGCCGGGGTGATGAACAGCATGGAAAGCATCGCTACGCGCAGCGCCAAACTTCAGGTGGAGATTTCCAATAGGCAGTTTGCGGATTGGAGTTTGAAGGTAATATCACGAGAGCGGGAGGTGCGTCCCAATACCTGATTCCTAACAGACAAGAATGGTCTGCTGCGAAGCTTATAGGTGAAATCGATAACTAGGCATCATCATGGACAATCTGACTTTAAAAAAATCGGCAGTAGAACTACGAAAACATCTCGAGCTACACAAGAAAACGGAGCCGGCAGCGCTATATCTATACGAACAATTGGAGCATCTAATATCCGCAGCTGAGCGGGGCGAAATTAGCACTCCCGTTGAGGCTAGAGAGGTACCAGATAGTAAAATTATGGATGAGTCAAATCTCAGAAAATACAAAGAGCTTTCGGAAGCTTACAGCACCTTCTACATTGAGCTTATTGGCATCCGAAATTCGGAAACATACAAAATGATGGAAGGCATGATTAGCGAAGCTCGAAAGGACAAGTAAACACCAGGATGTCTGCTACGCAGTTTCTTAGCTGGAGAGCCCCGTACAAAGCCCGACCACAAACTTTTAATAAAATCCACAAGGCGGACTGAATGTGTCTTTCATGCTGGCAACTCAATTTCTGACTGGTTATCTCCAAGCAATGAATCCTAAAACGATAAGGGCGCCTCTCGGCGCCCTTATCGTTCAAATCATTCCCACTCAATCGTCGCCGGTGGCTTGCTCGACACGTCGTAGGTGACACGAGAGATGCCGTCGATCTCGTTGATGATCCGGCCGCTGACAGTCTCCAACAGTTCGTAAGGCAGATGCGCCCAGCGTGCGGTCATGAAGTCGATGGTTTCCACAGCACGCAGAGCGACGACCCAGGCGTAACGACGGCCGTCACCGACCACGCCTACCGATTTCACCGGCTGGAACACCACGAACGCCTGGCTGACTTTGTGGTACCAGTCGGCTTTGCGCAGTTCTTCGATGAAGATGTGGTCCGCTCGACGCAGCAGGTCGGCGTATTCCTTCTTCACTTCACCAAGGATACGTACGCCCAGGCCCGGGCCTGGGAACGGGTGGCGATAGACCATGTCGTACGGCAGGCCCAGTTCCAGGCCCAGACGACGAACTTCATCCTTGAACAGTTCGCGCAGCGGCTCGACCAGTTTCAGGTTCATTTCTTCCGGCAGGCCGCCCACGTTGTGGTGCGACTTGATGACGTGTGCCTTGCCGCTTTTAGCGCCAGCGGACTCGATCACATCAGGGTAGATCGTGCCCTGAGCCAGGAACTTGATGTTGTGCAGTTTGGCCGATTCGGCGTCGAACACGTCGATGAACGTGCGACCAATGATCTTGCGCTTCTTCTCTGGGTCGGCCTCGCCGGCCAGATTGTTGAGGAACTGATCTTCGGCGTTCGCGCGAATCACTTTGACGCCCATGTTCTCGGCGAACATAGCCATCACTTGCTCGCCTTCATGTAGGCGCAGCAGGCCGTTGTCAACGAACACACAGGTCAGTTGATCGCCGATGGCTTTGTGCAGCAGGGCCGCAACCACTGAGGAGTCAACACCGCCGGACAGGCCCAGCAGCACGTTGTCAGTACCCACTTGAGCGCGGACTTGAGCGATGGCGTCTTCCGCGATCTTCGACGGGGTCCACAGCGCTTCGCAACCACAGATGTCGAGGATGAAGCGCGACAGGATGCGACCGCCTTGCTTGGTGTGGGTCACTTCCGGGTGGAACTGCACGCCGTAGTAACCGCGAGCGTCGTCAGCCATGCCCGCGATCGGGCAGCTTGGTGTGCTGGCCAGAATGTGGAACTCGGACGGCAGCTTGGTGACTTTGTCACCGTGGCTCATCCAGACGTCCAGGCCGAGCACGCCATCAGCATCGACATGGTCTTCGATACCGTCGAGCAGGCGGCTCTTGCCAACGACGTCGACACGGGCGTAACCAAACTCGCGCAGATCGGAACCTTCGACCTTGCCGCCCAGTTGCTCAGCCATGGTCTGCATGCCGTAGCAAATGCCAAGGACCGGCACGCCCAGGTCGAATACCGCTTGCGGACAGCGCGGGCTGTCGGCTTCGTGCACGGACTCGGGACCACCGGCGAGGATGACGCCTTTGGGAGCGAATTCGCGAATCGCTTCGTCGTCCATGTCGAACGGGTGCAGTTCGCAGTACACGCCGATCTCACGTACGCGACGGGCGATCAGTTGGGTGTATTGAGAACCGAAGTCCAGGATGAGGATACGGTGGGCGTGAATGTCGAGGGTCATGAGTCATTCTCGTCGAAAATCAGAAACAAGACGGGGCTGTAATGAACAGCCCCGCTACAGAATTCTTGAAACGCGCCCGAATCACCGGGCGCACTTCCAATCACCCTACGCGATAGTTCGGCGCTTCTTTGGTGATCTGCACGTCATGAACGTGGGATTCGGCCATGCCTGCGCCGGTGATGCGAACGAATTCGGGCTTGGTGCGCATCTCTTGAATGTTGGCGCTGCCGGTGTAGCCCATGGAAGAACGCAGGCCACCCATCAGTTGATGAATGATGGCAGCCAGCGACCCCTTGTACGCGACGCGGCCTTCGATGCCTTCCGGCACCAGCTTTTCGGCCCCCGCGGACGAATCCTGGAAGTAGCGGTCCGAAGAACCTTGCGCCTGGGACATCGCACCCAACGAGCCCATGCCACGGTAGGCCTTGTAGGAGCGCCCCTGGAAGAGCTCGATTTCACCTGGCGCTTCTTCGGTGCCGGCGAACATGGAGCCCATCATCACGCTGTAGGCACCCGCGACGATGGCCTTGGACAGGTCGCCGGAGAAACGGATGCCGCCGTCGGCGATCAGTGGAACGTCGGTGCCTTCCAGTGCTGCGGCCACGTTGGCGACAGCGCTGATCTGTGGCACGCCGACACCCGCGACGATGCGGGTGGTGCAGATGGAGCCCGGCCCGATACCGACTTTCACGCCGTCAGCACCGGCTTCGACCAATGCGCGCGCCGCTTCGCCGGTGGCGATGTTGCCGCCGATGACCTGAACGTCAGGGAAGTTCTGCTTGACCCAGCGAACACGGTCGATCACGCCTTTGGAGTGACCGTGCGCGGTGTCGACGACGATCACATCGACGCCAGCAGCCACCAGCGCAGTGACACGCTCGCCCGTGTCCTTACCGGTCCCGACCGCTGCACCGACACGCAGGCGACCCTGGTCGTCCTTGCTGGCCAGTGGGTAGGCCTTGGCCTTTTCGATGTCTTTGACGGTCATCATGCCCTTGAGGGCGAAGTTGCCGTCTACGATCAGGACCTTTTCCAAACGGTGCTTGTGCAGCAGCTCACGCACTTCGTTCTTGTCAGCGCCTTCGCGCACGGTCACCAGGCGCTCTTTCGGCGTCATCACTTCGCGGACCGGGATGTCCAGGCGATTTTCAAAACGCACATCGCGGGAGGTGACGATGCCGACCAGCTCACCATCATGCAGGACTGGGACACCGGAAATGTTGTGCAGGCGGGTCAGCTCGAACAGATCGCGAACGGTCGCATCGGCCTCGATGGTGATCGGGTCCTTGACCACACCGGCTTCGAACTTCTTGACCTTGCGCACTTCCGCGGCCTGTTGTTCGATGGTCATGTTCTTGTGGATGATGCCGATGCCGCCTTCCTGAGCCATGGCGATGGCCAGACGGGCTTCAGTGACGGTGTCCATAGCGGCGGAGACGAGGGGGATGTTCAGTTCGATGCCACGGGTCAATCGGGTTTTCAGACTGACTTCGTTGGGAAGCACCTCGGAATAACCGGGCACAAGGAGGATGTCGTCGAATGTAAGGGCTTCTTGGCTGATACGCAGCATCGCTGGGCTCCCGAGCGGGAAAATGGAAGCGCGCCATTATACCTAGACACCCACCCTTGCTCAACGTAAAGATCAGGCAATTTCATAATCAATGCGATGCACACACCCTATGAACCGCCACACGGCCTAAAGGCGGACTTTGACGAATGAAACCGGCCGATCCAGGCGCTCGGCGAAGGCCTCGAGAAAGCTGGCCTTGAAGCCGGCATCCAGCCAGTCGTTGAAGATGAAACCGAGGTTTGAAAACCCGCAGGCGTCAAGGAACAGAAAGCCGTTGATATCATCTTCAAACCCGCATTCCGGGCAGGTGAAATTGTCGGTATGGCCCGGCATCCATTCCTCGAGGCTGTCGAACAGCGCCTCGCCAATTTCACGACGGCATTCCGGACAGCCGGCCTCTTCCTTGAACCCTTGCTGTGGCGTGTAGATGCAGCGCTTCAGGACGATCTCCAGACCGTTCACCGCTTTGCCGTAAGGCAATGCATCGGGGTTTTCCACGAACCGGCGCGCCCCAGGTCCGATCCCATAGGCCATACGATTGAAGCTGCGCCCACAGGTGCTCAGCGACTCCTCGACCACCTCCAGCTTCACCAGCCAACGCAGGATCGCCCGCGCCTTCGCCTCGTGGGCGGGAAAGCTGGATATCTGCGGGACGATGATGCTTTGGGTGTTCATACCGTGGCCTGTGGACGCGTGATCGGGGGCGGCAGCTTAATGCCGTCGCCAACCGAGTCAAGTATGGGCCTCAACCGGTGACGTAGCGACCGACGAGGGTGATGCCACTGATCAGCACCAGCCAAGTCACCAAGCGCACGAACGTTTCCCGGGACAGGCGCTTCATCAGGCGACGCCCGATCCACGACCCAACCAGCATGGCCGGCAGCAGGCAGACTGCCATGACCAGCAACGGCAGTTGGGCATAGACACCGGTGACCGCGAACAAGCTCAGCCGCACGATGGTGCTGCAACTGATGAGTGCGTTCTGAGTGGCCCGCGCCTGGGATTTATCGGTCAGACGGCTGTTGAGGTAAATCGCATAGAGAAAGCCGCCGCTGCCAAACAGCGCGCCGAACAGCCCACCGACGGTCCCCATCGGTATCGACCACCCTGCCGACAACTGCGTAGGACGCACCTTTATCGCGAGGCTGTAGATCGAGTAGCCAATCAGGAACAGCCCCATTAATAGAAGCAGTAGGTCGGATTTCAGATTCAGCAGAAAAACCACGCCCAGGGTGCAACCGATCGCCATGCACGGCACCAGCCGCAGCAGCTCAGCGCGTACGATGGACTGCCGCGAGGGCAGCAAATGACTGAAAGCAGCCAAGAAATCCAGCATGACCAACAGCGGGATGATGCGCGACAGGGGCATGAAGTGAATCAGGAGAGGCCCGGCGACCAGCGCGGTGCCGAAACCGGCAATCGCGAAGACCAGATAAGCGGCGATCACACCGCCTTCGATGAGCAGCCAGTCAACGGGGGTAAGCCCCAACTGATCTAAAACGCCCGATAGTTCGGCGAACGGGGTGAGCATGGAACCCTCCATGGATGATCGGCGGCGCACAGCATACTTCATCCACCGACTTCTGCCGTGGGTACCCATTGGCTCATCGAGAAACTGTCGGTCGCAGGCCCATGACACACAGCATCCGGATGACGCCGATTAATGTGATGAGCCACGCGGCAATTCCCTTTATCATGCCCGCCATGATCAAAGATCCCTTTGCAAGACTCGGCCTCGACCGGGAAGTCCTCACTGTCAGCCAGCTCAACGGCCGTGCCCGGGTCTTGCTGGAAGATGTGTTTTCCAGCATTTGGGTCGAGGGCGAGATTTCCAACCTGTCTCGCCCAGCTTCAGGCCATGTGTATTTCACGCTCAAGGACAGCGGCGCGCAGGTCCGTTGCGCTTTGTTCCGCAGTAATGCCGCACGCGTGCGGCAGGCGCTGAAGGACGGTCTGGCGGTCAAGGTTCGGGGCAAAGTTTCGCTGTTCGAGGGTCGTGGTGATTACCAGTTGATCCTCGATACCGTCGAGCCCGCAGGCGATGGTGCACTGCGGCTGGCTTTCGACGCGCTCAAGGAAAAACTCAGCGCCGAAGGCCTGTTCAGCGCTGAACGCAAGGTCGCCCTGCCTCTACACCCGCAACGCATCGGTATCGTCACGTCACCCACGGGCGCTGTGATTCGCGACATCATCAGCGTGTTCAAGCGACGTGCGCCGCAGGTCGAACTGACACTGATTCCAACCGCCGTACAAGGCCGCGAAGCGATCAATCAGATCGTCCGGGCCTTAAAGACGGCGGACGCGAGAGGTTTCGACGCGTTGATCCTGGCTCGGGGTGGCGGTTCGCTGGAGGACCTGTGGTGCTTCAACGAAGAAGCCGTGGCGCGCGCCATCGATGCGTGCGTGACGCCGATCGTCAGCGCCGTAGGTCATGAGACCGACGTCTCCATCAGTGATTTCGTGGCCGATGTACGCGCCCCCACACCCTCGGCTGCAGCCGAATTGCTGGCCCCTGATTCCAGTGACCTGCATCGCCGCGTGGAAAACCTTCAGCGTCGATTGATCACGCGGATGCGCGACCGGCTGATGCGAGACCAGTTGCGGCTTGAGGGCATTTCCCGTCGCCTGCGCCATCCGGGCGAACGGCTGCGTCAACGCGCACAGCGGCTGGATGATCTGGACATGCGCCTGCGCCGTGCTTTCGAATCGCAGATGCACAAGCGCTCGACGCGGATCAGTCACCTGGAAAGCCGTCTCGCCGCCCAGCACCCGGGCCGCACCCTGGCCTTCCTGCGCCAGCGCCTGGAAGTATTAGCCGAGCGTCTGCCTCGGGCGATCCGGGAAAACCTCAAGACGCGACGCCTGCAATTGCAGAGTCAGGTGCAGACGCTCAATGTGGTCAGCCCTCTGGCTACATTGGGTCGCGGCTACAGCATCCTGCTGGATGAAAAAGGCAAAGCGGTCCGCAGGGCGCAACAAACACATACCGGTCAACGCCTCACGGCGAAGCTGGCCGAAGGCGAACTGCAGGTGCGCGTCGAAGACAACCACCTGACGCCCGTTACCCTCTCTCTATTGGACTGATCGATGCTGCCTTGTCTTTTACGCGCGTTGACCGGCGCTGCACTGGCGCTGTGCATGGCCCTTCCCGCCCATGCCGACAGCTATCTTTCGCGCTTGTTGAACAAGCCCGTGCCGGGTGGCGTGGCGGTCGTCGACCTCGGCGCTTCTGCACAACCGCCGAAAGCCACGTTTCAGGGCAAGCCGGTTTTGGTGGTGAAGGATGCGGAAGCACGGTGGCTGGCGATTGTCGGCATTCCTCTGACCGTAAAGCCGGGAAGCTCCCAGCAGGTGTCCAGCGGCGGGCGTAACCTCACGTTCGCGGTGGGGAGCAAAAAATACCCCGAACAGCACATCACGCTGAAAAACCAGCGGCAGGTGAACCCCAACCCCGATGACCTGAAACGCATCGAGCGGGAACTGGATGTGCAAGTGCGCGCTTACCGCACGTTCAGCCCGGTGACGCCGAGCAACCTGTTACTGGACAAGCCCGTGGACGGCCCGCTGTCGAGCAGGTTCGGCGTGCGTCGTTTCTTCAACGGCGAGGAACGCAACCCGCACGCTGGCCTGGACTTCGCGGTCCCGGCAGGTACGCCCATCAAATCCCCGGCAGCGGGCAAGGTGATTCTGATCGGCAATTACTTCTTCAATGGCAACACGGTGTTCGTCGATCATGGACAAGGTTTCATCAGCATGTTCTGCCACATGTCAAAAATCGATGTGAACGTCGGCGACTCAGTGCCGCGTGGGGGGATCGTGGGCCGCGTCGGTTCGACCGGACGCGCCACGGGGCCGCACATGCACTGGAATGTCAGCCTGAACGACGCGCGGGTTGACCCCGCAATCTTCATCAATGCCTTTCAGCCGTAGCGCCGGGATTCGCCATCAGGTTTGGGCAGCCCCCATAAGCCATCGATGGGCTGCTCCGTCCGAGGCCAATTGCGGCCTCGCATACCTCAACAATAAATAATCACGCCTCGCGGCTTTTTCGCTACAAAATACCGCCTGAGGCTCTTTTTGGAATAGTTCTACCAATTTTCCCCAACTGCTTGCCACCTTTAACCCCATTGGTTACGGTTGGACACATGAACACGTCCCATACCCTCATTTTGCTGCGTCAACATCGCTGCCTCAGTCTCGTCAGTGCGCGACTGCCAGGCTGAATCGCGGTGCCTCGACCTCGCTGCTCCATTGCGAAACAACTCGGTTGGCCGCCTTCTTTCGGCCCTGCGTACAACAAGGATTATTCACATGACCATGCTCAAAGATCCCTCGAAGAAGTACCGTGCGTTCCCCACCATCGATCTGCCTGACCGTACCTGGCCTTCCAAGACCATTACCGAAGTGCCGATCTGGTGCAGTTCCGACCTGCGCGACGGTAACCAATCGCTGATTGAGCCCATGGATTCGGTCAAGAAACTGCGCTTCTGGAAAACCCTGGTTCAGGTCGGCGTGAAGGAAATCGAAGCGTCGTTTCCCGCTGCATCGCAAACCGATTTCGACTTCGTGCGTACCCTCATCGAAGAGGGTCACATTCCGGACGACACCACCATCCAGGTGCTGACTCAAGGCCGTGAAGACCTGATCGAGCGGACGTTCGAATCCCTGCGCGGCGCCAAAAAGGCCATCGTTCACCTGTACAACGCAACCTCGCCGGCCTTCCGCCGTATCGTGTTCAATCAGGACAAGGAAGGCATCAAGGCCATCGCGGTCAACGCTGCGAAGCTGTTCGTCAAATACGCCGCGCAGCAGCCGCAAACCCAGTGGCAGTTCGAGTACTCGCCCGAAACCTTCAGCGCTACCGAGCTGGACTTCGCCAAGGAAGTCTGTGACGCCGTCGTGGAAGTGTGGAACGCCACCCCTGAGAACAAAGTCATCCTCAACCTCCCTGCGACGGTCGAGGTCGCGACTCCAAACATCTACGCCGACCAGATCGAGTGGTTCTGCCGCAACATCAAACGTCGCGATAGCGTCATCATCAGCCTGCATACCCACAACGACCGGGGCACCGGCGTTGCCGCCACCGAGTTGGGCCTGATGGCCGGAGCCGACCGCGTCGAAGGCTGCCTGTTCGGCAACGGCGAGCGCACCGGCAACGTCGACCTGGTTACCGTGGCCCTCAACATGTACACCCAAGGCCTGGATCCGCAACTGGACTTCTCCGACATCGACGGTGTGCGCAAGGTCGTTGAAGAATGCAACCAGATCCCGGTCCACCCTCGTCACCCGTACGTCGGGGACCTGGTGCATACGGCGTTCTCGGGCTCCCACCAGGACGCCATCCGCAAGGGCTTTGCCCAGCAGAAAGAAGACGCGCTGTGGGAAGTGCCTTATCTGCCGATCGACCCAGCCGACATTGGCCGTAGCTACGAGGCCGTGATCCGCGTTAACAGCCAGTCCGGCAAAGGTGGCATTACCTATCTGCTGGAACAGGAATACGGCATTTCCCTGCCGCGCCGCATGCAGATCGAGTTCAGTCAGGTGGTTCAGGGCGAAACCGATCGTCTGGGCCTGGAAATGACCGCACAGCAGATTTACGCGCTGTTCAAGAACGAGTACCTGCAGGCCAACAAGCCTTACGCGCTGGTCAGTCATCGCCTGCAAGAAGAAAACGGCCACAGTGCCGTGGAAGTCGAAGTCACCGGCAAGGGTGACGGTGAGAGCAACCTGCACTGGCGGGGCAAAGGCAACGGCGCCCTGGAAGCGTTGGTTGCCGGCCTGCCGGTTCCGGTGGAAATCATGGATTACAACGAACACGCCATCGGCGCGGGCACCACGGCAAAGGCGGCTGCTTATATCGAATTGCGCGTGAACGGTGAGCGCGCTGTGCACGGCGTCGGGATCGACGAGAACATCACCACAGCCAGCTTCAAAGCCCTGTTCAGCGCACTGAACCGCGGTTTGATTCAATCGGAAACCGCAAAGGCTGCGTAACACCCTGCCCTGCAGCGGCGCGTCTGTGCTGCTGCAGGGAGCCTATCAGGCTGTGGTGTTGACCGACCCCTTCATCAATTGCAGCAACGCCGATTGCTGAGCCATCAATTGCGCACTGGTCGCAGCAATTTGTTGCTGAATGGCCATGACCTGCGCGGCCTTTTCCTGATCCGACGCCTTGCTCGCCTGCACTGCGGCCAGTTGCTGCTGTTGCTGTTCGAGCATCTTCTGGGTTTGTTTGATCTGCTCCTGGATTTGCTTGATCAGTTGCTCCTGCGTCACGCCGTCGGGAGACGCCTTTGGCGCCTGATAAACGTTGCCGCGCAGGTTCACGCTGGCTGAGGTCGCGTCGCTCGTGCTGGAGGCATCGGTTTTCACGGGGGTGGCGAATGCCGCGGGGTAGGCACTCAGCGAATTCGTATTGATGGCGGTCATGATCAACTCCTGTTCTGTGCACCCTGTATCGGCACGGACACACAGAACTGAAGCTCGTTGATCCCGCTGCTAGCCTTCAGCGTATCTCGTAGGCATCGGCGTCCAGGTAGGCAGGGAATTTCTGCCGATAAGCTGCCAGGCTTTCCGCGCAGAGGCTGACCTGAAAAACACCGTCGGCTTCGCCGACATTCAGCAGGCTCTCCCCTTGGAAATCCAGCACCTGGCTGTCGCCGGTGTAGGACAGACCCTTACCATCGACGCCGACCCGATTGACCGCCGCGACATAACACAGGTTTTCGATGGCCCGCGCGGGCAACAAACGGTTCCAATGCTGACGGCGGGCCCCGGGCCAATTGGCGGTGTACAGGAGCAGATCGGTATCGCGAGCATCGCGGCTCCAAACCGGAAAGCGCAGGTCGTAGCAGATCAACGGACGAACACGCCACCCCTTGAGTTCGAACACGACTTGGCGCTCCCCTGGGCTGTAGTGCTCATGCTCTCCTGCCATGCGGAACAAATGTCGCTTGTCGTAGTGAAGCAATTCGCCGTCAGGCCGCGCCCACAACAGTCGGTTTCGGTGACTGCCATCGCCAGCGCGCACGATCACGCTGCCAGTCACCACCGCGTTGAGACGCTTGGCCTGACTCAGTATCCATTGGGAAGTGATTCCGTTTTCAGGCTCCGCCAGCCGTTGCGACTCCATGGAGAAGCCCGTGGTGAACATCTCGGGCAACACCACCAGATCGGCGCCAGTTGCCTGGGCCAGCAGTTCTTCGAAATGCGCGTGGTTGGCCGCGCAATCGTGCCAAGCCAGGGTGGTCTGCACCAAGGCGATGTTCAGGTCAGGCAAATGGCTCAGATCGCGCATAATTTTTCCGCTGCCAGGCGCAACGTCTCCTCTCGCTTGGGAAAGCACAGGCGAATGAGACGCTGGCCTTCCGGCGGGCTCTGATAGAACACTGAAGGCGGAATGCTCGCCACGCCGTGCTCGCGGGTCATCCACAGGGACATTTCGACATCGTTCAGATCCGGGCGAATCTGCGAGTAGTCGACCAACTGGAAATAGGTCCCCGCTGCGCGCTTGAAGGTAAAACGCGAACGCTCAAGCCGATCGCAGAAAAAGTCGCGCTTGGCTTGGTAGAACGCAGGCAGTTCTTCAACGTGCTCGGGGGAAATGGCCATGAAATCCGCCAAGGCCCATTGCAGCGGCGTGACACCACAAAAGCCAACGAACTGGTGGATTTTTCGCATCTCGGCGGTGAGCGCCGGCGGGGCGACGAGGTAGCCGGTCTTCCAGCCTGTGACGTGATACGTCTTGCCGAACGAACTGACGACGAAGGCGCGCTCGTAGAGTTCTTCATGGGCCAGCACGCTGGCATGCTTCACGCCGTCGAACACCAGGTGCTCATACACCTCATCGCTGACCAGGTAGATGTCACGACCGCGAATCAGCGCCGCCAACTGGTCCAGTTCGGCACGGGTTATCAGCGCACCGCTAGGATTGTGCGGGGTGTTGATGATGATCATGCGGGTCTTGGGGCTCAACGCGGCACTGAGCTGTTCCCAGTCGATGGAGAAATCGCCATCCTTCAATTGCACATGCACGCAACGACCGCCCGCCAGTTCGACAGAGGGCTCGTAACTGTCATAGCTGGGGTCGAAAACGATGACTTCATCGCCCGCCCTGACCACCGTCTGAATCGCGCAGAAAATCGCGTGCGTGGCGCCAGGCGTGATGGTGATTTCGCTGTCGACATTCACCTGCCGACCATAGGCCCGCGCAATCTTCGCGGCGACCTGCTCGCGCAACGCAGGCAGACCGGCCATGGGAGCGTATTGGTTGTAGCCCTCCATGGTGCGACGGCAGAGGGCTTCGCGCAGCGCATCCGGCCCATCGAAATCCGGAAAACCCTGGGACAGGTTGATCGCCCCTGTTTCGGTTGCAAGCTGGGACATCACGGTGAAAATGGTGGTGCCAACGTTCGGCAATTTGCTGGTGATCATGGGTTCTTCCTGCTTTCCACCCGGCTCCACAACGGCAGGGGAAGGGGCAGAATAGCCCAATGAACCGATACAAAAAAAGGCGCCGGGGGCGCCTTTTTTCAAAGATAAGTCCGTGACGAATCAGCGTTTGTCCTTGCGCTTCTTCTCGGCTTTCTTATGGTGCGACATCAAGCGACGCTTCTTGTTGACCTGTCGATCGGTCAGCGTGTTCTTGTTGCCTTCGTACGGGTTCTCACCGCCTTTGAACTCGATGCGGATCGGCGTACCGACCAGCTTGAGCACACGGCGATACGTGTTTTCCAGATAGCGCACGTAAGACTTGGGCACCTTCTCGACCTGGTTGCCGTGGATCACGATCAACGGTGGGTTGGCCCCGCCCAAGTGAGCGTAACGCAACTTGATCCGGCGGCCATTGACCATCGGCGGCTGGTGCTCGCTGATGGCATCTTCGAGAATCTGGGTCAGGCGGCTGGTCGGCCAGCGGGTCACGGCGGATTTGAACGATGCCTGGACCGACTGATACAGGTTGCCGACGCCCGTGCCGTGCAACGCCGAAATGAAGTGAATGTCAGCGAAGTCGACGAAAAACAGACGACGCTCCAGCTCGGTCTTCACGTAGTCACGCTCGCTCGGCTGCATGCCATCCCACTTGTTCAGCGCGATGACAATGGCACGCCCGGACTCCAACGCGAAGCCCAGCAGGTTCAGGTCGTGGTCCACGACGCCTTCACGGGCATCCATCACGAAGATCACCACGTTGGCGTCCTTGATGGCCTGCAAGGTCTTCACCACCGAAAACTTTTCGACTTCCTCGTGGATCTTGCCGCGCTTGCGCACACCCGCCGTGTCGATCAGGGTGTACTTCTCCTCGTTACGCTCGAACGGGATGTAGATACTGTCGCGGGTCGTGCCGGGCTGGTCATAGACGATGACGCGCTCTTCGCCCAGCATGCGGTTGACCAGCGTCGACTTGCCGACGTTGGGGCGGCCGATGATGGCGATCTTGATACCGTCTTTCTCGCTCGGGCCAGGAATGCGCTTGGCTTCCTCCCCCTCTGCAACCTCTTCTTCCTCGCCTTCCTCGACTTCGTCAGCGTCTTTCGGAAAGCCACCCAAGGCCGTTTCCAGCATTTGGGAGATACCCCGACCATGGGCGCCGGCAATCGGGATCGCGTCACCCATGCCCAGTGGGCTGAACTCGGCGCGCGCCATGTCCGGGTCGATGTTGTCGACCTTGTTGGCGACGACGTAAGAGGTCTTGTTGCGCTTGCGCAGGTGCTCGCCAATCATCTGGTCGGCGGCGGTGAAACCCGCCTTGGCGTCGACGAGGAACAGCACCACATCGGCTTCTTCGATGGCCAGCAGCGACTGCTCCGCCATCTTTTCATCCATGCCGTATTCGTCGCCGGAAATACCTCCGGTGTCGATCACGATATAGGAACGCCCTTGCCACTTGGCCTCACCGTACTGGCGATCGCGGGTCAGACCGGACAGGTCGCCGACGATGGCGTCGCGACTCCGGGTCAGGCGGTTGAACAAGGTGGACTTGCCGACGTTCGGTCGACCCACCAGGGCGATTACGGGAACCATGCGGCTCTCCACTTCGTTATTTCAGAAAATACAAAAGCCGCTGCAAGGCAGCGGCCGGAGTTCGGAGCGGCACCGGAGAGTGCCACAGGCCCCATCATTCGGGGCCGCGAGAGGACGCCGTCGGCCGACCTCCTCAAGCATAGACAGCCACTACTTGATCGTCAGCGCTTCCAGCTTGCCGCTGTTGCCGAAGACGTAGATCGTGTTGCCCGAGACCAGCGGACGAGCCCGCAGGCCATCGCTGTCGATTTTTTCACGGGCGACGAAGTGGCCGTCGACCTGGCTCAGCAGATGCAGATAGCCTTCCATGTCGCCTACCGCCACGTAGCTGGAGAACACTTCAGGCGAACCCAGTTGACGGCGAGCCAGCGAGTCGTTGCTCCACAAGGCGGTGGACGATCGCTCATCGACACCCTCTACGGTGCCGTTGGCCAGGGAAACGTACACGCTGCCGAACCCTTGGGCCACGCCCGAGTAGCTCGATGCATCACGCTGCCACAACACACGACCGCTCTGCAGGTCCAGGCCCGCCACTCGGCCCTGGTAGGTGGCGACATACAGGGTGCTGCCTGACAGCAGCAGGCCGCCGTCGATGTCGACCACACGGTCCAGCTCCGAGCGACCTTGCGGGATCGCCACGCGCTGTTCCCAGACCGGCACACCGTTGGTAGTGTCCAGTGCCACCACCTTGCCTGTGGACAGACCCGCCACGGCCAATTGGCTGGTGACCAGCGGTGCGCCGGTGCCCCGGAGGGTCAGGACGGCAGGACTGCTTTCGTAGATCCAGCGCTGATTGCCAGTGGCGGCGTCGTAACCGATGACTCGGTCATCCTGGGTCTGGGCAACGACCACATCACCATTGGTGGCGGGGGCCGAAAGCACCTCGCTGGTGGCCTTGGCCTTCCACTTCTGCTCGCCGGTGGCCTCGTCGAGCACGATGACCTCACCCCTCAGGGTGCCGAGCATCACCAGGCCGGAACCGACGCCAACAGCGCCGGAAACGGGCTGCTCGAGTTCCTTCTTCCAGACCACGTCACCGTTGCTGCGGTTGATCGCCATGACCAGCCCGGTGGCATCGGCAGCATAGATGTTTTCGCCGTCGATCGCCGGGACCAGAATGTTGTAGATGTCGCCCTGGCCGTCACCCACCGAGCGGCTCCACAATTTCTGCAGGCTGACTTCCTGTTTGAAGTCGACCAGTTCCGCTGGCGGCAACTCCTTCTTGCTGTTGCTGCTGCAACCCGCGGCCAGAACGGCCAGAGCCAGCAATGCTGCATGTTTCCAACGAATCACGTCACGCATCCCCTTTCGCCAGATCGTCGAGCTTCATTTGCAGGCCGCCGACCGCCGATTGCTCGGACAACGCAGCCTTGGCTTTCTTGTATGCAGCGTACGCATCATCGGTACGACCCAACTGAACCAGCAGATCGCCACGCAGCTCTTCGCGGCTGGCCTCGAATGACTTGTCGACCTGGCCATCCAGCAGTTTCAAGGCGTCTTCGGCCTTGTTCTGCGCTGCCAGCACACGGGCCAGACGTTGACGAGCGATTTCACCGAGCGTCGGATTGACGGGTTTGTCGGCAACCGCTTTCAGCTCATTGGCTGCATCGTCCAGTTTGCCGGTATCGACCGCGACCTTGGCCACGAACAGGCTGCCGTACTGAGCGTAAGCCGTGCCACCGAATTCGCTTTTCAGCTTGCCGGCGATGTCAGCGACCTGGCCGGCATCGGCCTGCCCGCTCGGCGTCAGCGCGGTTTCCAGCAATTGTTGATACAGCGCCGAGGCACCTTGTGCCTGGTTGTTCTGATAGCGATGCCAGGCTTGCCAACCCAACACCACGATCACTGCGAGCAGACCGCCGGTCACCAGCGGCTTGCCGTTACGCTGCCACCAATCTTTAACCGCCGCCAGTTGTTCTTCGTCAGTACTCGACACCCCAATACTCCTATCCGCTTTCGCTTAAACGCTTGTTATTCAGCCTCAAGCCTGCGGAATGCAGGCGGCCAGGTGCTCGGACAGAGCATCCCAGGCAACGGTCTGTTGTTCACCCTGACCACGCAGCGGCTTGACGCCCACTTCTTTGCGCGCCAGTTCTTCATCACCAAGGATCAGCGCGTACAGAGCGCCGCTCTTGTCGGCTTTCTTGAACTGGCTCTTGAAGCTGCCAGCCCCGGCGTTGACCTGCAAACGCAGGTTCGGCACCTGGTCACGCAAGCGCTCTGTCAGCGCGAGCGCCGCCAGTTCGGCCGCCTCGCCAAAGGCACAGACGTACACGTCGAGAATCCGGGCGATTTCCTCAGGCACCTGCTCGAGCGTCTCCAGCAGCAAAACCAGCCGCTCGATGCCCATCGCAAAACCGACGCCACTGGTCGGTTTGCCCCCCATTTGCTCGACGAGGCCGTCGTAACGACCGCCAGCGCAGACCGTGCCCTGAGCGCCCAATTGATCGGTAACCCATTCAAAAACGGTTTTGCTGTAGTAATCCAGCCCGCGCACCAGCTTCGGGTTGATGACATAAGGAATCCCTGCGGCGTCCAGACGTGCCTTCAAGCCGTCGAAGTGAACCCGGGACTCTTCATCCAGGTAGTCCGCCAGCTTCGGCGCATCGACCAGCACCGCCTGAGTTTCAGGGTGCTTGGTGTCGAGCACGCGCAATGGATTGGTCTTCAGACGGCGTTGGCTGTCTTCGTCCAGTTGATCGTGACGCGCCGAGAGGTACTCGACCAGCGCCTCACGATAACGGCCACGGGCTTCGCTGGTGCCCAGGCTGTTAAGTTCCAGCTTGACGGCATTGCGAATACCCAAAAGCCCCCACAGGCGCCAGGTCAGGACAATCAGTTCCGCATCGATGTCCGGACCGTCGAGGTTGAACACTTCGACGCCGATCTGGTGAAACTGACGGTAACGGCCTTTCTGCGGGCGCTCGTGACGGAACATCGGCCCGATGTACCAAAGCTTCTGCACCTGCCCACCGCCGATGATCCCATGCTCGAGTACGGCGCGCACACAGGCTGCGGTGCCCTCCGGACGCAGGGTCAGCGAATCCCCGTTGCGGTCGGCGAAGGTGTACATCTCCTTCTCGACGATGTCAGTGACTTCGCCGATGGAGCGCTTGAACAGATCGGTGAACTCGACGATCGGCATGCGAATCTGGCGATAGCCGTAGTTATCCAGCAGGCGCGATACGGTGCCTTCGAAGTAGCGCCACAGGGGCGTCTGGTCCGGCAGGATGTCGTTCATGCCACGAATGGCTTGCAGGGACTTACTCACAAAAATTCCTTGGAAAACGGGTTAGCCGCGAACGATCAATGCTGCGTCGGCTTGGGCCTTTTCGGCCGCCTTGTCGCGGATCAAGCGTTCCAGCTCGTCCACCAGGTTGTCATTGGTCAGCTTTTGCGACGGTTTGCCATCAATGTAAATCAGGTTCGGCGTGCCTCCGGTGAGGCCGATGTGCGCCTCCTTGGCTTCGCCGGGACCGTTGACCACGCAGCCGATCACCGCCACATCCATTGGCACGAGCAAATCTTCCAGCCGCCCCTCCAGCTCGTTCATGGTCTTGACCACATCGAAGTTCTGCCGCGAACAGCTCGGGCAGGCGATGAAGTTGATGCCACGGGAGCGCAGGTGCAGCGACTTGAGGATGTCGTAGCCGACCTTCACTTCTTCTACCGGATCGGCGGCCAGCGAGATGCGAATGGTGTCGCCGATGCCCTCGGCCAGCAGCATACCTAGGCCGACGGCCGATTTCACTGTACCTGAACGCAAACCACCCGCTTCGGTGATGCCCAAGTGCAACGGCTGGACGATCTGTTTGGCCAACAGGCGGTACGCCTCGACCGCCATGAACACGTCCGAGGCCTTGACGCTGACCTTGAAGTCCTGGAAATCCAGCCGGTCGAGGTGCTCCACGTGGCGCAGAGCGGACTCCACCAACGCGGCCGGCGTCGGTTCGCCGTACTTCTTCTGCAGATCCTTTTCCAGCGAACCGGCATTGACCCCGATGCGGATCGGGATGCCCCGGTCACGCGCAGCATCCACGACCGCGCGGACACGGTCTTCACGGCCGATGTTGCCCGGGTTGATACGCAGGCAGTCGACACCCAGTTCCGCGACGCGCAGGGCGATCTTGTAATCGAAGTGGATATCGGCGACCAGGGGCACCTTGACCAACTGCTTGATACGGCCAAAGGCCTCGGCGGCATCCATATCCGGAACCGATACGCGGACAATGTCCACGCCTGCCGCTTCCAGGCGGTTGATTTGCGCGACCGTGGCAGCGACATCGTTGGTGTCGCTGTTGGTCATGCTCTGTACCGCGATCGGCGCGTCACCGCCGACGGGCACCGAGCCGACCCAGATTTTGCGGGATTCGCGACGTTTGATCGGAGATTCGCCGTGCATGTTATTGACCCAGCTTCATGCGAGCCGTCTGGCCCGAGGTGAACGGTGTGACATCGACCGGCTGGCCGTTATAACTGACCTGGGCGGCGCGGGCGACGCCCAGCCGCACCGCCAAGGGCGGCTTGCCGCTGACATCGATACTGTCGCCCGAGTGTTTCAGCCCACTCGTAAGCACCTTGCCATTGCCATCGGTCACCTGGAACCAACAGTCGGCAGTGAATTGAATCTTCACCTGGCCGAACCCGGCAGGCACAGGCGCTGCCTCAGACGCGGCAGGCGTTGGAGCTGGATTGCTCGCTGGTGCAGGCACGGCGGCAGGCGCGGCCGGTGCCGCGGTGGAATGGGTCGGCACACTTGGCACCGTGGTCACAGGTGCCTGGCCGGTCGGTGCACTGGAGGTCGCTGCGGAAGGCGCGGCGGGCTCGACGGGGGTCGAGGGCGGCGGCGCTTCATTGCTCTGCCCTTCGGCAACGGCCTGATCCTCAGGCTCATCCAGCGGGTGAATCTGCGTGGTCCCATCGGCGCTTTCGACCTCGACGTGCTCCATCCCGAGACTGGTGGGCTCCTTGCCGCGCAAGGTCGATTGGTCCTGCCACCAGACGAAGCCTCCGCCAATCAGCGCGACCAGCAGCAGCAGGCTGACGATACGCAGGATGTTGTGAGAAAGCCTTACAGGCTCTTCGATGCGACCCAGGGCGTGCACGCTGCTGCCCTTGCCGTCGGTGCCGGTGTACTGGTCGAACTGGCTCACCAGAGCGGTCTGATCCAGGCCCATCAGTTTGGCGTATGCACGAATGTAACCCCGGGCAAAGGTATGGCCCGGAAGCTTGTCGAAATCGCCCGACTCAACGTAACCCAGGGACGTCACGGTGAGGTTCAGCCTCAACGCCACATCGGGCAGCGACCAGTTCTTGCTCTCGCGAGCCTGACGCAACGTTTCACCGGGGTTCGTGCGAGTGGCTGCTACAACTTCGGGATGCGCCGCTTTCATCATTGCTCCGACAGGTATTGCTGATATTCCGGCGTACCGGGATAGAGTCTTTTGAGTTGCAGGCCATAACTGGCTGCCTTGTTGCGATCGTCGTAAATCTTCGCCAGTCGCGTACCCAGCAACAGGCTGCGCGCATTCTGTTCGCTCAACTGGCTGAAACGGTCGTAATAATCACGCGCTGGCACATAATGCCTGTCTTCGTAAGACAACTCAGCCATTTCCAGCAGGGCACGCGGTTGCTGACGGTCCAGCCTCAGGGCTTTATCGAAATGCTCACGGGCCACTTCGCGATTGCCCAGCATCAGCGATGTCATGCCCAGGTTCTCGAACACCCGGGCACGCTCGGCGTAAAGGTTATCATCGGCAGCCTGCTCGAAGCGCTCGTAGGCTTCCTGATAGCGCTTCTGCTCGTAAAGAAAACTGCCGTAGTTATTGAGGATCCGCGCATCCTTGGGGCGGGAAGACAACGCTTTGCGGTAATACTCATCAGCGAGCCGGGGTTCGGCTTCGGCCTGGAAGACCAGCGCCAGCGCGGCGTTGGCGTCGGCATCCGCGCTGTCCAGCTCCAGCGCTTTCTTCAGCGGGGCCTTGGCTCGCTCGGTCTGCCCCTGCTGCAGGTATCCCAGGCCCAACTGCACGTAGGCCTGCCGAGCTTCTTCACGTCCCTTGCTGGTACTGAGCGGATTGACGTTGCCAGTGGATACGCAACCCATCAGCAATGTGGCAAAACACAGTAGCAGCGCAGTGCGCAGGGACATAGAGATCCTCTCAGTCAAATTCGCAATCAGTTGCGAGCCGCGGCAACCTGAGCCCCGTCAGCGTCGGCACTGAGTTCACGCACAGCGATGTAGCGTTCGCTGCGACGAGTGCGGTCCATTACCTGCCCGACCAACTGACCACAGGCAGCGTCGATGTCCTCACCGCGTGTGGTGCGCACGGTGACGTTATACCCGGCGTGGTGCAACATGTCCTGGAAACGTCGGATAGCGTTGTTGCTCGGACGCTCGTAACCCGAATGCGGGAACGGGTTGAAAGGAATCAGGTTGATCTTGCAAGGCGTGTCCTTGAGCAACTCGATCATCTCGGCCGCATGTTCAGGCCGGTCGTTGACGTCTTTGAGCAAGGTGTATTCGATGGTCAGAACTCGCTTCTCGCCCAGTGCCGACATGTAGTTGCGGCAGGATTCGAGGAGCATCTGCAACGGGTATTTCTTGTTGATCGGCACCAACTGGTTGCGCAGCGCGTCATTCGGCGCGTGCAGCGAAAGTGCCAGCGAGACGTCGATGTGCTGCGCGAGCACGTCGATCATCGGTACCACGCCGGAGGTGGACAGCGTCACACGGCGTTTGGAAATGCCATAGCCCAAGTCGTCCATCATCAGACGCATGGCGGAAATGACATTGTCGAAGTTCAGCAATGGCTCGCCCATCCCCATCATCACCACATTGGTGATGGCACGGTCGATGGTGGCCGGGACACTGCCGAAGGATTTATTGGCAATCCACACCTGGCCGATGACTTCGGCGGCAGTGAGGTTGCTGTTGAAGCCTTGCTTGCCAGTGGAGCAGAAACTGCAGTCCAGTGCGCAACCCGCCTGGGAGGAAACACACAACGTGCCCCGTTTGCCCTGCGGAATGTAGACGGTTTCGACGCAACTGCCGGACGCGACGCGCACGACCCATTTGCGGGTGCCGTCGGCCGAGATGTCCTCGCTGACGACTTCAGGGCCCCGAATTTCGGCACGGCGCTCGAGCTTTTCACGCAGCGCCTTGCCGACGTTCGTCATGGCCTCGAAATTATCGACGCCATAGTGGTGAATCCACTTCATGACCTGACCGGCACGGAAGCGCTTCTCCCCGATGGACTCGAAGAATTTTTCCATTTCCGGCTGGGTAAGCCCCAACAGGTTGATTTTGCCAGTGGTCTCAGTCATGGATTCACCCTCACTCGCAGCGGCGGCTTAGCGAGTGGTTACCTCGGTAGCAGCGAAGAAGTAAGCGATTTCGCGAGCAGCAGCGGCTTCGGAATCCGAACCGTGAACGGCGTTGGCATCGATGGACTCGGCGAAATCAGCGCGGATGGTGCCAGCGTCTGCTTTCTTCGGATCGGTAGCGCCCATCAGCTCGCGGTTGCGGGCAATGGCGTTTTCGCCTTCCAGAACCTGAACCACAACCGGGCCGGAGGTCATGAATGCAACCAGATCACCGAAGAAGCCACGCTCTTTGTGCTCAGCGTAGAAACCTTCCGCCTCGGCCTTGGACAGTTGCTTCAGCTTGGAAGCGACGACGCGCAGACCGGCTTTTTCAAAGCGAGTGGTGATCTCACCGATGACGTTTTTTGCAACTGCGTCAGGCTTGATGATCGAGAAAGTACGTTGAACAGCCATGTGAAACTCCAGAAACGGTGATTGTTGCGAAAAATTAAACCCGCGAATTATACGCGGGTTCTGGTGTATTGCCTAACGTGCAGAGATGATCAGTCTATTTCAGCGGCCCAAAGGGTCTGCACCGCCTCCAAAACCTTCTCGCCGACTCGACCCGAGGTGTCGTCGAAATCCGGCAGTTGCTGAATCATCTGTTGCAGTCTGACGAACCCGACCGAGTAGGGATCGAGGCCCGGATGGGCCTCAGCCAATTCCTCGGCGATGCGTTGTACGTCATTCCAACCGTAGCTCATGACAATCCCTCGGTCAGTGCGGCGCTTCAGCTGCATGGTTTAGCGAATATTTCGGGATTTCGACCGTCAGGTCTTCGGTGCCGACTTTGGCTTGGCAAGCCAGGCGAGACGTGGCTTCAAGCCCCCAGGCGCGATCCAGGTAGTCCTCTTCCAACTCGTCGGCCTCTTCCAGCGAATTGAAGCCTTCACGGATGATGCAGTGACACGTGGTGCAGGCGCACACGCCGCCACAGGCGCTCTCCATCTCGATATGGTGCTCGTGCGCCAGTTCGAGGATCGAGATACCCGGCTGGGCCTCAACCACCAGGCCCTCCGGGCAAAACTCGTGGTGGGGCAGAAAAATGACCTGCGGCATCAGTTATTCCTCAATCTCATTCAGGTTGCGCCCTGCCAGAGCGGCTTTCACCGTCGAGTCAAGACGACGGGCCGCGAACGCGTCGGTCACCTGCGACAGACGCTTGGTCTGCTGCTCGATGGCCACTCCGTCGGTGCCCTTGATCAGTTCACGAAGTTCGTCGACCTGCATGTCGATGACCATGCGCTCTTCGGCGTCGAGCAGACGCTCACCGTCCGCCTCCAAGGCACCTTCGACCGCTTCGATCAGGCGTTGCGCATCGACCTGCTGCTCACGAAGCACGCGGGCGACCTTGTCGTCACCGGCATGCTGGAACGAATCCTTGAGCATCCGGGCAATTTCGCCGTCGGTCAGGCCATAGGACGGCTTGACTTGAATGCTCGATTCCACGCCCGAGGCCAACTCGCGAGCAGAAACGCTCAGCAGACCGTCAGCATCGACCTGGAAGGTGACACGAATTTTCGCAGCCCCTGCCACCATGGCGGGAATACCGCGCAGATCGAAACGCGCCAATGAACGGCAGTCGCTGATCAGCTCCCGCTCACCCTGCAAGACGTGAATCATCATGGCCGATTGGCCGTCTTTATAAGTGGTGAATTCCTGCGCCCTAGCAACCGGGATCGTCGTATTGCGCGGTATGACCTTTTCCATCAGCCCGCCCATGGTCTCAAGGCCCAAGGACAGCGGAATGACGTCAAGTAACAGCAGCTCCCCGCCGTCACGCTTGTTGCCCGCCAGGGTATCAGCCTGGATCGCCGCACCGATCGCAACCACTTGATCGGGATCGATTGACGTCAACGGCTGACGGCCGAACAGTTCGCCCACCGCTTCGCGGACACGCGGCACACGGGTCGAGCCACCGACCATGACGACCGCCTGCACTTCCTCCAGCTCGATGCCGCAATCGCGCACTGCGCGTCGACACGCCTTGAGGCTGCGCGACACCATCGGCTCGATCAGGGCATTGAAGGCAGCGCGAGTCAGCATCCCCGACCATGGGCCATAGGCGACGCTGACCGACTCTGCATCGGTCAGCGCCTCTTTGGCGGCGCACGCGGTCTGCATCAGGCTGCGCTGAGCTGCAGGATCGAGATCATCGGAAAGACCGGCCTCGGTGATGATCCAACTGGCGACGGCATGGTCGAAGTCGTCACCACCCAAAGCGCTGTCGCCCCCGGTCGCCATGACCTCGAACACGCCACCGGTCAGGCGCAAGATAGAAATGTCAAACGTGCCGCCACCCAGGTCATAAATCGCGACGATGCCTTCGGCGTTCTGATCCAATCCGTAGGCCACGGCAGCCGCGGTCGGCTCGTTGAGCAGCCTCAGCACCGTCAGGCCAGCCAGCTTGGCGGCATCTTTGGTGGCCTGGCGCTGAGCGTCGTCGAAGTACGCAGGCACCGTGATCACTGCCCCCACCAAGTCGCCACCCAATGTGGCTTCGGCGCGCTGACGGAGCACCTTGAGAATGTCAGCCGAGACCTCGACCGGGCTCTTCGCGCCCTGGACCGTCTCAATGAACGGCATGTGCGACTCGCCGCCGATGAAACGGTATGGCAACTGCCCACCGAGATGCTTCACATCCGAGACGCCGCGACCCATCAAGCGCTTGACCGAGATGATGGTGTTCAGCGGGTCGGCGGCCGCCGCTTCTTTGGCAGCCTGCCCGACCTCGACGCGGTCGGCGTGGTAGCGCACGGCCGACGGCAGGATGACCTGACCGTTGGCGTCCGGCAGGGGCTCGCTGATACCGCTGCGCAGCGCAGCGACCAGCGAGTTGGTGGTGCCAAGATCGATCCCGACAGCCAGACGGCGCTGATGGGGTTGGGGACTTTGGCCGGGTTCGGCGATCTGCAGTAGAGCCATTGCTGTTCTGATATCACTGGCGCGCCGCCCAGAGGCGACGCGGGGTTAATCGTCGAGGCGCTCTTCGAGCTGGCGCACTTCGTAGGAGAGCTTGTCGAGGAACTGCATGCGACGCATCAGCCGTTCGGCCTGCTCGCGCTGTGCAGCATCGTCCCAACAGGCCGCGAAGCTTTCGTTGAGTTCTTCCTGAGCCTTCTTGAGCCGACGCTTGAATGCTGCAACGCCGTCCAGATCCGCTTCGTCCTGCAAATCTTCGAGTTCCTCGCGCCACTGCATCTGCTGCATCAGGAAATCGGGATCATGCACAGTGACTTCAAGCGGCACTTCGCCCTTGAGCGCGAGCAAGTACCGCGCACGCTTGGGCGCGCTCTTGAGCGTTTGATAGGCCTCGTTCAAGCTTGCCGAGCGCTCCAGCGCAACCCGCTGCTCACGCTCGGAGGCGTCAGCGAAACGGTCGGGGTGCACGCTACGGGCAAGCTCGCGATAGCGGGCGGCCAGCACGTCAAGATCCAGCAGGAAAGCGGGCTGAAGATCGAACAACGCGAAATGACAAGGAGTACCCACGATAAGCCTCAGACGTTGAAGCTTTCGCCGCAGCCACACTCACCGCGCGAGTTGGGGTTGTTGAACTTGAAGCCTTCGTTCAACCCTTCCTTGACGAAATCGAGCTCGGTGCCGTCGAGGTAAACCAGGCTCTTGGGATCGATGATCACCTTGACGCCATGCTGCTCGAACACCGTATCTTCGCTCGCAGGTTCATCTACGAACTCCAGTACATACGCCAACCCGGAACAACCCGTCGTACGTACGCCCAGACGAATGCCATCACCCTTGCCGCGCCCTTCGAGCGAACGACGGACGTGGTTGGCGGCAGCTTCAGTCATGCTGATAGCCATCGTGACTCCTTACTGTTGCCAGAGGTACAAGGCTGCTCAGAGCAGACCTTTCTTCTGCTTGTAATCGCGAACCGCCGCCTTGATGGCGTCTTCAGCGAGTACCGAGCAGTGGATTTTCACCGGCGGCAGTGCCAGTTCTTCGGCCAGTTGGGTGTTCTTGATGGTCTCAGCCTCGTCCAGTGTCTTGCCCTTCATCCACTCGGTGGCCAGGGAGCTGGACGCGATGGCCGAACCGCAGCCGTATGTCTTGAACTTGGCATCTTCGATAATGCCCTGCTCGTTCACCTTGATCTGCAAGCGCATCACGTCGCCGCACGCCGGAGCGCCGACCATGCCGGTGCCCACATCAGGGTCTTCCGCATTCATCTTGCCGACGTTGCGCGGATTCTCGTAGTGGTCGATGACCTTTTCACTGTAAGCCATGGTTCAAATCCTCATCAGAACTTCACTGCCGCTCTCACGGCACTTCAAAAACCCGGTTTTCAAAGCGCCGCATCGTGTGGCGACTTCAAATTAGTGTGCTGCCCACTCGATCTTCGAGATGTCGACGCCGTCTTTGAACATGTCCCACAACGGCGACAGAGCGCGCAGTTTGGTCACGGCTTCGCAGACCTTCTGGGCGGCGTAGTCGATCTCTTCCTCGGTGGTGAAGCGGCCGAAGGTGAAGCGGATCGAGCTGTGCGCCAGTTCATCGTTACGACCCAGGGCACGCAGTACATACGACGGCTCCAGCGAAGCCGACGTGCAGGCGGAACCGGACGACACGGCGAGGTCCTTGAGCGCCATGATCAGCGACTCACCTTCGACGTAGTTGAAGCTCAGGTTCAGGTTGTGCGGCACGCGAGCGGTCAGGCTGCCATTGACGTACAGCTCCTCGAGATGCTCGACCTGTTGGTAGAAGCGATCGCTGAGCGCCTTGATGCGGGCGTTTTCAGCGACCATGTCTTCCTTGGCGATACGGAACGCTTCGCCCATGCCGACAATCTGGTGGGTCGCGAGGGTACCGGAACGCATGCCACGCTCATGACCGCCGCCGTGCATGGTCGCCTCGATGCGCACACGCGGCTTGCGGCTCACATACAGCGCGCCGATGCCTTTTGGACCATAGGTTTTGTGGGCGGAAAAGGACATCATGTCGACTTTCAGCTTCGACAGGTCAATGTCGACCTTACCCGTGGACTGAGCCGCATCGACATGGAACAACACGCCACGCGAACGAGTCAGTTCGCCAATCGCAGCGATGTCGTTGACCGTACCGATCTCGTTATTGACGTGCATGATCGAGACGAGAATGGTGTCGTCACGCAGAGCCGCCTCAACCATCGACGGCGTGATCAAACCGTCCTCGGTCGGCTCCAGGTAAGTCACTTCGAAACCTTCGCGCTCAAGCTGGCGCATGGTGTCGAGTACGGCTTTGTGTTCGATCTTGCTGGTAATCAGGTGCTTGCCTTTCGTGGCATAGAAATGCGCGGCACCCTTGATCGCCAGGTTGTCGGATTCAGTGGCGCCGGAGGTCCAGACGATTTCACGCGGATCGGCATGCACCAGATCGGCCACCTGACGGCGGGCATTCTCGACAGCCTCTTCCGCTTTCCAGCCGAAGACGTGAGAACGCGAAGCCGGGTTGCCGAAGTTGCCATCGACCAGGAGGCAATCGCTCATTTTCTGCGCAACACGCGGATCGACCGGAGTCGTCGCGGAATAATCGAGGTAAATCGGCAATCTCATTGAATATCTCCTATCGGGCAGGCACGCCGCGCGTTCATCTGCGTTCACTCAACGGCGGATGTTTCGATCTTGTCCAGAAAGTGCGTCTTGTTACCGCAACGACGCAGATCCTGACGCTGGGCGACTTCCTGCACTTCACGGCGAGTGACGAGGTCGGCCAGGCTGATACCGCTTAAAAATTCGTGAATCTGCTGGCTGAGGTCGCACCACAGGTGGTGGGTCAGACAGGTATCGCCAGCATGACAATCACCGAGCCCTTGGCAGCGCGTGGCATCGACCGATTCGTTGACTGCATCGATCACCTGGGCGACCTGAATGCCCTGCATGTTTCGGGACAGCTGATAGCCACCGCCCGGCCCACGCACACTGGAGACCAGATTGCTGCGGCGCAGCTTGGCAAACAGTTGCTCGAGGTAGGAAAGGGAAATCCCTTGCCGCTCGGAAATATCGGCCAGAGACACCGGCCCATGCTGCGCGTGCAAAGCCAGATCCAGCATGGCAGTGACAGCGTAACGGCCTTTTGTAGTCAGTCGCATGACGTGTACCGCGGAGGTTCGGAATGGGAGCGAGTATGCTATTTCCGAGTATTTAAGTCAACTATAAGACCTAGCGCAGCAGTCGGAATTACCGACAAAGAGCGGGCGGCATAATAGCAAAACCACCCGTCGAATAGTACGTTTCCACGACGCCTTCAGCACCGTTTGCGTCAAATACCTTGACCGACCTTGGTCTGGTTGCGCTCCTTGATGCAATCGAATACTTCCTGATGAAGTTCGGGCAGCTCCTTTTCTCGGTATTCGCCGCCCAGACTCTTCAGCGCCTTGCCCATGTCTTCCATGCGCACATCCACCGCTTGAAGATGGACAAGCAGTTGGCCGATGGCACGGGCGACCGGGTCAGGCATGTCTTCACCGACGCCATAGGCATCGAAGCCGATCTTCTCGGCCAGGGCCTTGCGCTTGGCCTGCGCATCGCTTTCATCAGCCTTGACGATGATCCGCCCCGGAATGCCCACAACGGTCGCGCCCGCTGGAACCGGCTTGGTTACCACAGCATTGGAGCCGACCTTCGCCCCGGCACCGACAGTGAACGGGCCCAGCACCTTCGCCCCGGCGCCTACGACCACGCCGGACTCAAGGGTCGGATGGCGCTTGCCTTTATTCCAACTCGTTCCCCCCAGCGTCACGCCCTGATACAGCGTCACGTCATCGCCGATTTCGGCTGTCTCGCCGATGACGATCCCCATGCCGTGATCGATGAAGAAACGGCGACCGACCTTGGCACCAGGGTGGATCTCGATGCCGGTCAACCAGCGTCCGAAATTCGAAACCATCCTTGCAGGCCATTTGAGCTCTTTGCCCCACAACCAGCCGGACAATCGATGCAGCCAGATGGCGTGCATACCGGGATAGCACGTCAGCACCTCAAACGCGTTGCGGGCTGCCGGGTCACGGTGAAACACGCTTTGAATGTCTTCTCGCAAACGCTCGAACATCACTGATCCTTCCGCTTGTAGGGCTCACCGTTGGCCGCTTTCTGGGTTTCGGTGAGGATGCCACGCAATATGCTCATTTCAGATCGGTCGATTTCCGAGCGACCGTACAAACGACGCAATCTGGCCATCAGATGCCGAGGCTTGTCCGGGTCGAGGAAGCCAATGTTCACCAGAGTGGCCTCAAGATGCTCATAGAATTTTTCCATGTCATCCATCGTCACGCGCTCGACCCTGGGCTCGGCCTGCTCGACCTCGTTGGCCTGCCCCTCGGTCGCCAGCCACGCCATGCGCACCTCGTAGCTGAGCACCTGCACCGCTGCCGCCAGATTCAGCGAGCTGAACGTCGGGTCCGATGGAATGTGAACGTGGTAATGACACCGCTGCAGCTCTTCGTTGGTCAGCCCTGCGTATTCACGGCCGAACACCAGCGCGATCTCTTCGCCTTGCGCAGCGTGTTCCACCGACATGACACCCGCTTCGCGCGGATCGAGCATCGGCCAGGGAATCTTGCGATCGCGCGCACTGGTGCCCATCACCAAGGTACAGCCCACCAGCGCCTCTTCGAGCGTCGAGACAACCTGCGCACCTTCCAGCACGTCGCTGGCGCCGGCGGCGCGGGCATCCGCATCGGCGTGGGGAAAGTGTGCCGGCTCGACCAGCACCAGCCGCGAAAGCCCCATGTTTTTCATGGCACGTGCCGCGCCTCCGATATTGCCCGGATGACTGGTACCGACCAGAACCACACGAATGTTTTGCAGCACGGCTGAAGTCTCACTTGCAGGTGATAAGGGGGGAGGAATGTTACAGAAGCACCGAGGCCAACGCCACGAAGCGCTGCTCCAGCGCCTTTTCATACACCTTTGAGCCGCACGTATCCACCTTCGATGAGGCGACCGGACGCAGTGACAACACCGCACTCGCTCTGGAAATCATCGGCGAGAACCCCTAGAATGCCCGGCTCTCTTTAACGACCTAGGTGATTTATCCATGCAGCCCATGCTGAATATCGCGCTGCGCGCCGCCCGCAGTGCCAGCGAACTGATTTTCCGCTCCATCGAGCGCCTGGATAGCATCAAGGTCGATGAAAAAGACGCCAAAGACTACGTCACCGAGGTCGACCGTGCAGCCGAGAAGACCATCATCGATGCGTTGCTCAAGGCTTACCCGACCCACGGCATCCTCGGCGAAGAAAGCGGCCTGAAAGAAGGCACGGGCGAAGGCGCCGACTACCTCTGGATCATCGATCCACTGGATGGCACCACAAACTTCGTGCGCGGTGTCCCTCACTTCGCCGTCAGCATCGCCTGCAAATACCGCGGCCGCCTGGAGCACGCTGTCGTGCTGGATCCGGTTCGTCAGGAAGAATTCACCGCAACCCGCGGCCGTGGCGCACAGTTGAACGGCCGTCGCCTGCGCGTCAGCCCTCGCAAGAGCCTGGAAGGCGCCCTGCTGGGCACCGGCTTCCCCTTCCGCGACAACCAGATGGACAATCTGGAAAACTACCTGAACATGTTCCGCTCACTGGTTGGCCAGACTGCCGGCATCCGTCGTGCGGGCGCAGCCAGCCTGGATCTGGCCTACGTGGCTGCCGGGCGCTTCGACGCATTTTGGGAGTCGGGCCTCTCGGAGTGGGACATGGCCGCCGGCGCGCTGCTGATCCAGGAAGCGGGTGGCTTGGTGAGCGACTTCAATGGCGGCCATGACTTCCTGGAAAAAGGCCACATCGTCGCAGGCAATACCAAGTGCTTCAAAGCCGTGTTGACCTCGATCGCTCCGTTCGTGCCCGCATCACTGAAGCGCTGAACTGCACTACCATCAGAAAACCGGCCTCGTGCCGGTTTTTTTGTGCCTCGCGCATGGCTTCATCGCGCCCCTCCCCCAGCAATGCACAGGCACTACCGGGTACCTCGCGAACGGCCGCTCAACTCGCGAGACAGGCCGATGAAGTTCTGCAGGGGCGGGAGCGGGTTGAAGCTGCGGCAGACCAAGGTAATGGGCGCATGCAGCCGCGGCTTGGCATTGGCAATCGGGCAATAGACGACGCTTTCCTTGTGCACGTCCCGCATCGACGCCGGGACAATCGAAACACCCGCACCCGCCGCAACGAGGCTGACGTTGGTGAGCATCCGCTCGACCTCGAAAGCGATGCTTGGGTTGAAGCCCGCGTTCTGACAGGCCGTGATGAGATTGGCGTACATGCCGGGGGCACCGGGCCGCCGCACCAGAATGAACTGTTCATCGGCCAAGTCCTTGAGGGAAATCGCAGGCGCCTCTCCCACGCCGCTGTACCCCATCAGTAGCCGATGCCCGACGGGCAATGTCAGAAACATCTCTTCATTGAGCAGACGGTGAAACTGGATGCGCTGGTGACGGCTGACAGGGGCTCTGAGAATGCCAACATCGACACTGCCGTCGATCGTCGCATCGGTCAACTGCTGCGCACTGCCCTCTTTCAACGAAACGGCCACCCCTGGAAAGCGCTCGCGATACGCCCGAACGATGCGCGGGATCAAAGGGTGCGTGGCCGCAGAACTGGTGAAGCCAACAGTCAATTGCCCCTCAATGCCGTGGGCGGCCCGGGCAGCCTTGTCAGCCCCTTCCTTGACCCGCGTCAGAATATCCTGCGCTTCTTGGAGAAACACGTGGCCACCGGCCGTCAGGTCAACGCCTTTGGGATGGCGCTTGAACAACTCGAAGCCCAGTTCCTCTTCCAGTGCGCGAATCTGCTGACTCAGGGGCGGTTGCTGCATGTTCAAACGCGCAGCCGCACGAGTGAAATGACGCTCTTCGGCCACCATGACGAAATAGCGCAGATGACGAAGCTCCATGGTGGTCTATCCCGCAACGAGGTTTTATGATGGCTGCCCGGTCGATGCGGCAACGCTCGGCAAGCGTGCCCAATCCTCAGCGGCCTGACAAGGCGCGCTCATAACAATAAATACGCCAGCTCCGGAACGCCCATGCGCCTCAGGGTTTTCACCAGCACTACGTTGCAACTGCTCCTCGCCCTCCTGTGCGGAGCATTGTTGGGTGTGCTCGATCCGCAATTGGCGGTGAGCATGAAGCCACTGAGCGACGGCTTTATCCGCATCATTGGCTGGCTCATGCCAGTCATGATGTTCCTGCTGATCGCCTCCGGAGTCGCTGGGCTGCCCAGCGGGCAACGAGGCGTAGCGGGCAGGATGGTGCTGTATTTCCAAGTCATGGCGGTGATCGCACTGGCGCTGGCCGGCCTCGTTGCCCAACTGACCCAACCTGGCGCCGACACCTTGACGACGCCCTCTGCAGCGACACTGATTATCGCGCCCGTTGCTGACACCGGGTTTTCCTGGGCATCCGCAGGCAAAGTCCTCGTCCACGCACTGACCCAGAATCCCATCCTGCAGATCATGCTGGCCGGCCTGCTGACCGGCCTTCTCCTGGGCCGGGCCCGCCACCATCGCTATTCCCGCCCCTTGCACAAAGCGTTGGAGCGAGCCGTCGATTGGCTGTTCCAAGGCCTGAGAGGGGTTCTGAAATTCGCGCCCGTGGCGGCCTTCGGCGCCATCGCCTTCACCATCGGCAAATTCGGCCCAGCCGCGGCCCTGCCCTTGATCAAATTTATCGTCGTGATGTATCTGGCCAGTGCAGCGTTCATCGTGCTGGTGCTGGCGCCCATCGCCCAGGTTTGCGGGCTGCCGTTGTGGTCACTCGTAAAGCACATCAAGGAGCAGCTACTGTTGGTGACGTTCACCGGGTCGTCGGTCGCGGCCCTTCCGGGCCTCATCGAAAAAATGCAGACCCTTGGCTGCGACCGCCAACTCACGCGCCTGGTGTTGACCACGGGGTACACCTTCAACCTCAGTGGTTCGAATATCTACCTGATTATCGCGGTGCTGTTTCTAGCGCAGATGGCAGGCATCGAGCTGACAGGCGCGCAGTTGCTGACATTGCTGCTGATTTCACTGGTCACGTCATTGGGCTCTACGAGCATGGCCGGATCGGCGTTCTTCACCCTGATTGCGACGCTCAATCTGTTGCACATCGTGCCAGTGGACAGCGTGGGGTTGTTGCTCGGTGTCGAGCGTTTGATGAAATGTCGCGTGTTAACCAATGTGCTGGGTAACTGTGTGGCATGCCTGGCAATCACTCGCTGGCAGCGTGCATCGGAGCGGGGAGCACTGACCGCAAGGGCATCCTCGTAGCCGCCCCACCCCGCCACGGACACATAAGCTACACGGAGCGAGCTTGCCCTCGGATGCGTCAGCCGATGCGATAACACGCTATCGAATCCACCTTCACCTTTCAGCAAGCCCACCGCGCGCAGCGTTAGGCAGCAATTACTGTTTGGAGGACAGCAGCTTCTCGAAGGCCTGGTCCAGCTTACCCTCAGCCTGCGTCAGCTTCTCGCGACGTTCGCGCAGCCATGCCTGATCCGAGTCCAGCGTCTTGTGTGCTTCGGCCAGCATGCGCTTGACCTCTTCTGGCTGCGGGCCGCCAGTGCCCTTACGGGTTTTCACCATGTTTTCCGGTGAGAGCGCGGCACGGAAAGTAGCCTCATCCAGCGGCAGGGTATTCGCCTTCCATTGATACTTGTCGGCGGCCTTGGTGAAAAGCTTCTGCGCGTCAGCGTAAGGGAATGTCTTGGGCGTCAGGCCCTGATCACGCGCCTGCTCAACAATCAACGAGGCAAAGCTGTGACCAATGCGGAACGGCACCTTCTGAGTGCGCTCCAGAGTGTCGGCCAGCTCCATCGACGTCGTCCATTCGTTCTCCAGTTCCTCGCGAGCGCGTTGTGGATTGACCTGCAAGGCATCGAGCACAGCGTCCATGGCACCGAACATGTCCTTGGTCGAATCGAAGACACCCAGCGAATCGAAGGCGAACTTATAGTCGGTCATGCCTGTTGTGACGTTGTGCGCACGCAAGGTCACGGCCTGAGCCAGCCCGACGACATCGGATGCCGACTCTCGCGCCCGCATCAACAAGCCGGGATTGCGCTTCTGAGGCATGGCACTGCTGGTGTATGTCTTTTCCTCGTCCAGCAGCAGCCACGGACGAATCTGGTGATATTGGGTATGGATGTCGCCTATCAACGCACCGATGCGAATGGCCGAGGAAGACGCGATATTCGCCGCTTCGATCGGAATGTCGTAGGTCGAGACTTGACTGGAATCCAGTGAGTTTTCTCGTACCCCATCGAAGCCCAACAGCTCTGCCATGCGCTCACGATTCAGCGGATAGGCCGAGTTAGCCAACACCGCGGTACCCATCGGGCTGAGGTTCAGCCGCTGGTACAGTTCACGAACACGCTGGCCGTCGCGATCGAACGCCGCTTCGAACGCCAGCAGATAATGCGCGTAAGTGATCGGCATCGCTTGCACACCGTTGGTGTAAGCGGGGATCAGCGTGTCGACGTTTTTGTCCGCAAGCTCCAGCAGCCGCTTGCGGGTCGCGTTCAGCGCGTCGACGTACGCCAGCACCTCAGACCGCAACTTCGCGAGGCGGTAGGTGGCGAGCATGTCCTGACGGCTGCGCCCGGAGTGAATGAGCGAAGCCTCCGGCCCGATCTTGTCAGTCATGATCTGCTCAAGCTGCAGCACATCGCTCGGGCGCTTCCCATTGGGCTGGTCTGCCTGATCGATGGCATAGCGCACACCGGTGGCGATCTTCTGACCCATCTCGGGTTTGACGATCCCTTCTTCGGTGAGCATCACGATGGATGCCTTGTTGATCCGGTTCAACCAGGAAAACTGGCTGTCCGTCTTGCTGCCACTGGTTTTCGACTTATCGACGGTGGCGCCTATCTTCGCGGCTTGAGCCGCGCACTGCTCGGTGGTCGCGCACGGCAGGTCGGCGGTATTGGCTGCATAAGCGCCATAGCTGTTGAAGAGAGCAAAAGCGACTGCCAGGTGGATCAACGTTTTTCTTGTGGGCATTTCAGGCTCCGGTTCGGTCGTGGCCGAGGGTTGAGCGTTGTTGGAAATAGTGTCCAGCGCGACTTAGAACAGCGGCAGCGTATAGCTGACGATGACGCGGTTCTGGTCGATGTTGTTGCCGCCATTGCTGCGATAGGTGCCGTTACGCCACTTCAACTCGAGGTTCTTCAGCATTCCGCTCTGAAACACATAGGCGATGTCGGTGTTGCGCTCCCACTCCGTGCCTTCTTTATTGCCACGGGCGAAGTTGTCGCCTTGCAGATAGCGCGTCATGAAGGTCAAGCCAGGCAGGCCGACGGCGGCGAAGTCGTAGTCATAGCGGGCTTGCCACGAGCGCTCTTCTGGGTTGGCGAAATCTGGGGAGATCATCACGTAGTTGACGAGGAAGGAGTCTGTTCCGGCCAAGTGCGGAAAGCCGGTTTCACCGCTCATTCTCTGGTAGGCGACGCCGAATCCGTGCCCGCGCACGTTGTAGGTGAAACGCGCACCCACTGCGGTGTTGTCGATGTTGGTATTCCCGTCCTTAAGCGAGCGGGCGTAGCGCAGATCGCTCTTGATGGACTGCGATTCGCCCAGTGGAAAACTGTGCAGCAACGTGACGATGTGCTGTTTGTAGTTATTCTCCAGACCGCCGTAGTTGTAGGAGGTCGTCAGCCCCTTGGTCCAGTTGTAACTGGCGCTGGCGAAATCGAACTTGTCACTCGGGCGGCCGCCCTTGATACCTTTGCCTTCCGCCTCGATGTCCTCGTGCCCGCTGTCGTTGCGCTCGGTATTGCTGGTCAGCCGACCGACATTTAGGGTCATGTCGGTGATGTCTTTGGAGGTCACCTGTGCGCCGCGAAATGTTTGCGGCAGGAGCCGACCATCGTTGGGCAGGACGGTCGGTAGCCTCGGCAGCAGCGTGCCGACCCGCAGAACGCTTTTCGAAATCCGAGCCTTGGCCGTCACACCCGCCCGACCATAGTCGTCCGGGGCTTTGTCATCCCCCACCGGAAGCAAGCCGGAGTTGCGTCGGTCCGGGCCCGAGTCCAGTTTCAGACCGAACAGACCGATGGCGTCTACGCCGAAGCCGACTGTGCCTTCGGTGAAACCGGACTCATAGTTGAGAATCAGCCCTTGGGCCCACTCGTCGCGTTTGGACTGGCTTGCGCCCGGCTGACGGTAATCGCTGTTGAAGTAGAAATTGCGAAATTCGAGATCAGCTTTGCTGTCTTCGAAGAACTCGGCTTCGGCAAAGCCGGGGAAGGTTAGGCTCAGTCCCAGAGCAGCGGACGTGAGGCCTAGAGATACAGGGCTCTTGTGCATTGTTATTCCCGCATGGTGTAGCTTTTTATTGGAATTATTCAGGCGGCCCGAACAGGGAATCAGCCCTTCTCGGCCACCTGAAAAAAGCTTACGCGGCGGGAATGCAAATAAAAAATATATAGTTAGTACCGAGTCAATACTTTCTACATATTAAAGAAGCAGGTGCGATCTGAGTGTGGAAAGGCGAATCACGCACATAAAAAAGCACCCCTACAAGAGGGGTGCTTTTGTTAAATCTCACTGACCTGCCTGGCTCAGCTCCAACTGACCGTCCTTGTTGACGGGAATCTGATTGCCCGGATCGCGGTCCATGCGAACCTGACCGACCTTGTCATTGAGCTTGTATTTCACGTTATAGCCCACGACCTTGTCGCTGATGTCGTTGACCGTATTGCAGCGGGTTTCTGTGGTGGTGTACGTATCGCGGTTCTGCATGCCTTCCTGAACCTTATTACCGGCATAACCACCACCCACCGCCCCGGCGACGGTGGCAATCTTCTTGCCGTTGCCACCACCTACCTGGTTACCCAGCAGGCCACCGGCCAGGGCACCGACGACAGTGCCGACGATCTGATGCTGATCCTTCACCGGTGCGCGGTGAGTCACGGCAACGTCCTTGCACACTTGGCGTGGGTTTTTGATCTGTTCTTTGACAGGCTCGACGGCGAGTACTTCGGCGTACTCAGGACCGTTGTTCTTTACGAGGCTGTAGGTGGCCAAAGCACCACCGGCAGTCACACCGACAGCACCCAATACCGCACCGACTAGCAACGACTTGTTCACGTTGAACCTCCTGACCATATTCAGCGCGATTGCTCGCACCACTCCCAGCCTTGGAGCACAAAAAAAGGCGCGAGTTCATGCTCGCGCCTTTTTACGTGATGACCGGTCCGGAGAGATGTTTATGGACGGTCGTCAACTTTCTCCGTCGCCACTGGTGGCAGAAGATCTTCGGAACGCAGATTGAGCCAGATCAGCACCACGTTGGCGATGTAGATCGACGAATACGTACCCGCGAGCACGCCGATGAACAGCGCTACCGAAAAGCCATGCAGGCTGTCGCCGCCGAAGATCCACAGCGCGATGATCGCCAGCAGGGTCGAGATCGAAGTCGCCAGGGTCCGCAGCAGGGTTTGCGTCGTCGAAATGTTGATGTTTTCGATCAGCGACGCCTTGCGCAGCAGACGGAAGTTCTCACGAACCCGGTCGAATACCACGATGGTGTCGTTGAGCGAGTAACCGATGATCGCCAGCACGGCTGCCAGTACGGTCAGATCGAACGTGATCTGGAAGAACGAGAGAATACCCATCGTCACGACCACGTCGTGGATCAGGGAAATGATCGCGCCCACCGCAAACTTCCATTGGAAGCGAAAAGCCACGTAAATCAGGACACCGCCAAGCGCCAGGAGCATACCGATGCCGCCCTGGTCACGGAGTTCTTCACCGACTTGTGGCCCGACGAATTCAACGCGCTTCACCGTGGCCGGGTTGTCGCCACCGGTTTTACGCAGCGCTTCGGCAACCTGGGCACCCAACTGCGGGTCTTCACCCGGCATGCGCACCAGCAAATCAGTCGTCGCGCCAAAGCTTTGCACCACGGCCTCGTGATAACCCGCACCCGCCAGTTCTTCACGCACCTTGCCCAGATCGGCAGGCCGCTCGTAGGTGAGTTCGATCAGCGTACCGCCGGTGAAGTCCAAGCCAAAGTTAAGTCCTTTGTGGAACCAACTGAACAACGCCAGGACGGTGAGGAGCATGGTGAGGGCGAACGCAATGTTGCGCACGCCCATGAAGTTGATCGTACGTTTCATGGCAGCCCCTTAAATCCACAGCTTCTTGAAGTCACGGCCGCCGTAAATCAGGTTGACCATTGCGCGGGTCACCATGATGGCTGTGAACATCGAGGTAAAGATACCGAGGGACATGGTCACGGCGAAGCCTTTGACCGGGCCGGTGCCCATGGCGTAGAGAATGCCGCCGACCAGCAGCGAGGTCAGGTTGGCATCGAGAATCGCGGTGTAAGCACGATCGAAACCTTCGTGGATCGCCCGTTGAACGCTCATCCCGTTGGCCAGTTCCTCGCGGATCCGCGAGAAAATCAGCACGTTGGCATCGACCGCCATGCCCATCGTCAGCACGATACCCGCAATACCCGGCAGGGTCAGCGTAGCACCGAGGATCGACATCAGGGCCAACAGCATGACCATGTTGAAGGCCAGTGCCACGGTCGCGATCAGACCGAAGAAACGGTAAATGGCGATGATGAACAGCGACACGAACAGCATGCCCCACAGGGATGCATCGATACCCTTGGTGATGTTATCCGCACCCAGGCTCGGGCCAATGGTACGTTCTTCGGCAAAGTACATCGGCGCAGCCAGGCCACCGGCACGCAACAACAGCGCGAGTTCGGAAGATTCACCCTGGCCGTTCAGCCCGGTGATGCGGAACTGACTGCCCAGCGGCGACTGGATGGTCGCCAGGCTGATGATCTTCTTGTCTTCCTTGAACGTCTGGACCGGCACTTCCTTCTCTACGCCATCCACGGTCTGCTTGACGTAAGTGGTCACCGGGCGTTGCTCGATGAAGATCACCGCCATGCTGCGCCCCACGTTCGAACGGGTGGCGCGACTCATCAGATCACCACCGTGACCATCGAGCTTGATGTTCACTTGCGGACGGCCATGCTCGTCGTAGCTGGCCTGAGCATCGGTGACCTGATCACCGGTGATGATCAAACCACGCTCGACAGCCGCCGCCGGACGACCGCCTTCACGGAATTCGAACGTCTCGGTAGTCGCCTTGGTGTCGTCAGGGCCAGCGCCCAGGCGGAACTCCAGGTTGGCGGTCTTGCCGAGAATACGCTTGGCTTCGGCAGTGTCCTGCACGCCCGGCAGCTCGACCACGATGCGGTTGGCGCCCTGACGCTGCACCAGCGGCTCGGCGACGCCCAGCTCGTTGACGCGGTTGCGAACGGTGGTCAGGTTCTGCTTGATGGAATATTCACGGATTTCGGTGATCTTGGCCGGCGTCATCGCCAGACGCAGGATCGGCATTTCACCACGGTCACTGGTGGTGATGTCGAAATCGCTGTAATCCTTGCGAATCAGGGCACGTGCCTGCTCGCGGGAATCGGTGTCGCTGAAGCCCAACTGAATGGCGCCGTTGTCCTGCGGCAGGCTGCGATACCGCAACTTTTCCTTGCGCAGCAGGCTCTTGACTTCACCTTCATAAACGTTGAGACGCGCACTGAGCGCTTTCTCCATGTCGACTTCCAACAGGAAGTGCACGCCGCCCGACAGGTCCAGACCCAGCTTCATCGGACGAGCGCCGATGCTATGCAGCCACTGCGGCGTGGTCTGTGCCAGGTTCAGTGCAACGACGTAATCGTCGCCCAGTGTCTTACGCGTGACATCCTTGGCCGGGAGCTGGTCTTCCTGCTTGGTCAGACGCAACAAACCGCCCTTGCCATTCTCGGCAAGAGACGCGCCCTTGACCGCGATGCCAGCATCGGTAAGCGCCTTGCTTACGCGATCCAGGTCCGCCTGAGTGACCTGCAGCGCCGTACTGGTGCCGCTGACCTGAATGGCCGGGTCGTCAGGATAGAGATTGGGTGCGGAATAAATAAAACCGACCGCCAGCACTGCCAGGATCAGGATGTATTTCCACAGAGGGTATTTGTTCAACATCACGCCGCCTGCTTAAAACGCGGGGCGCCTTGCGCGCCCCGACGATGGGTAAAAAACGGGAATCAGATGGCCTTCAAGGTGCCTTTGGGCAGGGTGGCAGCGATCGCGCCCTTCTGGATTTTGAGCTCGACGGTGTCCGACACTTCGATCACGACGAAGTCGTCGGTCACTTTGTTGATCTTGCCCGCAATACCGCCGGAAGTAACGACCTCGTCACCTTTCTGCAGATTGTTCAGCAGGTTCTTCTGTTCCTTGGCACGTTTGGCCTGAGGGCGCCAGATCATCAGATAGAAGATGACCAGGAAACCGACCAGGAAAATCCATTCAAAGCCCGAGCCCGCCGGACCTGCAGCCGCAGGGGCGGCCGCGTCGGCCATGGCGTTGGAAATGAAAAAGCTCATTTAACACTCCAGTTGCATAATTTTAATAATAGGAAGCGGTAAGACCGGCTGTCTTTCAGTCCAGCGGCGGCACAGGAAGCCCGCGTTTGGCATAGAACGTGTCGACAAAGGCGGCCAATGTACCTTGTTGAATAGCCTCGCGCAAACCAGCCATAAGGCGCTGGTAATGCCGCAAATTGTGGATCGTATTGAGCATGCTCCCCAGCATTTCGCCGCACTTGTCCAAGTGGTGCAGATAGGCGCGAGAGAAGTTCTTGCAGGTGTAGCAATCACAGGTCGGGTCCAGTGGCGAATCATCGTGGCGATGAAACGCGTTACGGATCTTCAGCACACCGGTGTCGATGAACAGATGACCGTTGCGAGCATTGCGCGTGGGCATGACGCAGTCGAACATGTCGACTCCGCGGCGCACACCTTCAACGAGGTCTTCGGGCTTGCCTACCCCCATAAGGTAACGAGGTTTGTCAGCGGGCATGTGCCCCGGCAGATAGTCCAGCACCTTGATCATCTCGTGCTTGGGTTCGCCGACCGACAGGCCGCCAATGGCAAGACCGTCGAAGTCCAGCTCGTTGAGGCCCTCAAGCGAGCGCATCCGCAGGCTTTCGTGCATACCGCCCTGAACGATGCCGAACAGCGCCGCGGTATTGTCGCCGTGCGCGATCTTCGACCGTTTGGCCCAGCGCAGAGAAAGCTCCATGGAGGTGCGCGCGACGTCCTCGCTCGCCGGGTAAGGCGTGCATTCGTCGAAGATCATGACGATGTCAGAGCCCAAGTCGCGCTGGACCTGCATCGACTCCTCGGGCCCCATGAACACCTTGGCGCCATCGACCGGGGACGCGAACGTCACCCCCTCTTCCTTGATCTTGCGCATGGCCCCCAGGCTGAACACCTGAAAACCGCCTGAGTCGGTCAGGATAGGGCCTTTCCACTGCATGAAGTCGTGCAGGTCGCCGTGGGCCTTGATCACCTCGGTGCCCGGGCGCAGCCAGAGGTGGAACGTGTTACCCAAAATGATCTCGGCGCCGATGGCCTCGATGTCCCTCGGCAGCATGCCCTTGACGGTGCCATAGGTGCCCACCGGCATGAACGCCGGGGTTTCCACCGTGCCACGGGGAAAGGTCAATCGACCACGACGAGCCTTACCATCGGTGGCCAGCAGCTCGAACGACATACGACAGGTGCGACTCATGCTTGATCCTCGGGGGCCGCGTCTGATCCCTGAGGTGCAGTCGGCGCCGGATTGCGGGTGATGAACATGGCATCCCCGTAACTGAAGAAGCGGTACCCGTTGTCCACTGCAGCCTTATAGGCCGCCATGGTTTCCGGATAGCCGGCGAAGGCCGAAACCAGCATCAGCAGCGTGGATTCAGGCAAATGGAAATTGGTGACCAGTGCATCGACCACATGGAACGGCCGACCGGGGTAAATGAAGATGTCGGTGTCGCCACTGAATGGCTTGAGCACGCCGTCACGCGCGGCGCTCTCCAGCGAGCGGACGCTGGTGGTGCCCACCGCGATGACGCGTCCGCCCCGGGCACGGCAAGCGGCGACGGCATCGACCACCTCCTGAGTGACTTCGAGCCACTCGTTGTGCATGTGGTGATCCTCGATGCGCTCGACGCGCACCGGCTGAAACGTCCCCGCTCCAACATGCAGCGTGACGAACGCCGTCTCGACGCCCTTGTCGGCAATCGCCTGCATCATCGGCTCATCGAAATGCAGCCCTGCCGTCGGTGCCGCGACCGCACCAGCGCGCTGGGCATACACGGTCTGATAACGCTCACGGTCGGCGTCCTCATCCGGACGATCGATATAGGGCGGCAACGGCATGTGCCCGACGCGTTCGAGCAGTGACAACACCGGCTCGGCGAAGCGCAGCTCGAACAGCGCATCATGGCGCGCGACCATTTCGGCCTCCCCCCCACCATCGATCAGGATCAAGGAGCCCGCCTTGGGCGATTTGCTCGACCGTACATGGGCCACGACCGAGTGCTGATCCAGCACCCGTTCCACCAGAATTTCCAGCTTGCCGCCGGAGGCTTTCTGCCCGAACAGCCGCGCCGGGATCACCCGGGTATTGTTGAAAACCATGAGATCGCCAGGGCGCAAATGCTCCAGCAAATCAATGAATTGGCGATGAGCAAGCGCGCCGCTCGGCCCGTCGAGGGTCAGCAAACGGCTGCCACGACGCTCCGCCAGAGGGTGGCGAGCGATCAGGGCATCAGGGAGATCGAAGGTAAAGTCGGCAACACGCATGATGGGGTTCGTCTAGCAGGGCCGGGAAGTTTAGCGGAGAAAGTGAAAATTGACCATGAAACATGATTGACCAACGGTAGGCACGTCTCTATACTCCGCCGCCACAAGCCCTGATGGCGGAATTGGTAGACGCGGCGGATTCAAAATCCGTTTTCGAAAGGAGTGGGAGTTCGAGTCTCCCTCGGGGCACCAAACAGCAGTATCTTCAAGGGGCTAAGCGCCTTGAAGCGAGAAAAAACCGGCCATGTTTGAGCCGGTTTTTTTTTGGAGTTAATCCGGAGAGGGGCGGCGAACCTCATCTCCGCCATGCAACAACGCCAGACAGTAAATGCATAGGCAAGGAGCCCAGCCATGAAGATTGAGGTTTTCCATCACGTAGACTGCAGCACGCCAGATAAAAATGGCGTGTACGACTACCATTACGAATGTGATGTCTACCAGTTCACAGACGGAAGTGTTTCAGTCACGGCTCGCAGCTATGACGAAGATCCGGAAGAAGCAAGCTTCATGAGCATCACAATCGATGGTGAATGGCGTGGACTGGAGTTGGCCGACCTATCCAACCCAGTTCTCATAGCGGCGAAGGCCCATTTCCATGCCAATGGAAAAATCGATTTAAAATGGTTCACTGGCAAGAGCTATGAGCCACTACCTTGCATCACAACCTAATTTTCGGTGCTAAAGGACGGGATAAGCCGTCACGATGAAAGCAGGCATATGGTTGTACTCTGCAAACTCGACGATAACGACCACCTTTTTCATGCCCACAGGGGTATCAGGTGCTGCGCGGGTAATTCCCCATCCAATGTCGTCTACGAAACTCGCCTTTAAGGTTACCCTATTGTTTGTACGCAGAAACTTTGCTTGCGAGTAGACCAACACCTTGTACCTATTATCTCTGAGCGCTCGGCTCACCACCCACTCTGCCTTGTCCAAACTCTCAAATGTCGACATAACATCTGCGTTTCTTTTTTTCTTCAGCCGCTTCTGAAGTGCCGTTATGTCCTTATTGACGTGAAATTTAATGGCATGCCCGCCAATACTATTGTTAGCCGCATGTAAAGGCTGTTCACTGACGGCTATTGTCATTCTTCCTGCCCTCACGGAGGACACTCTGAACGCGCTATACAGAGACGCAGTAGACAGAGGCACAGCGAATTCAGTCGCCAACCCTATGACGCGAGCGGATGTCTGTGATGCCCCCAGCATCCCGGCAGTGGATGCGCCGATCTTGAAAGCAAATGAGTCAGTAGATCTCCCCGTCACTAGCTGATGCAGGCCAGCGGACGACTGATCGGCACCGTGCACACCCATCGCAATGCAACCCGCTTTGGTCACCAGTGTAGGCTCAGGTGCACCGCAGAGAAGCCCCGCTCCGGCCAACTCAATAATGCCGCCGACAAGTCGCAGACTGCCGAATATACGATTGTGCCTTATCTCCGTTTCGGATAATGACTCATGTTCCAGAATGGCTGCCATCTGGGCATAACTGAGAAGAACACGGAATTCTTCCTGAATAGACATAAAACTTCCTTATGGACTTCAGCGCCTCCGGATAGAGATGCTCAAGGGGTGCCTGGTACGAAGCCGCAGGAAGCTAATGGGGACTCTCTGTTATAACAAGCGGAAAGGTAGTGCAGATCGATATTTCATCCACTTCCTACCTCATGACGCGATATCTCCTACAACCAAGCTGCAGGATCTGTATCTAGAAGAAACTCGAACACCATCGAGAAACGCCGATTGGGCGGTTCGCCTGCTAAATAAATATTCCAAGTCTTATGGGAAAAATACGTCAAATTGAACATCAGGGTTGCGCTGGAAGTTAATCACCGCAACCCGTTTTTACCCCCCTCAGAAATCCTGCGCAGTCGGCCGCAGCACAATCTCATTGATGTCTACGTCTGCCGGTTGCTCAATGGCGAAGGCAATCGCCCGGGCGACCGACTCAGCCGGTATGGCCATCTTGTAGAACTCGTTCACGACTTCGGCGCTTGGCTGGTGCCCGCTGCCCAGTTTGAGTTCGGACTCTACGGCACCCGGCTCGATGGTGGTCGTACGGATCTTGCTGCCGACCTCGTGACGCAGACCATCGGAGATGGCGCGGACGGCAAACTTGGTGCCGCTGTAGACCGAACCGCCCGGGCTGAAGACTTTGATGCCTGCCACCGATGAAATGTTGATGAAGTGGCCGAAGCCTTGGGCTTCAAATTTGGGCAGTGCGGCGGCCACGCCGTAGAGCACGCCCTTGATGTTGATGTCGATCATCCGATCCCATTCATCGACCCGCCGTTCGGTAATGGGCGCGATGGCCATGTAACCGGCGTTATTGACCATCACGTCGACCTTACCGAAGTCTTCGACAGCATGTGCAACAAGCGCTTCGAGGTCTTCGCGGCGGGTGACGTCGACGGTGTAGGCCGATGCCTGACCGCCTTCTGCCCTGATTTCGCTGACGATGACGTCCATGCGTTCCTGACGACGCGCAGCCAGTACGACCTTGGCGCCAAGCCTTGCCAAATGCCGCGCGGTGGATTCGCCCAGTCCGCTGCTGGCGCCGGTGATGATGACGACTTTACCTTGGATGCCACTATTCATGATCAATCTCCTGCTGACTCTTGGGTTAGGGGGTTGAGAGAAGTTTGCGCTGGAACCCTGAAACAAAAAATGGAAGAGTTAGGCTTTCAGAATTCCACTTTCTGGAACTCTTTTTGAAAGAAGGTCAACCGATGCTCAATCGCATGGAAATGCTGCGGATATTCGTTGTGGCGGCGCAAGCACCCAGTTTTCGTGAGGCAGCGAACCAGCTCGGCACCTCCCCCCAAAAAGTGACACGGGCCGTGCAGGCGCTGGAGCGTACCTTCGCCGAGCCGCTGTTCCATCGGAGCACGAGACAGGCACAGCTCACTGCCTTCGGTGCGCAAATGGCGCAGCAGGCCCAAGAAGCACTCGGCCAACTGGACCGGCTATTCATTTCGCATACCCGAGAGCCACGAGAGAGCATCAGCGGACGGGTGGGCATCACCGCGCCCCACGCGATCGGCAAGCTGTACCTGGTCAGATTCCTTGCGCCGTTGATGCAAGCGCATCCGGCGTTGCGAATTGAATTGAGCCTGGACGACGAATTGACCGACGCCGTGGCGTCGCGCATCGATATCGGCGTCCGGATTGGCACGGTGCGGGATCGCCGGTACATCGCTCGCTCAGTCTGCCCGGTGCGTCTGAAAATCGTGGCAGCGCCCGCGCTACTGGCATCCGGAGGGGCTCCTTCCGACCTGGAAGCTTTGAAGCAACGCCCACTTTCAGTCCTTATTGACCGAAACAACGGTCGGCCATGGCCTTGGTTCTTTGCGCAGGGCCAGACTTATCTGCCGCCCTCACCCGCTTTTTCCTGCGACGATCCGGAGACCGAACTGGAGTTCGTGTCGGCGGGCCTGGCGATCGGCCAAATGCCGACGTATCTGGCCGAACCCGCTTTGAGTAGCGGAGCGCTGGTGGAAGTTTTGCCCGAGATCGCCCCGCCTGCCATTGATCTGATGATCTACCGTACACAGTCAGGCCCCGTACCACCGCGGGTGCGATTGGTCTACGACCATTTGATGACATGCCTCAGCGACTCGCAGGTGTTCCCGCAGTGAAACACCGAATATCTTCCTCGTCTCAAGCTGCTGCTCAGACACGGTGCAGAGGGATTGGGCATGGTTAGCGGCGTGTCTTTCGGCGAATAGCGGATTTGTATTTCGTCCCTTTCCCTGCGTGACCGCGCGGTTATCTACTAACCTGATACTGACTGATCCAAAGCGAATGGACCCCATGCTCAACCTCGCTGATCGGACAGAAACAACAATGAAAGATCCCTACGCGTTCGGTTTCTATTGCGCCCTTTTCGCGCTCGCCGCGATGACCGGGTCTGTCTTTTACGAGTCCTATTCCATCGTCGGTGTTTCAGGGTCGGCGCGGGCCTATGACGTCATCAATTCATGCGCCTCACTTATCCAAGCGCTCGCGGCGATGGGCTTGGTTGGCCTGGCATTCAAAGCCTATCGCGCGTGGAAGAATGAAATCATCCACAACAAGGCCCTGGGGATTATCTGGGACGCCAACGTGGCGTTTCGTGAGATCGAGCTGAGTTTCAACGAGTGGTTTTTTGGGCCGAACGCCGTAGAAAAAGCCAATAGCGAAGGGGCGCGGATCACCTCGTTACTGGCGACCAGCCCCTTCGGTGCAAGCCTGCGCAGCTTCAAGAAACAGTGCATTCTCATCGACAAAGTCGTCATCAAGAACGACTGGCAGTGGGTCAATCACGCCACTGAGCTGGATATGCTGGCCCGAGTCTTAAGCATGGATGCCTTTCGCCCGACCAACAAAACCAAGGAGACCGCTAACATCATCGATTTTCTCTATTCGCGTGAAGGTGAAGCGTTGAAGCGGACTCAGGGCGAGTGGGAAATGTTGATGAAGGTGATCGAAAAAGATCTCGCCGCGCTTGAGGCAGCTTACCGCGACTAGGTCTTTCAACCGCCTCCGAATGAATAGAACTGTTCATTCGCGGTTCAGGTCGAACGGCATGCCTGCTGCGTTACCTCGCGGCCCCTCCCTACCCCGAGATCACTGCTGCTCATGTTCGAACACCTCGACATCACTTCCCTGCTGGCCCATTACGGTTATTGGGCGATTTTCATTGGCTGCCTGCTGGAAGGCGAGACGATCCTGATCCTCGGCGGCCTGGCGGCGCACCAGACGTCATTGCGGTTGGTGGACGTCATTGCCGTCGCCACACTGGGGGGAATGATCGGCGATCAGATCCTGTTCTGGATCGGGCGCTCCTTTGGCCCCCGCCTGTTGCCACGTCTGCATCGAAAGCAGGCCGCCATCGACCGCGTATCCGACCTGATCAAACGCTACCCGACCGCTTCCATCTTCTCGGTCCGTTTCCTTTACGGCATGCGGCTGGTGGGCCCTTTGGTCATTGGCGCGAGCCGGCTGTCCCCGTTTCGATTTGCGGTGATCAACCTGCTGGGCGCAGGCGTCTGGGCCACCCTGTTCGTCATGGCCGGCTACTGGGCAGGTCAAGCACTCGAGCATCTGCTGGGCAATCTCAAGCCTTATCGACTCCCCATCATTCTCGGCGTCGTCGTGATCGCGGCAGGCGTCGCGCTGTACCGACATCACCGCGCAAAGGCTCGCATCGGCGGGACGCCAAAGCCATAGGCGCTACCGCCCGGCGAGCCCTTGCGTCGGGCGGCAACGCTTCCCTTAAGGCGCGTATCGCTCTATAACCACAGCCTGGCTTATCGACTGGCAGGGATTTCCAAAATGAGGGCATGTTTCACCTCCATGTTACTGGTGGCTGTGGCTGGCGTCGCACACGCGCAGGCGTCGGAGTCAGCGTCACATCTGGACACTGTCCTTCAGCAGGGCGAGCTGGCGGTGTGTACCACCGGCGATTACAAGCCTTATACCTTTCATACAGCGGACGGACAGTACGAAGGCATCGACATCGAGATGGCGCAGTCGCTGGCGCAGAGCCTGGGGGTGAAACTGCAGTGGGTACCGACCACGTGGAAGACGCTGATGACCGATTTCACAGCGGGTAAATGTGACATCGCAATGGGTGGGATATCGGTGACGCTGGAGCGGCAGAAGAAGGCTTTCTTCAGCAACACGCTGGATGTCGACGGCAAGATTCCTTTGGTGCGCTGCGAAGACGAATCCAAGTACCAGACCATTGAACAGATCAACCAGGCAGACGTGCGCCTGATCGAACCACAGGGTGGGACGAATGAAGCCTTCGCCCGGGCGCATCTGCCTGCTGCGAAGCTGGATTTTCATGACAACAAGACCATCTTCCAGCAATTGCTGGACAAGAAGGCCGACGTCATGATCACCGACGCTTCGGAAGCCTTGTATCAGCAGAAGCGCCTGCCAGGCTTGTGCGCGGTCAATCCATCGCGCGCCATGCAATACGGTGAGAAGGCCTACCTTCTGCCTCGCGACGACGTGAGCTGGAAAGCCTATGTCGACCAATGGCTGCACTTGTCCAAGGCGACCGGGGCTTATCAGAAAGTCGTCGGCGAATGGCTCGCGGTGCCGGGCGAGTAATGCTTTCCACGCAAGCGAACCAGGCGCGGTGCACTTCTCACCCGCGGTGAATCGTTTTCGGGGGTCAGGGTTGTATAGCGCGCTGGCGATTGCGCATCATGTCACCCTGACTCTCTGCCCGTGGACCCGGCCGCCCCATGAAGACCAGCAGGAATATCACGCGCGCGTTCTGTGTCGAGCTACAGCAAGAGCTGTCGATCGTTGCAGCTCGACGGGAATACTTCTCTCAGGAATTGCCGCGCACTCGGTTCAACTTCCTCTGTTCGAGTGAGGCCTGTCGCGCCCTGGGTGTGAAAATCACCGGCGTGCGATACGACGTGAAACCTCAGGAGCACCCCACCTTCGTTGCCGCCCATTTTCGCGCCAACCCTCATTACGCACATCACCCTGATTGCGAGTGGGTCGACGAAACGGATCTCTCCGGCCAAACGCCGGCTGCCGAGCCGGAAACGGCGTTGGGTAAAGCCAAGCGCAAGCTGGATGACTACATCGACGTGTTCGACCCGGCCCTGCGAGAACCGCCGAAGCGAGAGCCCGCCGCGGTGAAGCCTGACGAAGCAGTGCCGGAGCGAGCCGCGCCTGCAACCCCCAGCGACCAAAGCGCCAAGGGCAAACGGACTGAAACCCGCACGAACAACCTGGAAAGACTGGTCGACTGCTTTCGCCAGGCGCAGGCCCAACTCACTAAAGATGAGTTTGCACTGTTGACGTTGCGCATCCCCGGACAGGGAGAGGTGTCGCTACGGTCGTACTTCCGTCACATCAAATACGCTCAACCCGGCGAAGAACAACGGGTGTTGTATGGTGGCGGACTGGTGGAGCGTTATGGCACTGGGTTCAAATTCAAATTCTTCGACAGGCTGCAGGGCAAGCTGGTCACGCTGTATGTATCGCCCGCTCAAATGCAGGCGTACCGGTCCAGCCGTTACATCAGCGAACTGCTGAGCCATGCCGATGAGGTCCGCTTCTTCACGGTCTTTGCCTTGGGCACCCTGGTCGCAAGCCCCTCGGGCAAGAGCTACAGCGTGGAGATCGATGACCTGCGCCATTTGGCGATAGTACTGGGCCCCACCAAGGAAAAAGCCGCCGAGATGCCCTAAGCGGTTCCCGCTTCAGACGGCGTTGCGTTTGCGCACGTAATCCAGGAACGTTTCGAGGTCCGACCCCGACAGCATGCGGGCCACATTCTTGACCTCTTCCATCGGCCAGTTCCACCAGGCGGCCTCCAGGAGCTGTTCCCGAACCGATTCGTCGAACCGCCAGCGAATGAACTTGCAGGGGTTACCACCGACCACCGAGAAAGGCGCAACGTCCCGCGTCACCACCGCCCCTGCGGCAACGATGGCCCCGTGCCCGATGGTCACGCCAGAGAGAATCGTGGCTCCCGCACAAATCCAGCAATCACTGCCGATCACCACATCGCCCTTGCTGGGCGCGTAATCCTTGATGTCTTCCAGGCCGTTCATCATGGCGGGAAAGGGGTATGTCGTCAGCCAGTCGGTACGGTGTTCGCCTCCCAGCAGGATCTTCACCCCGGCGGCGATGGAACTGTAGGAACCGATCCGCAGAACGGTGTCATCACCGAATTCGAAGACTTCCGGGATGCCGTACGTACCAGTCCCCACCTCGTAATGAGGATAACGCAGGCGGATTTTCTCCGGCGCGCGTTCGAGTTTGTCCAGGCTGCGCAGGCGCTTGCGGGTTTTACGGGTTTTGAGCAGCTCTAGAAATTTCATGCGGGGGTCCGAAGCGGAAAAACGGGCGCGGCGCGGTTCGATCAACTGCTCTGGCGATGCAGCAACAGCCGCTTGAAACGACGAAATGTGGTTTTGTTGAATTGGCGTAACGGTATGGAGCGCAGCAAGGTCCAGGCGTACTTCTTGTCGTTGACGACGGCGTATTTCAAGGCCTTGTTGATGATGGCCGTCAAACCCCGCTTGTAGGCCGGATGCGAGCGATAAGGCTCGATGGTGCGCATGTCGGCATCGAGCAGCACCTTGTAACGCCGGGACAGGTTGTTGGGATGCCGACGGTAGCGGGTGACACTGACAGGCAGGACGTGGACTTCATAACCCTTGCTCGCAATCTTCAGCGTCATCTGAAAGTCTTGAACCCGGATGTCGGGGTCATAGAAATCGACTGCCCGAAGCGCATCCATCCGATACAGCGAAACGGGAGCGCCCACTACCAGCGCGCCCGCCAGAATTTCATCGAAGGTCAGCTTCTTGATCGCCGAAAGCTGTTGCGTCTTGGTGTCGTTGCCATCGGAGTCCATGTAGATGATCAACGCGCCGACGCAGCCGACCTCAGGGTGACGGTCCAGATAATCGGCACGTAGACGGACCGAGGACGGCAACATGATGTCGTCCAGATCAGGTGTGCAGACGTACTGGCCACGGGCGTACTTCAGACCATGGTTCAGCGCGGCACTGACCCCTTGGTTGGCTTGGGAATACAGTTGGAAATCGTATGTGCCCCTCAACGCCTCAAGCATCGCCACGCTGTTATCGGTCGACCCGTCATCTACGATGATGACTTCGAAGTTCGGATAGTCCTGCGCGAAAATGCTCGCCATCGCAACGTCCAGATATTTCTCGGCGTTGTAGCAGGGGGCAATGATCGATACGAGGGGCATCGAGTCGCTTGATGGACAGATTTCTTGCTTGATTGGGTCGGTCATAAGTCTATGTGGCGCCGCTCTACGACTGGATCGCCGACTCTGCGTTACGATCCGTGTACATACCCGGCACATGATGCGGCAAAGCGATGAGTTTTGTCATGGGATGATTGGCAACGCAAGTGCCAATCACGCGGCTGAGGTGAACGCGTCGATGTTTTCACGGACGTTGGACGGTTTCGCGCACTATAAAAAAACCCGTCGATCTTGCGAACGACGGGGTTGGCTCTTTCGTGTCAGGCAATCAGGGAGCGGCGTAGGTGACGAGCAGTTCCTTGGTGACCTGAAAGTCCAGCGACATCGCCACGCTTAGCGCCGTGATGGTGAAGATGGAAAACACGAACAGTTTGCGTGCCCAGACGGTGTCGTCCTTGGCTTTGTATCCGGTCCAGGCCATGTACAGCCAGTACATGCCCATGGCAGCAGCGACTGCCAGATAGTTGAGCCCTGCGGCACCGCAGAACGTCAGCATCAGGGTTGCGACCAGGAAAGCCAGGATGTAGACCAGAATGTGCAGCTTGGCGACCCGGATGCCACGTTTGACCGGAAGAACCGGAATCGAAGCCGCCAGGTAGTCGTTGAAACGGAAAATGGCGATGGCGTAGGAGTGCGGCATCTGCCACAGGCTGAACATGACCAGCAAGGTCAGCGCTGCGAGGTCGAAGCTGTTGCTCACCGCGACATAACCGATCACCGGCGGCATGGCACCCGACAGACTGCCGACCAACGTGCCATGAACCGATTTGCGCTTCAGATAGAGGCTGTAGAACCCCACATAGATCACGAAACCGATCACGGCGAACAGCGCCGCCAACGGGTTGGCCTTGTAGTACAGCATGGCAACACCGACGACTCCCAGAACCGTGGCGTAGGCCAGGGCCAGTTTCAACGAAACCAGGCCCTGCACCAGCACACGATTACGGGTGCGCTCCATCTTCAGATCGATATCGCGGTCGATGCAGTTGTTGAAGACACAACCGGAAGCGACGACCAGCGACGTGCCGATCATCGCAACCAGGAACAGGCCAAAGTCGACATGCCCCTTGGACGCCAGAAAAAAGCCACCCGCCACCGAAAGCACGTTACCGAAAATGATCCCCGGTTTGGTGATTTGGATAAAGTGCTTCAGCGACATCAGGTTTTCCTCACTTCGCCATCATGACGGTGTGAATGCTGAACATGATCCAGACAGACAGGCCAACCAGCAGGACGATGACCAACGTGGCAAACGCGAAGGTGATCACATTGTTACGTTGCGCGATCGAACGGTCCAAGTGCAGGAAATACACGAGGTGAACCAGGACCTGCACGATTGCGAAGATCAGGACGATCCACAAGGTTGCGGTTTTCGACAGTGTCGGAAACATCACCAGACCGAAAGGAATTGCGGTCAGGATGATCGACAGGACGAAACCGATCATGTACGACTTGAAGCTGCCGTGGCTGGCATCGTCGTGAGAGTGATGCGAATTAGCCATTTAAATGGTCCCCATCAGGTAGACAACGGTGAACACACAGATCCAGACAACGTCCAGGAAGTGCCAGAACAGACTGAGCATGCTCAGGCGAGTCTGGTTGGTCGAAGTCAGGCCGTTCTTGCTGACCTGATACATCAGGATCGCCATCCAGATCAGACCGCTGGTGACGTGCACACCGTGGGTACCGACCAGCGTGAAGAACGCCGACAGGAAGCCGCTGCGGTTAGGGCCGTAGCCTTCTTCGATCAGCAGATGGAATTCGTTGACTTCCATGCCGATGAAGCCCAGACCGAACAGGAAGGTGATGAACAACCAACCCAGCACGCCAGCTTTGTTGCCTTTGTGCATCGCGAGCATCGCGAAGCCGTAGGTGATCGAGCTGAGCAACAGGCAGGCGGTTTCGCCCAGCACGTAGGGCAGCTCGAAGATGTCGTGGCCCGAAGGACCACCGGCGACGTTGTTAACCAGCACTGCATAGATGGCGAAGATCGACGCAAACAGGATGCAGTCGGTCATCAGGTAGATCCAGAAGCCGTAGATCTTCATCTCGCCGGCATCGTGGTGATCATGGGCGTGGTCATGATCGTGATCGTGACCTTTCGCCCCATCAAATACTAAGTTCGACATTGTTTATGCCTGCTCCAGCTTGTTGACAGGAGAGTTCGCCTGGGCGTTACGCACCGAGGCCAGGATCTTGTGTTGCTCGCCTTCGATACGTGCCACTTCGGAAGCAGGAACCATGTAGCCCTGATCGTCGCGCGCAGCGTGGATGACGAAGTAAACGACGGTGCCGATCAGACTGGCGGCAGCCAGCCAGAAGATGTGCCAGATCATCGCGAAGCCGAAGACGGTGAGCAGAGCGCCCATCACCAGGCCAGTCGCGGTGTTGTTTGGCATGTGAATGTCGGAGTACTTGGCCGGAACCTTGTACGCTTCACCATCACGCTTGGCGGCATAGAACGCGTCGATTTCTTCAGCCTTCGGCAGTTCTGCGAAGTTGTAGAACGGCGGTGGCGAGGAAGTGGACCATTCCAGTGTGTGGCCATTCCATGGGTCGCCGGTGACGTCCAGGTTCTGCTTGCGATCGCGGATACTCACGTAGATCTGGATCAGCTGACAGGCGATACCGATCATGATCAGCGCAGCACCCCAGAAAGCGACGTGCAGGTAAGGGGTCCAGTCCGGGTTGTCAGTGGTGTTCAGACGACGGGTCATGCCCATGAAGCCCAAGGCGTACAGCGGCATGAACGCCACGTAGAAGCCCGAGATCCAGAACCAGAACGCTGCCTTGCCCCACTTCTCGTTCAACTTGAAGCCGAATGCTTTAGGGAACCAGAACGCGAAGCCCGCGATGTAACCGAATACCGCACCACCGATGATCACGTTGTGGAAGTGCGCGATCACGAACAGGCTGTTGTGCAGAACGAAGTCAGCACCCGGAATCGCCAGCAGAACGCCGGTCATACCACCGATGGAGAAGGTGATCATGAAGCCCAGGGTCCAGCAGACTGGCGCGGTGAAGCGCAGACGGCCCTGGTAGATCGTGAACAGCCAGTTGAACAGTTTCACACCCGTCGGGATGGAAATCAGCATCGTTGCCAGACCGAAGAAGGCGTTGACGCTGGCGCCCGAACCCATGGTGAAGAAGTGGTGCAGCCAAACCATGAAGCCCAGTACGGAAATCGCGCCCGATGCGTAGATCATCGAGTGATGGCCGAACAGACGCTTGCCGGTGAAGGTCGAGATGACTTCGGAGAAGACACCGAACGCCGGCAGAATCAGGATGTAAACCTCGGGGTGACCCCATGCCCAGAACAGGTTCACGTACATCATTGGGTTACCCCCCAATTCGTTCGTGAAGATGTGGAAGTCCAGGTAACGGTCGAGGGTCAGGAATGCCAGGGTGCCGGTCAGGATCGGGAACGAAGCCACGATCAGGACGTTGGCCCAGGTGCAGGTCCAGGTGAAGATCGGCATGTCCATCAGCTTCATGCCTGGGGTGCGCATCTTCAGGACGGTAACCAGGAAGTTAACGCCCGTCAGTGTCGTACCCAGACCGGACAACTGAAGCGCCCAGATGTAGTAGTCCACACCCACGCCCGGGCTGTAGCCCAGTTCAGACAGCGGTGGATAGGCAACCCACCCAGTGCGAGCGAATTCGCCGACGCCCAGGGAAACGTTCACCAGCACCACACCGGAGATCAGCAGGTACAGGGACAGGGAGTTCAGGAACGGGAAGGCAACGTCGCGAGCGCCGATCTGCAGAGGCAGAACGATGTTCATCAGGCCCGTGAAGAACGGCATCGCCATGAAGATGATCATGATCACACCGTGGGCGGTGAAGATCTGGTCATAGTGCTCAGGCGGCAGATAGCCAGGGGAGCCTTCGGTGGCCAGGGCCAGTTGGGAACGCATCATGATGGCGTCGGCAAAACCACGCAGCAGCATGACCATCGCGATGATGATGTACATCACGCCGATTTTCTTGTGGTCGACCGACGTCAGCCACTCGGTCCACAGGTAGGTCCACTTTTTGAAGTACGTGATCAGACCGAGTACCGCCGCACCGCCGATAGCGATCATGGCAAGCGTGATCATGACTATCGGTTCGTGGAACGGAATCGCGTCCAGACTTAATTTACCAAACATCGTTTACTCCTCTGCCTGCGCAGCTGAATTCTTACCCATGTCCATCCCTTCCATACCGGCCACTTCTTTCTTCTCGTGGACAATCTTGCCCGGCTTCATACCTTCATACTTGTCGATGATGATCTGGAACAGGTTCGGAGTGACCGAGGAGTAGAGTTCAACGGGGTTACGCTCGCTGGGCTTGGCCAGGGCGGCATACTCTTCCGTTGCCAGTTTTTTCGGCGAGTTCTTGACATCGGCAACCCAGGCGTCGAAACCAGCCTGATCGGTTGCGGTTGCCTTGAACTTCATGCCGGTGAAGCCTGCGCCGCTGTAGTTGGCGGAGATACCGTCGAACTCGCCGTTCTCATTGGCGATCAGGTGCAGTTTGGTCTGCATGCCGGCCATTGCGTAGATCTGGCCGCCCAGTGCAGGAATGAAGAACGAGTTCATGACCGAATCGGAAGTGATGCGGAAATTGATCGGGGTGTGAGCCGGAAAGACGATCTTGTTGACGGTGGCGATACCCTGTTCCGGGTAGATGAACAGCCATTTCCAGTCAAGCGAGACCACTTCGATGGTCAGGGGCTTCACGTCCGATTCCAGAGGACGATAAGGGTCCAGCGCGTGGGTGGACTTGTAGGTCACGTAGCCCAGCACGATGATGATGGCCAGCGGTACCAGCCAGACCACCAGTTCAATCTTGGTCGAATGCGCCCAGTCGGGCGTGTAGGTCGCGCTCTTGTTTGTGGCACGGTATTTCCAGGCGAAGATGATGGTCATGAAAATGACCGGCACCACGACCAGCAGCATCAGCAGAGTGGCGGTGACGATCAGGTCACGTTCCTGCATGCCGATGTGGCCCTTGGGATCCAGCAGGGTGTAATCGCACCCGCTGAGCAGGAGCATGCTGAAAAGGGCCAAGAAGCCAAAAAACCTGGGGTACCTTTTTTTACTCATCTCACGACCTCTAAAAGCAGCTTTCGCATCGCAGTTGGGTTTCGACCGCCAACACTTCACCCTGCCAGGTGCTGGCAAATGCTTGGATTGAACAGGGGCCTGTCAAGAAGCTTGTGGCCTCGTAACAAATCCGGTTTTGCTGTGATTTCTTATTCGAATGGTGGCAACCGCCAATGCGGCCCAAATCCCTTGGCGCAGCCATTCAGAATTTGACGCAAGAGGCCATCCAAACGGTGTCTACAAAGGCGTAAAAACGCTTTCCGACCTCGATTTACGCCGCCCTTCGCGTGAGGGGGGCGTTAAGTGGGGGCGATTGTAGGTGCGTAAAGTTTTATTGACTATGAGTTTCTGCGCAACAATTAATTTCCGGATTTGTAAGAATGCGCGCATATGCCGCACTCGAAAAAGCCTCTAAGGCCCCAATTTTCCTAAGGTCATTGGGGCACATTTTCACGCAACACTTTGTAATCAGCGTGGTTTCGCCCTGTTTCGGATGATGCCTGCCGGTACCAGAATTACCGTTAGAACAAAAGCGATCAGAGCCCATTGCGCAAGCGATAGTCCGAAAACTGGCGGATATGGCGTCTCGCAGAAGCCAGCCACCTGAAAACCGAGGGGAAACAGGTTCGCCAGTGGCAAGCCGTCCACGATTGGCTGCAAGACGTCGATGCCGCAGCTTTCGGTCGGGTGCGTTTGAATCCAGACATGACGTCCTGCTGCAACAATCCCGCCCACCGCGCTGAGCGTAACCAGCACCTCGCAGATGGTCAGGCTCAGGCGCCCGGGCATCGCCGCACCGATGAACGCGAAGATCGCGATGAACAACAACGCATAGCGCTGCAGGATACACAGCGGGCACGGGGCCTCGCCCAAGACGACCTGCATGTACAACGCCCCACCGATCAGCGCCAGGCAGATGATGCCCAACAAAACCAGGAACTGCTTTTCACGGCGCAGGTAAATCATCGCTTCAGTCATTCACATACCCTTTGAAGATGGTGTCCATTCAGATCGGCCGATCTGTGTTGCGTGCCCGGTGCGTCCCGGAAAGCCGACGATTCTACCACCGTCGCGGTCTCACACCGGCCAGATGGTTAAGCGATCGGAATTACCGGAACATTAAGCAAAATGCGCAACAATCCCGCTGCGCTCTGCATGTTTTCTTCCTTATATATAGAAGCATGCGACGCTATGACGCAGGGACCGTTCGCCGCACCCTTCCTTATAGAAAGAAGAATGTGCGGCATGACGCGAGCCCGGGCGACTGCACGTGAGGTGGTTCACGTGCGTCGTCACCACCGTTGAGGGCCAGGACGGTTACAAATCCGAGGCCGGGCCGAAGAATTCATACCGGGCTTGTGCGTCTGGCACACCCGCTGCCTTCAATTGACGCTTGACCGCCGCCATGAAGCCTTTGGGTCCGAGAAAGTAGGCGTCCAGATCGCGGTCTTCTGGCAACCATTGTTCGAGGCGCGTCTTGTCGAGGACGCCGAGACCATCCGCGGCCGGGCTTACACCGTCGTCTTCTTGGTACAGATAGAACCGCTTGAGTTGAGGGTGTTTCCCGGCCAGGTCGTCCACCCATTGGCGGAACGCGTGGACGGCACCGTTGCGAGCACAGTGAATGAAGTGAATGGCGCGCGAGGTTGCCAACGCGGCCTCCAGCATGGCAAGCGTCGGCGTGATGCCTACGCCGCCACTGATCAGCACCAGAGGTTTGTCGCTGTCGCGCAGGGTGAATTCACCTGAAGGTGCGAACAGTTGAACGCTGTCAGCAATGTGGACCCGGTCGTGCAGATAATTGGAGGCCCGGCCCCCCGGTTCGCGTTTCACGCTGATACGGTACTGATTGTTCCTCGCTCGCGCGGACAGTGAATAATTGCGGCGCACCTCCTGGCCGTCCACGGTCAACTGCAGCCCGATGTACTGACCCGCTGTGAAGTCCAGAATCGGCTGCCCATCGGCAGGGGCGAAGTAAAACGAGGTGATTTCTTCACTCTCGCGTATCTTCGCCACGACCGTGAATTCACGCCCGCCGCGCCAACCTCCGGGCGCCCGGGCTTTCTGTTCATACATCTGCTCCTCGGCAGCGATCAGGATCTCTGCCAATTGCCCGTATGCCTTGCCCCATGCCGCCACGACTTCATCGGTGGCAATCTCGGCACCGAGCACGTCGCGGATAGCCTCTAGGAGGCACTCGCCGACCAGTGGGTAATGCTCGGGAAGGATTTGCAGCGCGACGTGCTTGTTGATGATCTTCACCACAAGATCACCCAACTGTTCGAGTTGGTCGATGTGTCTTGCGTACATGAGCACCCCGTTGGCCAGAGCGCGCGGCTGGTCACCACTGGCCTGATGCGCCTGGTTGAACAAAGGGCGGACTTGGGGATAGCGGCCCAGCAATTTCTTGTAGAAATGGGTGGTCAAGGCCTCACCCCCACTCTCCAGCAACGGGACGGTGGATTTCACGATGGCACGATCGGAAGCAGTCAACATGATGAACTCCTCAAGCTCAATGCGTTAATAACTGCCCTAGGCTTTACAGAAAACGTGCCAGGAAACAAAAGGTTATAAATCAGTAGCTTATTAAGCTTATAGTTTTTTTGACCCCATCTCGAACGTTGTCTTTATGACCAGACAGGAGTCATTTTGACCTGATGCAATCCCCATCCATAGCGAAAACCGCTAAAGCCTGTCCGCGCCGGGTCGATACACCGTCATCGACAGTTGTTTGCGCCACTGGGTGCAGGCAACCACCGCAAGACAGAAGGCTCACATGTCCAAGAACGTCCGCGCAGATTCACTTTCGCTTCTGCTGTTCACGCTGCGCAGCGGGAAGCTGATGGCGATCAACCTGCTCAAGGTCAGCGAAATCATCCCCTGCCCTCCCCTGACACGGTTGCCCGAATCGCACCCGCACGTCAAAGGCGTGGCGACACTGCGTGGCAATTCGTTGTCGGTCATCGACCTCAGTCGCGCGATCGGCGAGCGCCCACTGCTCGACCCCGACAGTGGCTGCCTGATCGTCACCGACGTCAGTCGCTCCAAGCAGGGGCTGCACGTTCAGGCCGTGAGCAAGATCGTCCACTGCCTGACCACCGACATTCGCCCCCCGCCCTACGCCTCTGGCACGAAATCCTTCATCACCGGGGTGACCCAGGTCGATGGGACCCTGGTGCAGGTGCTGGATATCGAAAAGGTCATTCATGGCATTGCCCCGACGCAAATCGAGGCGACGCCCGAAGAGCTGACGCCGGAAGAGAGCGAAGTGTTGGCCAAAGCCCGGATTCTCGTCGTGGATGACAGTCAAGTCGCGCTCCAGCAGTCCGTACTGACCCTGCGCACGCTGGGCATCGAATGCCATACGGCCCGCAGTGCGCGGGAGGCCATTGACCAGCTCCTGGATTTGCAGGGCACGGCACAACAGATCAACGTCGTGGTGTCCGACATCGAAATGTCGGAGATGGATGGCTATGCTTTCACTCGAACGTTGCGGGAAACACCTGATTTCCAACAACTGTACGTGCTCTTGCACACCTCGCTGGACAGCGCGATGAACGCCGAAAAGGCCAGGCTGGCAGGCGCCAACGCGGTCCTGACCAAATTTTCTTCCCCCGAACTGACGCGATGCCTGATCGAAGCAGCCCGTACCGTGGAAGCTCAAGGGAGCTGAGACCCGGCCCATGTGACGCCTCCACGCGGCACTATTGGCTGATGCGTCGTTCGCTCAGCGAGCCAGTGTCGGTGCCGCTCTGGCAACCGCCGTTGCGGCGCATGCCCTTTGACCGAAACAGTGCACTCGCTGCGCACCGTCTGCTGGCAGAGGGCACTGCCGTCGGGGGCGGCCGGGTGTCCGATTTCGAAACGTGGCTGTGCGCGTTCGAAAGCGATCCGGAATTCGATCCGCAATTATGTTTCGTCATCGCGGACACCCAAGGCGCGATTGCGGTTTGCCAATGCTGGAACAGCGCCTTCATCCGCCATTTGGTGGTGCATCCCCGTGGCCAGCGCCAAGGCATCGCCGAACGACTGCTGAATCTGGCCTTCGGCGCCTTTGCCGCACGCGGAGAAGGTCACGTCGATCTCAACGTCATGGAGAGCAACATCAGGGCCCGTCGTTTGTATGAGCGCGTGGGCATGCGCTATGTGCAGCGTGGAGAACTCGATCCTGCCCGAGCACTCTAAAACGCTGTCACGTTCCGTGACGCCGAAATCGAGGGAGCTTCACATGAAATTGACCGCCTTGGCCCTGATCGCCCTAGCCACCATCGCAGGTCCGGCTAGCGCGTCGAGCACCGAAGCGTGGAATGCGTTCGACAAAAAGCTGGTCGACAGTTGCGTGGCCGCCAGTACCTTGAAAAACGCCAGACCCGCTGGCGCAGCCGCGATGTTCGATGACAGCGTGGGCTACAACGCCCTGTTGATCAAAGGCCAGTACAAGCAAGCTTTCATGAAGAACAAGACCGGCACCGAGCTGTGCCTGTACGACCGCAAGCATCAGAAAGCGCTGATCACCGAGTGGGATAACGTCACCACACCACCGAAGAAATGAGCTATATCTTCATCCTTTTGCAGGGTGTCTGAGGCTCACTGATGAAAAGCGTGGCGATCGTGCTCTTCCCTGACGTCCAGGCTCTGGATGTTGCCGGCCCGCTGGATGTATTTGCCGAAGCCAACCGCTTCGTCAGCGGGGGCGAAGGCTACACGATCACCACCGTCGGTGCCGCGCCCTACCCCATTCGCGCTTCCAATGGCATGCCGCTCGGCGCCGAGCATACGCTTGAGAGCGCCCCGCCGGTGTTCGATGTCGTGCTGGTTCCGGGCGGCCCGATGTTGCCTGAGAACCCCGAAATGCCGCTCATCACCGACTGGCTGCATAAGGTCACGCCGCAGGCGGGACGCTACGGGTCGATTTGCACCGGCGCCTTCATTCTCGGCCACGCTGGGCTGCTCGATGACAAGAAGGCCACCACTCACTGGAGCCACGCTCTGGAACTGGCGGAGATGTTTCCGAAAGCAAGGGTCGAGCCTGACCGGATTTACGTGCGCGATGGAACATTGATGACTTCCGCCGGGGTGACCGCGGGCATCGACATGGCCCTTTCTCTCGTAGCCGAAGACCATGGCCCGGCCATCGCGCTGGCCGTCGCCAAACGGCTACTGGTGGTGGCCCAGCGTCAGGGGGGCCAATCCCAGTTCAGCCCGTTCCTCAACACGTCCGCAGAGGACGACTCCCCGGTTGCGAAGATTCAGCGCTATGTGCTGGAGCACATCAGCGAGCCGTTTTCGGTGGAGCGGCTCGCCGATGTCGTTTCGATGAGCCCGCGCAGCTTCGCTCGCGTGTTCGCGCGAGACGCGAAAGTGACGCCCGCCGAGTTCGTTCAGCGAGCGCGAATCGATGCGGCAAGGCGCCTGCTGGAGGGCAGCGAGCGCGCCATAAAAGCCGTGGCGTATGACTGCGGATTCGGCAGCGCAGCCCGAATGCGCCTGATTTTCACCCAACGATTGGGGGTCACGCCAACGCAATATCGCGACAGCTTCCGCAAGGACGGATAAGCCTTAGGCCCATCGCTTATTTGTAGAACAGGTCCACCAGGACCTCTGCGGAAAATGGCCCGGGGATCGGCGCGTCGGTCTGCCAAACCAACTCGGCGTTGAAATCGGCGGTCGCGGAGTAGTTCTCGCCTTGCAGGTCGGTCACATGAAAGGGCTCGTGGTAGCGCACCGGCAGATTGTTACGCGCGTTCGTCAGCCGGATGCCAACACTGCGGTTGTTGACAGGCACCAGCACGTCCCCCGACAACACACCGGAGACAGGGGTAAAGCGCGCATTGAGGCTGAACGGCGAATCGCAGACGCGGCTGGTGGCCAGCGCAAACCGTTGGAAGGTCGCCACCTCGCCCACCCTTACATTCTTGATGGGCACGTCGCCGAACTCGACCGTTTCCGGCATCACGCGCAGCTCGGCGTTGCAAGCCACGAAGCGCAATCCGTTCAGGTTGTTGATGACGTAATTGAGGTTGTTGTCAGGATCTGGATTCATGCCCGTCGCGCTGTCGAGCTGGAAGAACCTTTAATCGAGCAGATCACTGGCCACGCCTGAAGGTGGAGTGGGGCCGTACTTCTCGATGAACACCGAAAAGGGCAATGAAAAGGTTACTTTGGGGCACATTGCGAGCCGGGCGCCTGACTCATTGCATGCGGGCAGAATCTGCTGAGTGGGAATCTGCCCCCCGCTTTGCACATGGTCGACACCGCCAAAGGTCAGTCCCGCTCGAATGCCCTGCCCGATCTGACGGTTCTCGGGGTTCAGATAAATCGCGACAGGTTCGGCAGCACCCGGTCGGTCCCGCGCGCACTCGACCTGCAGGTTCAGGCGCTCCGAGCGCCAGACCACGCTGGCGTCCGGCAGGCTCGCGGGGATGGCGACGCTGCTGCTGAGGTCCGCGCGAATGAGCGTTTCGCCACTGCCCTGGGTCTTGCACGTCATGGCCATCCCGGCGGAGGGCAGAAGGATCGCGACGAGCAACGTTGAACGCCAATAGACAGATGAGGAGGTCTTCATGATCAGCATGTCCCTATGGAAGAACGAGGGCCCGCGCTCTGCGGCCGGGCGTGGAAAGGCGCGCTGTCCTGGGGTTGCGCGCAGAAATCACGCTGACCGCCGTAATCGGTCAGCGCTTTGAAGGTCAGCGTGGGAAGCGCCCGCTGGGCGAACGCGGGCGGGACGCGCAGGGCGTGACTGGAAAAAGGATCGAGCATGACGTCGTCGTGCATCCGAGCGCCGTCGATGTCGATCTTGTTCAACGCGACATAAAAGGGGGTCGGGTTGGAAATGCGCAGCAGCGACGGATCATCCGGCATTCGCTGCCAGATAAGCGCTTGCGTGGCCAGCGCCGGATCGCCGGCAAGCCCCTGGGGACGGTAGAAGAGGTTGATCCGCTGCCGCACAGCCAGGTTCAACTGTCGCTTGGCGGCACTGCGCCGCGGCACTTCCAGAACGTACAGGTGCAAGAGGGTTTCGCGATCCCGCGCAAGCCCCACCCCCTCGTACAGAATGCGCAACGTTTGCTTGCCCTGCGCTGCCAGTCGTGTGAGGGGTGGCGTGACCGCAAACGGCAGATCCGCCACTGCGCCCCCCCGTTCCTCGGTGGCGGCCTGTGGGTTTTCCAGCCAGGCTTGAACGAGCACCTCGGCAGCGCCGGGATTGCTGATGTCGAGCGTTGCCTCATGAAAGCGACCATCGAATACCAGTCGCGTTCCGCTCAAAGAAACAACTGCTCGGGCGTGTTGGCTGAGCAGCGCAACGACCAGACCGATCACGACAAGTGATTTGAGTGGTTTCATTGGCAAATGACCTTCAGCCGATCGTAAGCGCGCTGCGGATCGCGCTCAGGCAACTGGTAGCGAGCACGGCACGCGAAATCATCGCCTTTGAGCACCAGCTCACCCGCATCCTTCTCGCTCAACACCAAGGCGCGACTCGTCGGGTCTACGGCTGCCAGCACGTTACCCGATTCATCCTCGACCGATGTTCCCAACGGCAGACGGCTGCCATCCGGGCGCAGCAATTCGAACTGCACCCTTCGCCCGATCTGGGTTTTGAAACTGGCCACCGGTATGGCTCCCCGACGCGGAACCACCTGAAATACGGCGTTCTCCAACTCGATGTCAGCCCCAAGCTGGCGGGTGTCGAGGCTGATCCAGTTGGCGCGGTAGGGCTGAGCGTAGGGAACCACGGCATAGCCGTTGGCCGAGGTTTCAACATTGCTGTGATTGCTCAAACGAGCGCCGTCGACGTTCTCCACGTGCACCAGGGCGAAGGTTTCGCCCAAGGGCTGACCCACATTCACTCCGCCGCCGTGTACAACGACCGAGCCCGACGCGCCCAAACTCAACGCACGGAAATCGCTCCCTTGACCGTAACCGGCGTCGAACCGGCCGTATGACGTCGCGGTGTTCAACCTGCCGAACATCGACGTACTCGAACCGCTGGCCCGCCCGGCCTGAAGCGAGTAGAACGTGTTGCGATCACCGAGCACTTGTCCATTCAGGCCTGCCTGCAGATCGTAATCGCCGCGCCGGTCGCGAACCGCGTTGAAGAAAGCCCGTGAGCTGCCCGCGTCGTCGCCCAGAGGAAGGCTCAAGGTCAGTGCGATCCGGTTGTCGCTCTGACGCTGACCATCGCGCTCGAACGTCTGGTTGCGTTCCAGCGACAGGCTGTAGCTGAGGCGGCGCCAGGCCGCGTTCCACGACAGGTAAAGTTGTCGGGTCTTGCCGGCGTCACCCCAGTAACGCTGCTCGGAACCGGTAATGCTTAACGACGCAAACTGCTCGGGCAGCGCCTGGGTCAGATTGATTTCCAAGCGGTCTTTCGCGCGTCCGGCACCTGAAAACGTCAGCCGCTGCTGTTCTTCGAGGTGCTCGTCGAGGGTTCGGTAGGTGTCGGTGGAGTAGCGGTAGCCGGCAACCGCCAGCGTGGTATGCGTCGCCGCCAGCGTGTTGGCATAGCGCAGTCGCAGGCTCTGGCCATTGTCTGTCTGCCCCTGCTGTTGGCTGCTTGATTGGGTCAAGTCCAGCGAGACAGCCCCCACGCCGGTGTTGATGCCGGCACCGACGTTAGCCGCCTGATAGCCCTGCGTGAGTTGCGCGCCACCGGCCACCGTCACCCGGTCGGTCAACCCGTAAATCAGGGTCATGCTGGCCAGGGCGGGCGAATCTTCACCCTGCTCATAGCCGTCGTATTGGCCTGCGGCGAGGCTGTAACGCAGCGCATGTTTGGGAACCATGATCGGCAAGGAAGCATAGGCCTGTGTAAACACGCGTCTGCGGCCGTCGGCTTCGACCACAGTGACTTCCAGGTCGCCATTCGAGCCACTGGGGTAGATGTCCGAGATCTCGAAGGGCCCCGGTGAAACGTTGCCACTGAACAGCATGAAGCCGTTTTGTCGTACCTCGACGGTGGCGTTGGTTTCTGCGATGCCGCGAATGACCGGGGCATAGATCCGTTCGTTGTCCGGTAGCATGCTGTCGTCGGTCGAGAGCATGGCCCCGACGAAACGAACGCTGTCGAAGACTTGCGAATCGGTGAAGGTTTCCCCAAGCGTCAGTTGGCTCTTGAGGGAGGTGATGTCTCGTTGGAGAAAGGTCCGGTTACTCCGAAACCGATAGGGTTGATTGTCGCCGTAGACGACGGACGACTCATTGCGTAGTCGCCAGGCGCCGAGATTCAGCCCATTGCGCAGCCCCAGGTAATACTGATCCTGTGTCCGATGCTGCCGCTCACGCCGTGCTGCGCTGAACGCGTAACTCACGAAACCTGCCGACACGCCCTCGTCCCACAACTCCGGCGCGATGTATCCCCGAACACTGCGCTGCATCATGGTTTGGGGAATGCTGATATTGAGCCGCAAGCGGTTGGGCTCGTACTCCACGCGAGCGAACTCAACGTTTGCCACCAGATCGAAACATCGGTCGGACGACCCAGGCACGCCCTTGATATCGGCGACGTTCATGCCGAATTGCCCCAGCATGTCCAGCGTCAGACAGGCCTCGATGGTCCCGTTACGAGGGTTGGCGACAAACGTGATGTCGCGTCGGCCACTGAGCACGCGATTGACGAAAATATCCACCCGATACGTACCGGGAAGCACGCTGTTGGCTTGCAGGAACGTGTCGAGGTCTGCCGGTTGATCGGTGCCCTGAATGAAGGCAGTGTTGAACTTCACTGGCGGTGCACTGACGCCGGTCCCGTCTGTCATCGCCATCGCCTCCGGCAACGTCATGCATGCCGTGCTCACTGCGATCCAGAATGACCATGGCTGAATTCCAGATGTCCTTGACTGCCGCTTGGTCCCGCGTGGATCAACGCCACGGGTGACTTTTATCTGGCTTTCCTTGCTGCGCTTGTGTCGCCGTTCCATTAGCTGTGTTCACTCGTGTTCTGAGTTCGATGCACTGCCGAGTCCCTTCTTGCAGGCGTGCGAAGCGAAGCCGGACACAGGTCCGGCTTGAAAAAGTGGGTCAACGAAAAAGCCCTGAGCCTTGTCAGGTTGAAGGATCGGTCTTGATAGCCTGTGCGGGACGGTCTGACGCTACCGTGGCGTGATACCGCTCCTGCGCGCCGAAGTCGTTGATGCTGATGAAGGCCAGTTCAAGCGGCCCACCTCCGGGCTTTTGCAAAGGCATCTGGCGACGCTCACCGGGGGCCAGCATCCTGCTGTCCTCCTCCAGCACGACCTTTGTGCTGCGTCGCCCTTCAAGCTTGATCATCGATACGTGGTAGCGAGTGGGGTTGACCACTTCCAACTGGCCGTCGCGAATTCGCCATTCAAGCGCCTGTGCAGCGTCCAGCGGATCGCCCGTCAAACCCTGTGGCCGATAGAACAATTTGATGCGTTGGCGGATGGCAATCTGCAACTCGTTCTCACGGCCCGCCTGGGGGATTTCCTGAACGCTGAGCCAGAGCACCGACTCGCGATCGGTCGGCAGCCCTTGGCCCGAATACATGATTCTGATCAGTTGCCGAGCATCGCCCGGCAAGCGAGCGAGGGCAGGTGTGACGGCGAACGGAGGCGCTGACGATGCGGTGTCTTCGCCGCCGGTATCGATCCATGACTGCGCCAGCACCTCCGAAGCACCGGTGTTATGCACTTGCAGGCTAACCTCTTTTTGGGCGCCGTCATAAATCACACGCGTGGCGTTCAGTACGATGCCCGCCTGAACCTGGACAGCCAGCGTCATGGCCAGACCGGAGCACAACCAGCGGCCCAACTTACGCATTATCGTAGAAAACATGGAAAGGATTCCGCACAGGTAGGTGGCGAGAAGAGCCGGGGCTCATCTCGCCGGGGACATCACTTGTAATCCATCACGAAAGGCAAGAACCCATCTGCGTTGCCAGGGTTGGTGGTTGTGCCATTGAGCACATACACCGCGCCAAGATTGATTTCAGCGGTTGCCGTGTCGCCGTTCTTGACCAGGTCGGTTTCGATGGTTTCGGTGCCGCTCAGGTCCATCAGGCGGTTCGAAGCATTGAGCAGGCCGATGCCCACACCGTCAGCCGCGCCGGTGGTACGCAGCAGTTTCTGGTCGTTGTTGTCCAGGCCGCTGCCTTGACGGGCAATGAAACGCATGTCGACAGAGTTGTACGCCGAGGCTCCGCCGGAGCAGTTGACCAGCAACTGAATGGGCGAAGCAGTATCCAGCTTGGCCTGGGCGTAGGTGCCGATGTCAGCGAACGACACGTTCCCCATGTCGACGTTGATTTCACCCGCATTCGAGCCCTGGCTTGCGCCGACGCCCGCGCTCACGTCACAGGTGATGTTGGTCAGCGTGCCGGTCATGATCAGCTTGCCGTTGTTTGCCGCGGTGGCAGTCCCTGCCATACCCAGCCCCATTGCAGCCATGACAGCCAGAGAAAGAGAAATATTTTTCATGTTAACGACATTCCTTGTGTCAGTTCGTGTGTGCCCTTAAGGACGACGAGAACTATAAGGACGGCGTTAGCGTCAGGATGTCAGGCTGTCTACCTCGAACGGGCAGAAACGACAGTGAAAAACGAAGGATATTTCCGTAGGATTTATCAGAGCATCGCTGCAGCCCGTGTAAATTGCGCCCTTATCAAGATCCAACGAAGAAAGTGCTGCGCGGTCTTCTGCGACGCGTTGCAAGGATGAATGCCGATCACCAGGCGAACGCACAGAAAAGCCGCCCGGACCAGAGGTCCGAGGCGGCTTATGTTGATTGATAGGTGTGCGGTAAAAGGTCAGTGGTAAGTGAGCGTCACGACTGCGTTGCGCTGTCCGGTGCGGGAAGAGGCCTGTTCCATATAAGCGGCGGAGACCGGCACCCAGTGACCTTCGCAGGCATCGTCATGGGCAGCCAGCGCGAGGCTCAGGCGCAGGTTGACGTGCATCGACTTCGATTGCTCCTGTCTGCTGTCGGCCGTTTGTAACCTCGCATCGCATCCTGCATTCACGAGCCCACCGTGGAATGCCAGGGCATATTGCGAGGGCGGTGCTGCTGATACCGCCTGAGCAAAAGCACCGGCAACCGCCAGCGAGAAAAACATCGACAGGGCTTTTTGACTGTTCATCGCCACACTCCGAAGTGAAGGCTCGCATTAATCAGTGATGTCGAGCCGGGGAGGACGACCGATCAGAAAACGCGCACATTCGAGGTAGGAATTTTCGCGCTCTCGTTCAGGCTATCGCTCCCTTGCCGCTTTTCTTTATGCCACTCCATCCTCCGCCCATCTCCACCTGACAATATTGACAGGCAGCAGTCATTTTGCTGACCGGGTGCTAGGGGTATAAAGGGAAGGCTCGATTATCCGCACCCCATCTTTTCGCTGGCGTTATCCCTGTATGCACAAAAAGAAAAAAACTGTGATGGCCGTGGCCGTCCTCGTTGGCGGGTTGGCGGTGGGCCTATGGACCTTCACTCGCCCCGCGCCGAAGCGAATCACCGCACCCACGGCGGTCCCGGTGCAAGTCGTCAATGTCGTGCGCGAAGACGTGCCGCGTTACGCCACGGGGATTGGTTCGGTGCTGTCCTTGCAAAATGTGGTCGTTCGTACGCAGGTGGACGGCATTCTGACCCGGCTGATGGTCAAGGAAGGTCAACGGGTCAAAGCCGGGGATCTGCTTGCCACCATCGATGATCGCTCGATCCGTGCCGCCCTCGGACAGGCCAACGCTCAGTTGAGCCAGAGCCAGGCCCAGTTGAACGTGGCGGAAATCGACCTCAAGCGCTACAAGTTGCTGACGCAGGACAACAGCATTCCCAAGCAGCAGTTCGATCAACAACAGGCGTTGGTCAACCAGCTCAAAGCGACGGTGCAAGGCAATCAGGCGTCGATCAACGCTGCGCAAGTGCAATTGTCCTATACCCAGATTCGCTCGCCAGTGACAGGCCGTGTCGGCATTCGCAATGTCGATGAAGGCAATTTTCTTCGGGTTACGGACGCCAACGGCCTGTTTTCGGTGACCCAGATCGACCCCATTGCCGTCGAATTTTCCCTGCCGCAGGACATGCTTCCCACTCTGCATGAACTGCTGGCAGCGCCTGCTCCGGCGAAGGTCAACGCCTACATGGGTGACGGGACCACGGGCACGCTGCTGGGCGGCGGCACATTGAGCCTGATCGACAATCAGGTGGCTGCGACCACCGGCACCATTCGCGCCAAGGCGCTTTTCGACAACACGACCGAAAAACTGTGGCCTGGTCAGTTGGTCAGCGTACGCATTCAAACGGCCATCGATCGCGCTGCCCTCAAGGTTCCGCCCCAAGTGGTGCAACGGGGTATCGATCAACATTACGTGTTCAGGGTCACGGGCGATAAAGTCGAGGTGGTGCCGGTCAAGGTGCTGTACCAGAACAGCGATCTGGTGTTGATCAGCGGCGTCAACGTCAACGACGTCCTGGTCAGCGATGGTCAATCGCGACTCAAGGATGGCGCCCACATTGAGGTGGTCAAGGCCGAACCGTTGGCCACGCTAGCCGATGCGGGCGGAGCGGCGAAATGAAAGGCCATGCTTCGGTTTCTGCCTGGTGCGTGAATCATCCTGTCGCGACTGTTTTGCTGACCTTTGCGTTGGTCCTTCTGGGCTGCATTGCGTTTCCACGTCTGCCGGTGGCGCCACTGCCTGAAGCGGAATTCCCCACTATCCAGGTCTCAGCCACGCTGCCCGGGGCCAGCCCGGAAACCATGGCCTCCTCGGTCGCCACGCCGTTGGAGGTGCAGTTCAGCGCCATTCCCGGCATGACCCAAATGACATCCAGCAGTGCGTTGGGCTCCACCAACCTGACGCTGCAGTTCGTTCTGAACAAAAGCATCGACACTGCTGCGCAGGAAGTCCAGGCAGCGATCAACACCGCGTCCGGTCGTCTGCCGGCGGATCTGCCCACCGCGCCCACTTGGCGCAAGGTCAATCCGGCCGACAGCCCGGTGTTGATCCTCAGCGTCAGCTCCAACCTGATGCCCAGCACGGAATTGAGCGATGTGACCGAATCCTTGCTGGCCCGCCAGTTGAGCCAGATCAACGGCGTCGGTCAGGTCGCGATCACCGGTCAGCGACGTCCGGCCATTCGCGTTCAGGCCGCACCGGACAAGCTTGCCTCCCTCGGGTTGACCCTCGCTGACCTGCGTGGCGCGCTGCAGCAAACCAGCCTGAACCTGGCCAAAGGGGCGTTATACGGCAAGGACAGCGTCTCGACCCTGGCCTCCAACGATCAACTGTTCCAGGCAAAGGATTACGATCAGTTGATCGTCGCCTACAAGGATGGCGCGCCGATTCACTTGCGAGATGTAGCGAGGGTCGTCGACGGCTCTGAAAACGCCTACGTCAATGCTTGGTCAGGGCAGCAACAAGGCGTGAACATCGTCATTTTCCGCCAGCCCGGCGCCAACATCGTCGAAACCGTGGACCGTGTACTAGGAGAGCTGCCACGGCTACAGGAAATGCTTCCCGCCTCCGTGGACGTGACGGTGCTCAGCGACCGGACCAAGACCATTCGCGCCTCGCTGCATGAAGTGGAAATGACCCTGTTGATCGCCATTGCGCTGGTGATCGCGGTCATGGCCCTGTTCCTGCGGCAGGTCTCTGCGACGCTGATCGTCACGGCCGTACTGGGCGTGTCGCTGGTGGCCAGCTTCGCGCTGATGTATGTGCTCGGATTCAGCCTCAATAACCTGACACTGGTGGCCATCGTGGTCGCCGTGGGCTTCGTCGTGGACGACGCCATTGTGGTCGTCGAGAACATCCACCGTCACCTGGAGGCCGGCGAGAACAAGCGCGATGCGGCCATCAAAGGCGCGGGCGAAATCGGTTTCACCGTGGTGTCGATCAGCTTCTCGCTCATTGCGGCGTTCATTCCACTGCTCTTCATGGGAGGTGTGGTCGGGCGGCTCTTCAAAGAGTTTGCGCTGACGGCGACCTCGACCATTCTGATCTCCGTGATGGTTTCGCTGACGCTTGCACCGACCCTGGCCGCGCTGTTCATGCGCGCCCCTCATCATGATGCCCATGCCAATCCCGGCTTTGGCGAGAAGCTGCTGGCGCGCTACGCCAAGGGGGTGCGCTATGCCTTGGCCCATCAACGATTGATGATGGGCATCTTCGGCCTGACGCTGGTGCTGGCGGTGGTGGGCTACGTGCTGATTCCCAAAGGCTTCTTCCCTGTACAGGACACCGGCATGGTGTTGGGGACCAGTGAAGCGGCGGCTGACATCTCCTACCCGGACATGGTGGCCAAGCACAAACAACTGGCGAAAATCATCGGCGAAGACCCTGCCGTCAAGGCGTTTTCACACTCCGTGGGTGTCAGCGGCAGCAACCAGACCATCGCCAACGGCCGGGTGTGGATTGCGTTGAAAGACCGTGGCGAGCGCGATGTCTCCGCGAGCCAGTTTATCGACCGGATTCGCCCCAAGCTGGCGAAAATCCCGGGCATCGTGCTGTACCTGCGGGCAGGGCAGGACATCAACCTCAGCTCAGGCCCCAGCCGCGCGCAGTATCAATACGTGCTCAAGAGCAACAACGGCGCCCTGCTCAATGAATGGACGCAGAAGCTCACTGAAAAACTCAGGTCGATTCCGGCCTTTCGCGACCTGTCCAACGATTTGCAACTGGGCGGCAGCGTGACCCATCTGGACATTGACCGAAATGCCGCCGCGCGCTTTGGCCTCACCACCGCCGACGTGGATCAGGCCCTGTACGACGCTTTTGGCCAACGGCAGATCAACGAATACCAGACCGACATCAACCAATACAAAGTGATACTCGAACTGGACCCCTCCCAACGCGGCAGGGCCGAAAGCCTGAATTATTTCTACCTGCGCTCACCGCTGACCAACGAAATGGTCCCGCTGTCCGCGCTGGCCAAGGTCGGCGCGCCAAAGATGGGGCCACTGTCGATCAGCCACGACGGGATGTTTCCGGCCGCCAACCTGTCCTTTAACCTGTCCGCAGGCGTCGCGCTGGGGGAGGCGGTGCAGTTGCTGGATCAGGCCAAGAACGACATCGGCATGCCTGCGTCGATCATCGGCAATTTTCAGGGCGCCGCCCAGGCGTTCCAAAGCTCCCTGGCCAACCAGCCTTGGCTGATTCTGGCGGCGCTGGTTGCGGTGTACATCATCCTGGGGGTGCTTTATGAGAGCTTCGTGCATCCCCTGACGATCATCTCGACGCTACCTTCGGCGGGCATCGGCGCGCTGCTGTTGCTATGGCTGATGGGCCAGGATTTCTCGATCATGGGCCTGATCGGCATCGTGCTGCTGATTGGCATCGTCAAGAAGAACGGCATTCTGCTGGTCGATTTCGCGCTGGAGGGGCAGCGGCATCGGGGGTTGTCACCCGAGGTGGCGATTTACGAGGCGTGCATAACGCGTTTCCGCCCTATCATCATGACCACGCTGGCCGCCCTGCTCGGCGCCTTGCCGCTGATGCTCGGGTATGGCGTGGGGGCCGAATTGCGTCAGCCACTGGGAATCGCCGTCGTGGGCGGACTGTTGGTCAGCCAGGCGCTGACGCTGTTCACCACCCCTGTCATTTACCTGCAACTGGAACGGCTCTTCCACCGTCGGCAGCCGATGCCGACATCGACCCCGCCCTCGGCGCCCCAGAAAACGACAAGCGTGCCCGTGGCTCGAAGGTCAGCAGCAGAATCGTGAGCACCAACGACTTGAGAATGCACCCATGCGTGTCCTGATTATCGAAGACGAAGAGAAAACCGCTGACTATCTGCACCGGGGCCTGACCGAGCAGGGCTACACCACGGACGTTGCCCGGGATGGCATCGAAGGCTTGCACATGTCGCTGGAGAGCGACTACGCGGTGGTCATTCTCGACGTCATGCTTCCGGGGCTGGACGGTTACGGCGTTCTACGGGCGCTGCGCGCGCGCAAACAGACGCCGGTGATCATGCTCACCGCCCGGGAAAACGTCGATGACCGTATTCGCGGTCTGCGCGAGGGCGCTGACGATTACCTCGGCAAGCCGTTCTCGTTTCTGGAATTGGTGGCTCGCCTGCAAGCGCTGACTCGCCGCAGCGGCGGCCATGAACCGGTGCAGATCAGCATCGCGGATTTGTGGATCGACCTGATCAGCCGCAAGGCTACCCGAGCCGGCAGCCGGCTGGACCTGACCGCCAAGGAATTCTCGCTGCTGAGCGTGCTGGCTCGCCGCCACGGGGAAATCCTCTCGAAAACCTCGATTGCCGAGATGGTCTGGGACATCAATTTCGACAGCGATGCGAATGTCGTCGAAGTGGCGATCAAACGGCTGCGGGCCAAACTCGATGGTCCGTTCGAACAGAAACTGCTGCACACCATCCGTGGCATGGGTTACGTCCTGGAGAGCCGTCGTGGCGAGTAACTCCATCGCCTGGCGCCTGAGCGGCATGTTCGCGCTGGTGGCCCTGCTGGTGTTCCTGTTGATCGGCTGGGCCTTGTACCTGCAAGTGGACAGAAGCCTTGGCCTGTTGCCGGAAGCGGAAGTCGATGCGCGTTACAGCGTACTGGAGTCGCAAGTGCAGCGGTACGGCACGCCTGAGCATTGGATCAAGCTCACCGCCAAGCTCCGCTTGCTCAGTGAAGAAGACAAACGCCTGCGGTTCTGGGTGGTCAGCGATGACCCGGGCTTCGAGTTCGGCCATCCTGACGCGCAGGTGCGTGCCTTCGCGCGCGGCCCGCTAGGCATGCGTGACCTGAACCTCACCGAACACGCCTACCCGTTCAAAGTGCTGGTCAGCGAATTTCCGGCCAAAGACCAACGCCCTCCCCTGCGCTTCCTCACCGCCATCGACACCGAGACCTTCTGGCAGACTCAGCATTCGCTGCTGGTTGCCCTGATCAGCCTCGCGGCGATCGGCATCGTGCTGGCCTCCGCACTGGGCTACTGGGTGGCACGCATCGGTCTGAAGCCTTTGCTGGACTTGTCCCTTGAAGCGCGCAAACTCACACCGCCTCGCCTGTCAGGGCGCCTGCAACTCTCCTCCTTGCCGCCTGAGCTGGACCAGTTCGTCACCTCATTCAACTCGACGCTGGAGCGCGTGGAGCAGGCTTACTCGCGGCTGGAGTCGTTCAACGCGGACGTCGCCCATGAGCTGCGCTCGCCATTGACCAACCTCATCGGGCAGACCCAGGTCGCATTGACACGCGGTCGATCCGCAGAACACTACTTCGAAGTGCTGCAATCGAACCTGGAGGAGCTTGAGCGGTTGCGTTCGATCATCAACGACATGCTGTTTCTCGCCAGCGCCGATCAGGGCAGCAAGGCCACCGAGCTCACTGAAGCGTCGCTGGCCGAAGAAGTGGCGACCACACTGGACTATCTGGATTTCATCTTGGAGGACGCCCAGGTGCACGTTCAGGTCAACGGTGATGCGCGGGCGCCCATCGAAAAAGCCCACCTGCGACGGGCCATGATCAATCTGCTGCACAACGCGGTGCAGCACACCTCGCCCGGGCAGGTCATCCAGGTGGACATTCAGGATACGGGCAATCACGTCAGCATCGGGGTGACCAACCCCGGCGCGCCCATCGCTGCCGAGCACCTGCCAAAACTGTTCGAACGTTTTTACCGGGTCGATGCGTCGCGCACCAACAGCGGCGGTAACCATGGGCTGGGGCTGGCGATTGTGAAGGCGATTGCGTTGATGCACGGCGGGACGGTGTTCGTCCGCAGCGAGGACGGCGAGAACACCTTCGGGATGAACTTGCCGTGTTGAATGGCCAGGCGGGGGGAAGACGACGCAGAGTCTGCTAGGCGGCATGCCCACGCAGAGCGCGGGCAATGATCGTGTTCAACCTTTCTTGACGAACTCGGACTTGAGCTTCATTGCGCCGATACCGTCGATCTTGCAGTCGATGTCGTGATCGCCATCCACCAAGCGGATGTTCTTGACCTTGGTCCCGACCTTGACCACCAGCGATGAACCTTTGACTTTGAGGTCCTTGATCACAGTGACGGTGTCGCCATCCTGCAGCGTATTGCCCACCGCATCCTTGATGATTTTCACGTCATCGTCCGCCTCTGTCGCGCCATCGGCGGACCACTCATGGGCGCATTCCGGGCATACGAGCTGAGTGCCGTCTTCGTAGGTGTATTCGGAATTGCATTGGGGGCACGGCGGTAAGCTCACGGCGGATCTCGCATCTGAGGGAAAATAGGCGCGCGATTATAAGGGTTTTTCCCGATCCAGACACACCCCTGTAGGAGCGCGCTTGCCCGCGATGAACAATACGCGCTGCGTCTGCAATACCGCGTTATCGTTCATCGCGGGCAAGCGCGCTCCTACAGAGGTTGTGGCGTGCCTACGCCAACGCCGTGTCCATCACCATCATCAGACAGAACCCGATCAACAACCCGAAGCTGGCGACCTTGTCGTGCCCGTTTCGGCGGGATTCGGGGATGATTTCGTGGGTGACCACCAACAGCATCGCACCGGCTGCCAATGCCAGGCCTGCGGGCAACAGCACCGCAGCGATTTCCACCAACCAGGCGCAGAGCACCGCGAACACCGGCTCGACCAACCCCGATGCCGCGCCGATGAGAAATGCACTCAGACGCGACATGCCCGCCGCCGCGAGCACGAGCGCAATGACCAGCCCTTCGGGTACATCCTGCAGCGCAATGCCCATCGCCAGACTGTCGGCATGAGCAAGGGCTCCCCCCGCAGACACGCCCACTGCCATGCCTTCGGGGATGTTGTGGGCGATGATCGCGATGACGAACAGCCAGATATTCGACGGGATGCTCGGTGTGGTAGCAGGCTCCGACAACTGCGGCCCGGATGACACGAGGGTGTCGACGACAAACAGTCCCACCGCCCCGACCAGAATCCCCGCACTGACCAACGCCCCCGCACCCCAGGCCGAGAACCCAAGGTCCCGCGCCGCGCCAAGGCCTGGCACGATCAGAGAAAAGGCGGTGGCGGCGAGCATGATTCCGGCGCCAAACCCCAGCAAAGCGTCGGACACCGCCACCGGCATGCCACGAATCACTAGCACCGGCACGGCCCCCAATGCAGTTCCCAGCGCGCACAGCGCGCCACCTTCCAACGCCCTCAGCAGTCGGGGCTCAAGGCTCAACCAGGTGAGCCCTTGATTGATCAGCAGCCCGATCCCCGCCAAGAGCAGGATCGAACCGACGGCCAGCCGGAGCAGGCGTGCGCTGCTTAGGGTGAGTAAATCGGAAGGCATAAGTCGTCTGTCTCGTCAGAACATCAGGAAATGGCAGCCGAGTAGCGCCGGGCCACTTCGTCCCAATTCACTACGTTGTAAAACGCCGCGATGTATTCAGGACGGCGGTTCTGATAGCGCAGGTAGTAGGCGTGCTCCCAGACGTCCAGACCGAGGATAGGCGTATGGCCATTCATCAGCGGGCTGTCCTGGTTGCCACTGCTTACGACCACCAGTGTTTTTTCAGGCGTGACACTCAACCAGGCCCAGCCACTGCCGAAGCGGGTCAGCGCCGCTTTGGTAAACGCCTCCTTGAACGCGTCGATGCCGCCCAAATCGCTCTCGATGGCCTTGGCCAGCGTGCCGTTTGGCAGGCCACCGCCGTTCGGGCTCATGACGTCCCAGAACAGCGAATGGTTCGCGTGACCACCGCCTTGATTGATCACCGCCGGACGCAGCTTTTCCGGCAGTTGGGCGACGCTGGCCACCAGCTTTTCGATCGGCCAGTTCGCGTACTCCGTTCCCTCGACCGCGGCGTTGAGGTTGTTGATGTAGGTCTGGTGATGTTTGGTGTAGTGGATTTCCATGGTCTGCGCATCGATGTGCGGTTCCAGGGCGTCGTAGGCGTAGGGCAAGGCAGGCAAGGTGTAGGGCATATCAGTGCACTCCAAATGACAGGGTTCCGGCGGCAGCGGCGTTGCGCTCGAGCACGGTGCGTGCGTGCTCGCCGCTGCTATTGAGCAGACGGCGGGTCCGTGGGTATTCACCGTGATCGGTGATGAAGGTCAGCAGTTCGCTGTAGGTTTTATGGCTGTGGCGAAAGGCCGCCTGACGCAGCCCCGGCGCAATGCGTGGGTCTTGAATCACTCGCAACAGCCGCTGATGCGCCGCGCACAGGTACTCGGCGCTTTCTTCCGGCTGTTTCAGGCTCAGGTGCAGGTCCGCCAGGTTGTGGTGGGAAATCACGAAGGCCGCCACTGCTTCATCCGGGTTTTTCCAGCGCTCCAGCAGCACCTGCGCCAAGGCGAGGGCTTGCAGATAGAGTTCGCGGGCGTCCACCAGATCGCCACGGTTGAAGCAGCTGTTGCCTTTGAGAATGGTGCTTTTCCAATGCTCCATGGCGCGTCTCCTGGACGAGCGACGTGATGACAGGCAGGCGATCAGATGCCGCCGGCCGTGAGTTTTTCCGGGTTCAACAGGGTCTCAAGCTGGGAGCGGTCCAGATCGGTGTGATCCAGCGCCACATCGATGATCGGGCGCCCTTCTTTGTAGGCGGTCTTGGCGATTTCGGCGGCCTTCAAATAGCCAATGATGGGGTTCAACGCGGTAACCAGGATCGGATTGCGTGATAAGGCCTCCTTGAGCCTGGCTTCGTTGACCGTGAACGTGGCGATGGCTTTGTCCGCCAGCAGACGACTGGAGCTGGCCAGCAACTCAATGCTTTCCAGCAAGTTGTGGGCAATGATCGGCAACATCACGTTCAGCTCGAAGTTACCGGACTGACCGGCGACGGTAATGGCCGCGTCGTTGCCGATGACTTGCGCTGCGACCATCGCGGTGGCCTCGGGAATCACCGGGTTGACCTTGCCCGGCATGATCGAAGAACCTGGCTGCAGGCCTTCCAGCTCGATCTCGCCCAGGCCCGCCAGGGGGCCTGAGTTCATCCAGCGCAGGTCGTTGGCGATTTTCATCAGTGATACGGCGGTGGCTTTCAATTGCCCGGAAACGGCGACTGCCGTGTCCTGCGAACCGATCAGCGCAAACAGGTCCTTGCCTGGCACGAAGCCGACCTGGCTCAACTGGCTCAGGCGGGCGGCGAAGCGCGATGCGAAGTGTGGGTGGGCATTGATGCCGGTGCCCACCGCCGTCCCACCCTGAGCCAGCGCCTGCAAGCTTGGGAGCAGGTTTTCGATGTGCTCGACATTGGCCTTGATCTGCTGCGCCCAGCCGTTGAGCACCTGGCTCAACCGCACCGGCATGGCATCCATGAGGTGCGTACGGCCAGTCTTCACGAAAGGATGAACCTGCTCGGCCTTCTTCTCGATGACCTGAATCAGATGCGCCAATGCAGGCAGCAGTTGCTCGTGAAGGGTCAACGCTGCGCTGACGTGGATGGTGGTCGGAATGATGTCGTTGCTGCTTTGACCGCAATTGACGTGGTCGTTGGCGTTCACCGTTTCGCCCAAGTGTCGCGTCGCGAGCGTGGCAATGACTTCGTTGGCGTTCATGTTGGTGCTGGTGCCGGACCCGGTCTGGAACACGTCCACGGGGAAGTGCGCCATGTAATCACCCGCCAGCAGCTCCTGGCAGGCGGTGACGATCGCCCTGCTCTGGCCTTCACTGAGCTGCTTCAGTTCGAGGTTGGCTTGCGCGGCGGCGGCCTTGGCCAGCAGCAAGGCGCGCACGAACTGGCGAGGCATGCGCAGTGAGCTGATCGGGAAGTTGTTGACCGCACGCTGGGTCTGGGCGCCGTACAGGGCCTCGGCAGGGACCTCCAACTGGCCCATGCTGTCGCGTTCGATACGGGTATTACTCATCGGAGGATCCTTGAATCAGTTCAGCGAAAGAAATCGAAGGCTGCAGCACACAGGTCGCCAACTGGCGGCCAAGCGCGTGGACGTGTTGGCGTTGTCTGTCTGAATGCGCAAGTGCCTGCAAATCACGGAGCGGGCGCCAGGTCTGATCCAGGCACAAACACCGCCAGTGCCAAGGCAACGCGGTATCACGCGCCGTGTCGATCAACAGGCTGAAGGTGCTTTGCGCAATCAGCATCGGCGGCGTGGCGGTGAAGCGCGCCAGATACCGGCCCTCCGCCAGATAGTGTTCGATGAGCCGGGGCTCGTCCGGGTCCAGCCCGCAGCGAATCCGCAGGCTTAACGCACGCCAGTTTTCAAGGTACGGCGACTCGTGCAGAACAGCGGTCATGGCGCACGCTCAATCAGCAAATGATTTTTATTATTAATTGAGTATTTATCTCATTACAAGATGTGATGAGATTTAATCTCGTTTGCAAGGACGCCTCGGTGCGATTGCAGAGGGCCCTCACTGCCGGGAAAGCACGCGCTTGCTGCGCACAAAACGAAAAAGGCCCGCACCGAAATCGGTGCGGGCCTTTTGAGGCAACGCCGCGGGACGCGCGATCAGCTCCCTGCGACGGTCATCCGTTCGATCAGCACCGAGCCGGTGCGGATGTTACTGCGCAGCTCAAGGTCGCTGCCGACGGCGACGATCTGCCTGAACATATCGCGCATGTTGCCTGCGATCGTCACCTCTTGGACCGGGAACTGAATCTCGCCGTTTTCGACCCAGAAACCCGCTGCGCCGCGTGAATAATCACCGGTGACCATGTTCAGGCCGCTGCCCATCAGTTCGGTGACCAACAAGCCTCGCCCCATGCGGCGAATCAACGCCGCCTGGTCTTCCGAGCCGTGGGACACGAACAGGTTGTGCACGCCACCTGCGTTGGCCGTGCTGGGCAGGCCGAGTTTGCGACCCGAGTAGGTACTCAATACATAGGACACAAGATCGCCATTCTCGACGAACGGCTTGGCGTAGGTCGCCAGGCCATCACCGTCGAACGCCGCACTGCCCATGGCTCGCAACAGATGCGGACGCTCGTCGATGGTCATCCACTCAGGGAACAGGCGCTGCCCGATGGCGCCTTCCAAGAAGGAGGATTTGCGGTACAGATTGCCACCGGAAATCGCCCCCAGGAAGCTGCCGAACAGCCCGCCTGCCAGTTCGGCGGAAAACAGCACGGGCACCTCACAGGTGGGCACCGGACGCGCGCCAAGACGGCTGGCGGCACGTTCCGCGGCTTTCTGGCCGATCAGACGCGCGTCCATGAGCAGCTCGCCCTGGCGGTTGACGTCATACCAGTAATCACGCTGCATCTGGCCGTCTTTCTCGGCGATCATCACGCAGCTGAGGCTGTGCCGCGTCGACGCATAGCCGCCTATGAAGCCATGACTGTTTCCGTACACACGGCAACCCTGATGCACGTTGAGCGTAGTGCCGTCGGCATTCTTGATCCGGCTGTCGGCATCGAAAGCGGCGGCCTCACACATCAAGGCGCGCTCGATGGCCTCTTCCGGCGTGATGTTCCAAGGATGGAACAGGTCGAAGTCAGGTTGATCCTTGGCCATCAACGCGGGATCGGCCAGGCCCGAGCTCTCGTCCTCCGAGGTGTGCTCGGCGATAGCCAGCGCTGCGGCGACCGTTTCCCGAATCGCGTCGGGGCCGCTGGCCGACGTGCTTGCCGAGCCCTTGCGCTGCCCCACGTACAGGGTGATGCCGAAGCCCTGGTCACGATTGAACTCAACCGTCTCGACCTCGCGCTGACGCACCGATGTGGACAGGCCCTGATCCACCGAGACAGCGACCTCACAAGCCGTCGCGCCCTGACGCCTGGCTTCAGCGACGATCTGCTCGACCTGCTGTTGCAGCGCTGGCAAGGCCTGTGGGCCGACGCTTTCTGATGCACTCATGACGTACTCCATCAAATTCCGATTTCGGCAGCCGGGCCGGACAAGCAGGCCCCGACTGGTTATCATGGCGGCGTTTATTTGCGGACGGCCCCCATGGTTGATTCTTACGACGACTCCTTCGACGGAGAAAAAAGCAAATCCCAGGTCAAGCGAGAGCTCCACGCGCTGGTCGAGCTGGGCGAACGCTTGACGACATTCAAACCCGATGTGCTGGCCAAGCTGCCGTTGACCGACGAATTGCGTCGAGCACTGGCCGATGCGCCGAAGCACACCGCGCATATCGCGCGCAAACGCCACATCTCGTTCATCGGCAGGCTGATGCGCGATCAGGACCTGGACGAAATCCTCGTGCTGCTGGATCAGCTCGACGCATCGACGCGCCAGTACAACGAACGCTTCCACAATCTGGAACGCTGGCGGGACCGTTTGATCGGTGGCACCGACGACGTTCTGGAACAGTTCGTCAACGAGTACCCGGATGCCGATCGCCAGCAACTGCGTTCACTGATCCGTCAGGCCCAGCATGAAGCCAGGCAGAACAAGACGCCCTCCGCGGCCCGTAAAATCTTCAAATACATCCGCGACCTGGATGAAACCAAGCGCGGCCTGCGTTAAGCCCTGCTGCGTCCCCTGTAGGAGCGCGCTTGCCCGCGATTGCAATCTGTCAGTGACAGATGTAGTGATTGACACACCGCAGTCGCGGGCAAGCGCGCGCCTACAGCGCGTTACCCGCCCGTACCACCGACGGTAATCGCATCGATCTTCAGCGTCGGCTGCCCCACACCAACAGGCACCGACTGCCCATCCTTGCCGCAGGTACCGACGCCGCTGTCCAGCGACAGATCGTTGCCGACCATCGAGACCCGGCTCATGCACTCAGGGCCGTTGCCAATCAATGTCGCGCCTTTGACCGGTGCGGTGATCTTGCCGTCTTCGATGAGGTAGGCCTCACTCGTGGAAAACACGAACTTTCCGCTGGTGATGTCCACCTGCCCGCCACCGAGGTTGGCGCAGTAGATGCCCTTCTTGACCGAGGCAATGATTTCCGCCGGGTCACTCTGGCCGCCCAGCATGTAGGTGTTCGTCATGCGCGGCATCGGCAGGTGGGCGTAGGATTCGCGACGACCGTTGCCGGTGCGCGCAACGCCCATCAAGCGCGCATTGAGCTTGTCCTGCATGTAGCCTTTCAGCACACCGTTCTCGATCAGGGTGGTGCATTCGGTCGGCGTGCCCTCGTCATCGACGCTCAACGAGCCACGACGGCCCGCCAGCGTGCCATCGTCGACAATGGTGCAGAGTGCCGATGCAACCCGTTCACCCATGCGACCGCTATAGGCAGAACTGCCCTTGCGGTTGAAATCGCCTTCCAGGCCATGACCCACGGCTTCGTGCAAGAGCACGCCGGACCAACCCGAGCCCAGCACCACTGGAAGCGTACCGGCAGGCGCGGGAACGGCCTCCAGATTGACCAGCGCCTGACGCAGCGCCTCACGGGCATAACCCATGGCACGATCTTCCTGGAGGAAGTAGCGATAATCGGTACGCCCGCCACCGCCATGACCGCCTCGCTCGCGACGGCCATTCTGCTCGACGATCACGCTGACATTGAAGCGCACTAGAGGCCGAGTGTCCGCCGCCAGGCCGCCGTCAGTCGACGCCACCAGAATACGCTCCCAGACCCCGGCCATGCTCACTGTGACCTGCTGAATACGCGGATCCAGGGCACGAGTGGCAGCGTCGACACGCTTGAGCAGCTCGACTTTCTCGGCACGGCTCATGACTTCCAGCGGGTTGTCCGGCGCGTACAGCTGGGTGACGTCTTGAGCGGTGAACGCCTGGACGCGACCGTTCTGGCCGGCGCGGGAGATCGAGCGGGCAGCGCGAGCCGCTTGGCTCAGCGCTTGCGGGGTGATGGCGTTGCTGTAGGCGAACCCGGTCTTCTCCCCGGACTGCGCACGCACGCCGACCCCTTGGTCGAGGTTGAAACTGCCTTCCTTGACGATACCGTCTTCCAGTGCCCAGGACTCGGAAATCTGGCCCTGGAAATACAGGTCAGCCGCGTCGATGCCGGGGCCGGCAAGCTCTCCGAGCACCGATTGCAGGCTGTCGATGCTCAGGCCGCCTGGCGCCAGAAGGTGTTCGCTGACAGAGGACAAGTCGCTCATATTCACTCCGGGGTGTTGGCAGGCCGCAAGGCGTCCTGCGAAAAAAATCGCCGGTGTCGAGATACCGGCATTCGCGCCCGTATGGACGCTTGCTCTTGACTGTCTCGCTCGGCCAGCAGCACGGCTTCACCCTGCGCCTGCTCAGCCAACACACGGCCCCATGGATCGATGATCGCCGCGTGCCCAAATGTGTCCCTCGGCCCCGGATGAGTCCCCCCTTGCGCCGCCGCCAGCACGTAACACTGGGTTTCGATGGCTCGCGCCCGCAACAGGACTTCCCAGTGCGCCGCGCCGGTCACTGCGGTGAAGGCGGACGGTGCGGTGATCACCTCAGCCCCGGCTTCGCGCAGGGCGGTATATAACTCGGGAAAACGCAGGTCATAACACACGGTCAGACCCAATTTCCCCACGGGTGTCTCAGCCACCACCACGTGATTGCCATGAGCATAGTCATCGGACTCGCGATAGCGCCCTCGCGCATCGGCCACGTCCACATCGAATAAATGCAGCTTGTCGTAACGCGCCACGGTGTTGCCCTGATCGTCGATCAACAACGAACACGCAGTGACCTTGCCGTCCGGTTGGCCGAGCGGCGGCAGTGGCACGGTACCCGCGACAATCCATAACTTGAGGTCGCGGGCCGCCTGTTTCAACCACGGCAGAATAGGTCCTTCGCCCATGGCCTCGGCTCGGCCGATGGCAGCGACGTCCCGACGCCCCATCGCGGTGAAATTCTCCGGAAGTACCGCGAGCTTCGCGCCCGACGCCGCAGCCTGCTCCAGCAGAGCACGGGCTCGGTCCAGATTGGCTTGGATGTCGCTCTGACTGACCATTTGAATCACAGCGAAGGACATGGAGGTTCCTCGGGTGGGTGAAGTTGCACTGTACTCCAACACATCGCGTCGCGCTGCGGGCCGACGGGGCGACAGGCCTGCGCATAGGGTTGAATGCGCCGCAACATCACATCGGATTGCAACACGACACAATCGCCCGTGCCTTCGACAGACAACCGACTGTCACTGCGGTTTCTCGAAAGGCTTATCGAAGGTGATCTTCGGTTCTTTCCAAGGGCCCTGGACCTTGTACTGCACACTGGCAAACCGCGACACGCGGTCCCCGAGCAACTTGTCCACAAGAAACAGCGCCCCGCCGATCGCAGGCGCGCCGACGATCAGCGCCGCGATGGGCAGGTTGTTGGTCACCGGCAGGGTCACCAGCAGCTTGGCATCCACGCGGTCCTGCACCATATCGAGCGTGCCATCGAGTTCCAGATTGCTTGATGGGCCAATCAGCGTAATCGGGTCGCGGGTCACGTAGACGCCTTCGCTGGCGACCAGCAATCCCTTGACCTTGTCATAGCTCAACCCCTTGCTCAGCAGGTCGGAGAAATCCAGTCGCAGCCGTCGGCCAATGGAGTTGAAGTTCAGCAAGCCGAAAACCCTCAATGCCTGGGCGCCGCCTTCCACTTCCACGAACTGGCCATTTTTCAAGGTCGCGTCCAGACTGCCGGAATAGCGCTTGAGGCCGACCCACGCGGGCGAGCCGGGCCAGCGGCCATCGACATTCATCTCGAATTCCTGACTGGTCACGGTGGGCGCAAACCCCCAGGCTTTCAGCACGTCCGCCAGATTCTTGCCCGCCACCTGGCCCTTGAACCAACTGCTGGTAGCGCCCGGCGTACCTTCCCAGCCTCCGCTGCCGACCAGGTCGATGCCCTTGAGGCCCAGGTTCATATCGTTCAACTGGAGGCCATTGGCGGTTGGACGGGCTTTGAGCGACCAGGCCCCGACCAGTTGGTCGCCCTGAAACAATTGGGTGATCTTGATGTTCATCGCTGGAATGTTGTGCGGATCGACGTCCGCCAGCGGGTCCGGCGCGTTCTCGACCGTGGCCACGTTCGGGTCCGGAGCAGGCAAGCGCACATACAGCAAGTTGATGTCCGCAGGGGTGGCCGTGTTGTCCGGCAGCGTTGCCGAGCCTTTGATTTTTTCGCTGTCCAGCGCCAGTACCCAACCTGCGTCGTTGCGGTTGAGCTGTACCCGAGCCTGATTCAGTGTCGTACCCATCGCGGTCAATTGACCGATCTGCAGGTCGACGCCATTGAGCAACTGCCGCGCGCTGCCTCCAGGATCGTTGCCGGTGTAGCGCTGGAGCATCGCTTGCCAAGGCGCAACGTCGAGTTCGGACAGCGAACCCCGTACGCGCAAGCCTTTGTCACTCGGTACGACCGCCCCACCCTCACCCAGGAACAATTCGCCACGCCCGTCAGCGAACTTGCCGGCAGGTGCGGCGAACGCCAGATTCGCGAGGTTGCCGTACCCGACGACGATACGACGTTCAGGCCCCTGCAGATTCATGCGCAGATCGGTCTCGCGAGCCTCATCGGCAGCTTTGCCGAACGGTGTCGGCAGATCGACCGTTACCCCTTTTAGGTTCGAATTGATCAGCAATTGGCTGTCATTGCTGTTGAGCGTCAGTTGCAGTTGATACGGCAGGTCCCCTGACACCGGCAGCGGCTGAGTGACGCCCAGCCAATCGGTCAGGCGCTTGGTGTTGATCTGGCTGTTCACGGCGATCCGGGTGGTGGGCGCGCCGGCTTTGCCCTCGGCGAAAATATCGGCAGTGAGCGGTTTGTCGAACGCCACGCCCTTGATGTTCTTGCCACTGAGACCTTTGTTGTAGTCGAAGCGGAAATTGCCCTTGAGCTGGGTCAGCTCGAGTACCGGGTCCGCCAGCCGAAGGCGAGCGGCGTCGGTGTTGAAGTCCACGACCACCTTGGGCTCCTGGCCCTTGACCAACGGAATGTCCAGGTTGAGGTGCCCCTGAAGCGGACCCTCGGCCTGCCAGCCAGCGAAAGTCTGCCCAGTGCCGATCGGGGCCTCCTGAAGGATCTTCATGCCGTCTTGCAGACTGCCCTTGAAATCGCCGTCAACCAAAAGATGACTGGGCTGGCCACTGGGCACATGGGGCACATCCACTGCGACATTGCTCACCTGCGTGCCCAGCAATTGACCTTTGGTGGCGCGGATACGCACCCCGCTGTTCTCCACGAACACATTGCCGTCTACCCCCGTCAATGGCGGCCAGCCCGGCTGGAATGCCAGATTGGCATTGCGGACTTTGAAGAACAGGCTGATGACCCGTGCCACGTCCGGCGCATCGTGATTGAGCGATCCCTGGTACTGGAAAAAACTCTGGTCGACATTGCCGCTGAGAATCGCAGTGCGCAGCCAGTTATCCAGCGCCGGGCTGAGCACGGCAGGCAAGTATTTGGAGGTGTATCGGCCATCCGCGTCCACCAGGCCGACCCGCAGGTCCATGTAGTCTTCCTGGCTGTGGTCGAAATGCAGACGGATCAGAAAATCACTGGCGATCTTGCCTTCATCGCCCACCACCTTGATGTAGGGCGCGACCAGCGTGAAGCCTTGGTCGTCCAGCGCCCAGGTCAGTCGGGCATCGGCGTGGCGATAGTGCCATTCATTCTTGAAAATCGGGTCAAGGTGCAGCATGAAATCATCGGTGTTCAAGCGCAGCTCGCCGCCCCCTAGATCCCCGCTGATCGCCCCACTGACGTTGCCCGCCGCTGGAGCGCCGTGATAAGCGTCGAAACCGACCTTGTCCAGGTTCGCGGCAAAACTCAGGCGCTTGGCGCCCTGCGCCTGTGGATGGTAATCCACCAGCACGTTGCGCAGACCGCCGGTGATATTCAAGTGATCGAGCACGACCTTCAGCTTATCCGGCAACGGCGCGAGCGAATCGAGCAGCGGAGTGACCGGGGTCAGATCCAGCCGGTCGGCCTGTATGTGCCAACGTTCTTCGCTGTCAGGCGTTGCGGCCATTTGCTGGAGCTGCAGGCGGCTTTCCCAGCGCTGGCTGGCAATGTCCATGGCCAGCGAATCGAGTGACAGGGTGAAGCCACCGTCGCCCCGCTGGAACCAGGCATTGAGCGCGACATTATCCAGTTTTGCCGCCTGTCGGTCGGCATACGCGCCCTTGAACTGCGGCGCATTGACCCGTGCGACCGCCGTTTGCAGCGCGCCCTTGCCCCAGGTCAGCCAGAATTCGCCTCCGGCCTTGAACTGACGGATGTTCCAGTCTCGGGTCAGGCTCTTGGGCAGCCACTTGGCCCAGTCGCTCTGAGGCAGACTGAGGTAGGCGTCGGCTTCCGCATCCCGCCAGGCCTCTGCGCGCATTTTGCTGCGCAGGTTCAAGGCCACTGGCTGGCCATCGGGAAGCGTCAGGCGCGCATCGAGGCGCTGGTGAAACCGCCCGGTCTTGAGCGTCAGGCTGACGTAGGTCAAGGTCAGCGGCGGTTGCTCGTAGGGCTGAAGGGTGATCTGGCTGTCGAACAACGACAACTGCGCGATCATCTGCATCTGGGTCAAGGTCTGCTCGGGATCGAACGGTTTGTCGTCCATCACCGGCAGCCCTTGTAGCGCCCAGTGGCCATCCTTGTCCTCTTTCAAGCCCAGTTGCAGGCCGTCGAGTTCAAGGCGCGCAATGCGGACCTGGCGTGCTTTCAGGCTCGCCCACAGATCCGGGACGGCGCGGACGTGATCGAGCCGCACAGTACCGGCACCCTGCCCGACCATGACGTCGCGGGCGGTGAAGATCGGCGCGAAGCCACTCCAGGTACCGTCCAGTTTGCCGATGCTCACCGGCATGCCCAGCGCCTGCTGTGCCTTGAGCTCAACGTCGGCGCGGTATTCGGCAACCGTCGGCACCAGTTCGCGGCCCAGACTGACGTACAGCGCCGTCAGCACCACAGCCAGCGCGCACAGGCTCAGGCCCCATCGGGTAAGGGTGGCGAGAAAACGCGTCAGACGCTCCATGTCGCTGCGCCTCCACATCCGGAGTCCGCGAGAGGCATCCGGGTCAAGCGGGTGGCCAACCGTTCAGGGAATTGCTCATTTGCCACACATCAATCTCTTTTAAAGGCATCCATGCCGTCAGTCTGCACAAATCCGGTCTACCGCCCGTGGCTGCGTTGCACGCCACGCGGCGCCTTGAGGCCATCAGAGCAGCACAACGTCGTATTGTTCCTGGGAGTACATGGTTTCCACCTGAAAGCGGATGGTCCGCCCGATGAACATTTCCAGTTCGGCGACATTACCGGACTCCTCATCCAGCAACCGGTCGACGACTTTCTGGTTGGCCAACACACGGTAGCCCAACGCTTGATAAGCGCGCGCCTCGCGCAGAATTTCCCGGAAAATCTCGTAACAGACCGTTTCCGGGGTTTTCAGCTTGCCACGCCCCTGACAACTGACGCACGGTTCGCAAAGCACTTGCTCCAGGCTCTCACGGGTGCGCTTGCGGGTCATCTGCACCAGGCCCAGCTCGGTGATCCCGATGATGTTGGTCTTGGCGTGGTCGCGCTCCAGTTGCTTCTCCAGCGTGCGCAGAACTTGGCGCTGATGCTCGCCGTCTTCCATGTCGATGAAATCGATGATGATGATGCCGCCGATGTTGCGCAGCCGCAGTTGACGCGCAATGGCAGTCGCCGCCTCCAGGTTGGTCTTGAAGATGGTCTCTTCGAGGTTGCGGTGGCCGACGAAGGCCCCCGTATTGACGTCGATGGTGGTCATCGCTTCCGCGGGGTCGATCACCAGATACCCCCCGGATTTGAGCGGCACCTTGCGTTCGAGGGCCTTCTGGATTTCATCCTCGACACCGTAGAGATCGAAGATCGGCCGCTCGCCGGGATAGTGCTCGAGCCGGTCGGCGATTTCCGGCATCAGCTCATCCACGAATTGAGTGGTCTTCTGGAAGGTTTCCCGCGAGTCGATGCGGATTTTCTCGATTCTCGGGCTGACCAGATCGCGCAACGTGCGCAGGGCCAGACCGAGGTCCTCGTAAATCACGCTGGCAGGGCTGATGGTCTTGATCTGCTCGCCGATCTGATCCCATAGGCGGCGCAGGTAACGAATGTCCATCATGATTTCGTCCGCCCCGGCCCCCTCGGCGGCCGTGCGCAGAATGAAACCGCCCTTCTCCTTGATCCCTTCCTTGGCCACGCAATCGCTCACCACCTGTTTGAGGCGTTCGCGTTCGGTTTCGTCTTCGATTTTCAGGGAAATGCCGACATGGGCCGTGCGCGGCATGTACACCAGATAGCGTGACGGAATGGACAGCTGGGTGGTCAGGCGCGCGCCCTTGCTGCCGATCGGGTCTTTGGTGACCTGCACCACCAGACTCTGGCCTTCATGAACCAGCGAACTGATGGTTTCGACGGCAGGGCCTTCGCGCATGGAGATTTCCGACGCGTGAATGAACGCGGCACGGTCCAGCCCGATGTCGATGAAGGCGGCCTGCATGCCGGGCAATACACGCACCACCTTGCCTTTGTAGATATTGCCGACGATCCCGCGACGCTGGGTCCGCTCGACATGAACTTCCTGCAACACGCCGTTTTCGACAACGGCCACGCGTGACTCCATTGGCGTGATATTGATCAGGATTTCTTCACTCATGGCTTGTCACCTTCCAGGCATTGCCAGCAGGGTATGCCAAAACGCTGGAGAATTTCTGCGGTTTCGCAAAGTGGCAACCCGACCACCGCGGAATAACTGCCGCTGAGGTGCTCCACGAAGACCGCGCCCAGCCCCTGAATGCCATAACTGCCTGCCTTGTCCTGGGGTTCGCCGCTGGCCCAGTAGGCTCGTGCCTCATCATCGGAAATCGCACGGAAGCGAACACGGCTGCTGATCACGCGGGTCTCGCAATGCTGCTCGTCGACCACGGCGATGGCTGTCAGTACTTCGTGTTCGCGGTTGGACAACGCGGCGAGCATCGCCAACGCATCAGCTTCATCCGAAGGTTTGCCGAGAATGCGACCATCGAGTACCACGGCGGTATCGGCCCCCAATACACACGCGGTGGGATAGGCCGGGTCATTGGCCAACTGCAACAGGCCAGCATCGGCCTTGCCGCGAGCCAGACGTTCCACGTAAGCAGCGGCGGATTCGTCCTTGAGCGGGGTCTCATCGATGTCTGCGCTCAGCGTGGTGAATGGCACACCGATCTGGGCCAACAATTCACGACGGCGGGGTGAGCCGGAGGCGAGCAGAAGTTGAGGCATGGGACGTCTCCGTGTCAGTGACCTTCAGCTTGGGCGTTGCGGAGGACGGATGATGGGTCATCGGCGCCCTCTACCTTCGTGCTTCCGACCGAGGCGCAGAGCGACTTTCCACTACCGCCCCGGCCGACAACGAAAGCCGTTTCAGTTGATCTTCAAACGCAACCGCAGTCCACGCAGCCCATAGCTGACCCACGGCCAGAGCAAGGCGCTGACCAGCGCGGGCAACACCAGTGCGAGTGTCGGCTGGCGGTTGCCTGTCAGTGCACTGAGCCACAACTGGACTAGCTGCGCCAGCCCGAAAATCACCAGGATCACCAAGCATTGCTGCCACATGGGGAACATGCGCAGCCGCTGCTGCAGCGACAGCACCAGGAAGGTGATCAGCGTCAGAATCAGAGCGTTCTGCCCCAGCAACGTTCCATACAGGACATCTTCGGCCAGGCCCAGTATCCACGCGGTCACCATGCCGATCTTGTGCGGCAGGGCCAGTGCCCAGAAGGCCAGCAACAGGGCCAGCCAGAGCGGACGAAAGATTTCCATGAACTGGGGCAGCGGCGACACGCTGAGCAACAGGCCGATGGCGAACGTCAGCCAGACGACCCAGCCGTTTCGTGGAGGTGCGTGACGGGCCATTATTCTTCCCTCTCATGCGTTGCGGCCGGTGCAGCGGCAGGAGTCGCCGGTTTTGGGGCCGAAGACCTGGCCGGCTGATGGGCAGGTGGTTTGCTCGCGGCCGGTTTGGCCGGCGTCGCCGCCGGGGCAGCGGTCGTGGAGCCTGCCACGGGGCTGGAAGGCGTGGCAGCCGGAGCGGCAGAGGAGCCATGGGAGGACGCGGCCGGCTTCGGCACGGTGGCCGGCACGGGCTTGCTGGATGGGGTGACAGGCGCTGTTGCCGGCGCCGTGGCTGACGGCACCGCAGACGGATCGGCCGCCTGGCGATCCAGCGATTCCTGCTGCTGCGCGGCGTCCGCTGCACGCTCTTCCGGCGAACGGCCATCGGAGAACACCAGCAACAGGTAGCGACTGCGGTTCAGCGCTGCGGTCGGCACGGCCCGCACGATGGCGAACGGCTGACCGGAATCATGAATCACTTCCTTGACCGTCGCCACGGGATAGCCCGCCGGGAAGCGCTGACCCAGGCCGGAACTGACCAGCAAATCGCCTTCCTTGATGTCAGCGGTGTCTGCGACGTGACGCAGTTCCAGGCGCTCCGGGTTGCCTGTGCCGCTGGCGATGGCACGCAGCCCGTTGCGGTTCACTTGCACCGGAATGCTGTGGGTGGAGTCGGTCAGCAGCAGCACGCGGGAGGTATAGGGCATCAACTCGACCACCTGCCCCATGAGGCCGCGGGCATCGAGAACGGGCTGGCCAAGCACCACGCCATCGCGCTCACCCTTATTGATGATGATGCGGTGGGTGAACGGATTGGGGTCCATGCCGATCAGTTCGGCAACTTCGACCTTTTCGTTGACCAACGCCGACGAATTCAGCAACTCGCGCAACCGGACGTTTTGCTCGGTCAACGCGGCCAGCTTTTGCAGGCGCCCCTGCAGCAGCAGGTTTTCGGTCTTCAGCTTTTCATTCTCGGCGGCCAGTTCCGTGCGACTGCCGAACTGGCTGGCAACGCCCTGATAGAGGCGCTCGGGCAGATCGGCGATCCAGTACGACTGCATCAGCACCAGGGACATCTGGCTGCGAACGGGCTTGAGCAGGGTAAAGCGCGCGTCCACAACCATGAAGGCCACGGACAGGACCACCAGCACCAACAGACGAACGCCCAGCGAGGGGCCCTTTGAGAAAAGCGGTTTAATAGGCCGCTCCTTCCAGGGATGCTTGAGTTTGACTGTACTTATTCATGGGACATGAAAGGCCTGGGGCGGATTGACGGAATCAGGTGTGCAAGCCTTGCAACATCGCGAGACGACGTCAACAGCTCAGACACGAACAGGCAGCACCGTCAGATGCCGCCCGTCTAGCTCAACAGGGTGCTTTCTCGCGAATCACTCGCTGGAAAGCAGGTCCATGGTGTGCTTGTCCATCATTTCCAGCGCACGGCCACCGCCGCGTGCCACACAGGTCAGCGGGTCTTCGGCGACGATCACCGGCAGGCCGGTTTCCTGGGCCAGCAATTTGTCCAGATCACGCAGCAGTGCGCCGCCGCCCGTCAACACCAGACCCCGCTCGGCGATGTCCGAGGCCAGCTCTGGAGGGGATTGTTCCAACGCGCTCTTGACCGCCTGGACGATCGTGGCCAGGGACTCCTGCAGGGCTTCCAGCACTTCGTTGGAATTCAAGGTGAAGGCACGTGGCACGCCCTCTGCCAGGTTGCGGCCGCGCACGTCGACTTCGCGCACTTCGCCGCCCGGGTAGGCTGTGCCGATTTCCTGCTTGATACGCTCAGCGGTGGACTCACCGATCAGGCTGCCGTAGTTGCGGCGAACGTAGGTGATGATCGCTTCGTCGAAACGGTCGCCGCCTACGCGGACGGACTCGGCGTAAACGACACCATTGAGCGAGATCAGGGCGATTTCAGTGGTGCCGCCGCCGATATCGACGACCATCGAACCACGGGCTTCTTCGACCGGGAGCCCGGCGCCGATGGCGGCGGCCATGGGTTCTTCGATCAGGAACACTTCGCGGGCGCCGGCACCCAGAGCGGATTCGCGAATCGCGCGACGCTCGACTTGGGTGGACTTGCATGGCACGCAGATCAACACACGCGGGCTGGGCTGCAGGAAGCTGTTTTCGTGCACTTTATTGATGAAATACTGGAGCATCTTTTCGCACACGCTGAAATCGGCGATGACGCCGTCCTTCATCGGGCGAATGGCCGCGATGTTGCCCGGGGTACGGCCCAGCATGCGCTTGGCTTCCATTCCGACAGCAACGACGCTCTTCTGATTTCCGTGGGTCCGGATGGCCACAACCGATGGCTCGTTCAGGACAATACCGCGCTCACGCACGTAAATAAGGGTGTTGGCAGTGCCCAGGTCAATGGAAAGATCGCTGGAAAACATGCCACGCAGTTTCTTGAACATGGGAAAAGGACCCTAGGGAACGCGTGGGTAAAAAAGTGCGGCAAACTCTAACAACGACAGGGATTTTGGGCAAGGAGCCAATATGTTAAATTGGCGGTTTTTCCGAGCACTACCCTCGCCGATCGCGGCCCTTCGACCGTTCGAATCGCGCGGTGTTCCGCAATTTGTGTTCCGCAATCTGACGTACGGTCCAATCCGTACGCCTTCCACTGGAGAACCCCATGGCGCTTGATCGCTCCGACGTGGAAAAAATCGCGCATCTGGCCCGCCTGGGCCTCAATGACGCCGATATCCCGCGTACCACCGAAGCACTGAACAGCATTCTCGGGCTGGTCGACCAGATGCAGGCCGTCGACACCACCGGTATCGAGCCGCTGGCGCATCCGCTCGAAGCCTCGCAACGCTTGCGCGACGACGTGGTCAGCGAAGTCAATCACCGCGATGACTATCAAGCCATCGCACCAGCGGTCGAAGACGGCCTTTATCTGGTTCCGAAAGTCATCGACTAAGGGAATGAGCCTGCAATGCATCATATGACTCTGGCAGAGATCGCTCGTGGTCTGGCCGACAAACAGTTTTCTTCCGAAGAGCTGACCCGCTCGCTGCTGGCACGCATCGCCCAAGTGGATCCTCAGCTCAACAGCTTCATTTCCGTCACCGAAGACCTGGCTATCACCCAGGCTCAGGCCGCCGACGCCCGCCGCGCGGCTGGCGAGACCGGTCCGCTGCTGGGCGCCCCGCTGGCGCACAAGGACCTGTTCTGCACCCGCGGGATCCGCACCAGCTGTGCCTCGAAGATGCTCGACAACTTCAAGGCCCCGTACGACGCCACCGTCGTGGCGAAGCTCGCCGCTGCGGGCACCGTGACGCTGGGCAAGACCAACATGGACGAATTCGCCATGGGCTCGGCCAACGAGTCCAGCCACTATGGCGCGGTGAAGAACCCGTGGAACCTCGAGCATGTGCCGGGCGGCTCGTCCGGCGGTTCTGCGGCAGCCGTAGCGGCCCGCCTGCTCCCGGCTGCCACGGGCACGGACACCGGCGGCTCGATCCGTCAGCCCGCGGCCCTGACCAACCTGACCGGCCTGAAACCGACCTACGGTCGCGTGTCGCGCTGGGGCATGATCGCCTATGCGTCGAGCCTGGATCAGGCTGGCCCGATGGCTCGCACCGCCGAAGACTGCGCCCTGTTGCTGCAAGGCATGGCCGGTTTCGACGTCAACGATTCCACCAGCATCGATGAACCGGTGCCCGACTACAGCGCCAGCCTGAATGGCTCGTTGCAAGGTCTGCGCATCGGGGTGCCGAAGGAATACTTCAGTGCCGGTCTGGACCCGCGCATCGCCGACCTGGTCATGGCCAGTGTCGAGGAATTGAAAAAGCTCGGCGCGGTGGTCAAGGACGTCAGCCTGCCAAACCTGCAACATGCGATCCCTGCTTATTATGTGATCGCTCCGGCCGAGGCGTCCTCGAACCTGTCACGGTTCGATGGCGTGCGTTTCGGCTACCGCTGCGAAGACCCGAAAGACCTCACCGACCTCTACAAACGCTCCCGAGGTGAAGGTTTCGGCCCGGAAGTCCAACGCCGGATCATGGTCGGGGCCTATGCCCTTTCCGCGGGGTACTACGACGCCTATTACCTACAGGCGCAGAAGATTCGCCGCCTGATCAAGAACGACTTCATGAACGCATTCCAGGATGTCGATGTGATTCTCGGTCCGACCACGCCGAACCCAGCCTGGAAGATCGGCGCCAAGAATGCCGATCCGATCGCCGAGTACCTGGAAGATTTCTACACCATCACTGCCAACCTCGCGGGGTTGCCAGGCCTGTCGATGCCCGCCGGTTTCGCCGATGGCCTGCCGGTCGGTGTGCAGCTGCTTGCCCCGTACTTCCAGGAGGGCCGTCTGCTGAACGTCGCTCATCAGTATCAGCAAGTCACTGACTGGCATTTGCGCGCACCTACAGGCTTCTAAGGAGAAGACCCATGCAATGGGAAGTCGTCATCGGGCTGGAGATTCACACCCAGCTCACCACCCAGTCGAAGATTTTCTCCGGCAGCGCCACCACGTTCGGCTCCGAACCCAACACCCAGGCGAGCCTCGTCGACCTCGGCATGCCCGGCACGCTGCCGGTGCTGAACAAGGAAGCCGTGCAAATGGCGGTCAAGTTCGGCCTGGCGATCGATGCCGAGATCGGCCAGCACAACGTGTTCGCGCGTAAGAACTACTTCTACCCTGACCTGCCCAAGGGCTATCAGATCAGTCAGATGGAACTGCCGATTGTCGGCAAGGGCCACCTGGACATCACCCTCGAAGACGGCACGATCAAGCGCATCGGCGTGACCCGTGCCCACCTGGAAGAAGATGCTGGCAAGAGCCTGCACGAAGACTTCAGCGGCATGACCGGTATCGACCTGAACCGGGCAGGCACGCCGCTGCTGGAAATCGTATCCGAGCCGGATATGCGCTCGGCCAAGGAAGCCGTGGCCTACGTCAAGGCCATGCACGCGCTGGTTCGCTACCTGGGCATCTGCGATGGCAACATGGCCGAGGGCTCGCTGCGGTGCGACTGCAACGTCTCGGTGCGTCCGAAGGGCCAGGTCGAATTCGGCACCCGCTGCGAGATCAAGAACGTCAACTCTTTCCGCTTCATCGAGAAGGCGATCAACAGTGAAATCCAGCGCCAGATCGACCTGATCGAAGATGGCGGTAAAGTCATCCAGCAAACCCGGCTGTATGACCCGAACACCAACGAAACCCGCGCGATGCGCAGCAAGGAGGAGGCCAACGACTACCGTTACTTCCCCGACCCTGACCTGCTGCCGGTGATCATCGAAGACGCGTTCCTCGAACAGACCCGCGCCAGCCTGCCGGAGCTGCCACCGCAGAAACGTGAACGCTTCCAGTCGCAATTCGGCCTGTCGTTGTACGACGCCAGCGTGCTGGCCTCCAGCCGCGAGCAGGCGGACTACTTCGAGAAGGTGGTCAGCATCGCCGGTGACGCGAAGTTGGCGGCCAATTGGGTCATGGTCGAACTGGGTTCGCTGCTGAACAAGCAGGGCGTGGAGATCGATGAGTCGCCCGTCAGCGCCGAGCAACTGGGCGGCATGCTGCTGCGCATCACCGACAACACCATTTCCGGCAAGATTGCGAAGATGGTCTTCGAGGCCATGGCCAATGGTGAAGGCAGTGCTGATGAGATCATCGAGAAACGTGGCCTCAAGCAAGTGACCGACACCGGCGCCATCGAGTCGATCCTGGACGAAATGCTGGCTGCCAATGCCGAACAGGTCGCCCAGTACCGAGCAGCCGATGAAGCCAAGCGCGGCAAGATGTTCGGCTTCTTTGTGGGCCAGGCCATGAAGGCGTCCAAAGGCAAGGCCAACCCTGGGCAGGTCAACGAACTGCTCAAGCGTAAGCTGGAAGGCTGACGGTCTACCCCTGTCGTGATTGTTCCCACGCTCTGCGTGGGAACACCTATTCGAACGCTCTGCGTTCGCCTTTTGTGACGCGGAGCGTCACGGACTGCATTCCCACGCAGAGCGGGGGAACGATCAGGAAGAGGATTGTAAATCCATGCGGCGGCTACTCGGCGCTTGCGCCCTGCTCTCCCTGCTGGCCGGCTGCGCCAGCGAAGGCCTCATCGATCCACACGGCTACAACGCCACTGGAGGCGCCTCGTACTACGGCTCGCGGCATCAAGGCCAGCGGACGGCCAGTGGTGAGCGCTTCGACCAAAACGCCCTGACCGCCGCCCATCGCCAGCTTCCCTTCGGCACGCGGGTGCAGGTCACCAACCTGAACAACGACCGCAAGGTCATCGTGCGCATCAATGATCGCGGGCCACACACCCGCAACCGGATCATTGACGTCTCCCGCGCGGCGGCCGAGCAATTAGGTATGCTGCGCAGCGGTACGGCTCAAGTCCGGGTGCAAGCCCTGGACGACTGACTTTCAATGACCTGACGACAGAAGAGGCCTCCAATTCTCGCGTTCTCGACCCTGCCATTGCCCACGCTCATCGAACTGGTCTGTGGCTTGCTGATGATGATCATCGGCGCCGAGCTTTCAGTGCGTGCGGCCGTGGCGCTCGCTGCCCTGCTGAAAACCCGTCCACTGTTTCTCGGCCTTACCGTCGTTGCCTTGGGCAGTAGCGCGCCACAAATGGCCGTTGGCCTGCAGGCAGCGCTGACCGACAGCACGGACATCGCGGTGGGCAGCGTCATTGGCAGCAACATCTTCAATATTCTGGTAACGCTTGGCCTGTCGGCGCTGATCATCCCGCTCCGGGTGGCGCGGCAACTGGTGCGGGTCGACTTGCCGCTGATGATTGGCGCCACTGTGCTGGTCGCCGCGCTGGCCTGGAATGGCACCTTGAGCACCCTGGACGGGGTGATGCTGTTGATCGGCATGGCCGGCTATCTGGCGGTGGTCATCCGCCAGTTCGCCCACGGTGCGCGGCATGTCGGCGCGCCGGACGACGTGCCGCGTCGCAAGGCGTGGCCCATCCTTGGTCGTTTGGTTGTGATGGGCGTCGGCCTGACTCTGCTGGTGGTCGGCAGTCATTTGCTGGTGGGCGCGGCCGTGGTCGTGGCCCAGGATCTAGGGCTGTCCGAGCGGGTCATCGGGCTCACGGTCATCGCCGTCGCCACGTCACTTCCCGCGCTGATGACCTCGCTGATCGCCGCGTTGCGCGGCGAGCGGGACATCGCCGTAGGCAACATCATCGGCAGCAACCTGTTCAACTTATTGGGGGTATTGGGCATCACCTCCCTCATTGCAGCCGGCCCGCTGTCGATTTCGCCCAATGCCCTGGATTTCGACCTGCCGGTGATGCTTGGCGTGGCCCTGCTGTGCCTGCCACTGTTCTACTCGGGCTACCGAATCACTCGGCTGGAGGGTTTGCTGCTGCTCGGACTTTACGCTGTGTACGGCCTGCACATCATCTCGTTCACCACCGGGATGCCGCTGGCGGGACGTTTGGAGCGCCTGATGATTCATTACGCGTTGCCGGTATTGGGAGTTGCTGTGGCGATCAGCACCGCTCGAGCATGGCGGCGACAACACTGAATCCTGTAGGAGCGCGCTTGCCCGCGATGGCGTCGTGTCAGACAAATTGATGTTGAATGACACAACGCTATCGCGGGCAAGCGCGCTCCTACGGCAGTAGGCCTCACACTAGATCCACCCGCCCCACTGCAAGATGAATATCCCGATATTGGTGGTCACTGCCGCCGCCAACGTGGTCATCACAATGATCGAGGCCGCCAGTTCATGGTTGCCCTCTGCGGCCCGGGCCATCACGAAACTGGAAGAGGCGGTCGGCGCACCGAAGTAAAGAAACAAAATGCCCAGCTCCGCATGACGGAAGCCCAGCAACCAGGCGCCCAGCGTACAGACCAGCGGCAGCCAGACCATCTTCATCAAGCTTGCGCTGATCGCCAGCCCGCCGCTTTCCCGCAGGGACTTGAGGGACAGCGTGCCGCCGATGCACATCAGCGCCAGCGGGAGGGTCATCTGCGCCAAGTAGCTGCCAGATGTATCGAGCCACTTGGGCAGCGAAATCTGCCAGTACGCGAACGGTGTCGCCGCCAGAATGCTGAGGATCAGCGGGTTGGCCAGCACGCTTTTGCAAACGCTCCACGGGTCCGACTTGATGACGGGGCTGTACACCGCCAGTACCACCGTGGACAACGTGTTGTAGAACAGGATGACCAACGCGGCCAGGATCGCCCCGAGGGAGATGCCGTAGTCGCCGTACATGCTGGCTGCAAGCGCCAGGCCGACGACACCGTTGTTACCGCGAAAGGCCCCTTGCACGTAGATGCCTCGCTCTACGAACGGCACGCGGTAGACCGCCCAGCACCAGACCAGGGCAAACCCTGCAAGGGTGGCGACGATGAAGTAGATCAGCACGCCCGGCTTCAGCGCCGCGTGCAGGTCGGCGTGGATGATGCCGAGAAACAGCAGCGCAGGCATCGTACAGTTGAAGACCAGGGATGAAGCGGTGTGGATGAAGCTGTCATTGATCCAGCCGATGCGCTTGAGCACGACCCCCAGGAACAGCATGGCGAACACCGGCGCGGTGATGTTCAGGGTTTCCCAGAAAATTGCCAGCATGCACATCCAATCCGGAGCCGTCGTCAGGAGGCTAATGATAGGCCAGTGGCAAGGTAAGTGTTACCGGGAATTGCGCGGTGGTCATACAACGAGCCGAAGCGTTCAGCCACGGCTCTTCCAAGGAAAGGAACTGCTCGCAAAGCGACCGCCGCGGTGGACTCAGAGGCCCAAACGCGTGCTCTGCGAGTAAGTGTGCAAGGCGTCACCCGGTCAGACTGGCTTCACACCTGAGCGGGCGCCAGCTTCTTCTCGAACACTGACACACCGTCCAGATCTCGAAGCGTCACGGTCATCTCGCCGCTCTGGCCGTCGATATTCACCTCGCCGAAAAACTGGAAGCCCGCAAAAGGGGAAGTGTTTTGGGCCGGAGGTGCTTTCTGGAATACCAACTGCGGTCCGAATGTCTTGTCCAGCGTGTTGGGCCCGAAACTGCCCGCGTTCAACGGGCCGGCGACGAACTCCCAGAAGGGGTCGAAATCCTGGAATACCGCGTGGTCAGGGTGGTAATGATGCGCCGCGCAGTAATGAACGTCGGCCGTCAGCCAGACGGTGTCGCGTATTTTCTGCTGGCGCATGAACGCCAATAGCTCAGCCACCTCCAGTTCACGCCCTTTTGGCGCACCGTCTTCCGTATTGGCGATGGCCTCCCAGCGCATCACCCCAGGGCTGATCTCGCCATCCGGCACCCCTAGCCCGATGGGCATGTCCGCCGCGATGACCTTCCACTGCGCGCGAGATGCCTGCAACTCGCGCTTGAGCCATTCCAGTTGCTCACGCCCGAGAAATGCGGTGGTCGGCCCGGCTTTTTCGGCAAGGTTAGCGTCGTTACCGTCACGATAACTGCGCATGTCGAGCACGAACACGTCGAGCATCGGACCGTAACCGAGCTTGCGATAGACACGCCCGCCGTTGTCCGCCTGCTGCAGGCGCATTGGCGCGTACTCCAGGAAGGCCTGACGGCCACGGGCGGCCAGCAAGCGGATGTCCTTGACCTTATAGCGATCATCCAGCTGTTTGCTTGGCGACCAGTTGTTCGTCACCTCATGGTCATCCCACTGCCAGATCTGCGGGACCTCGGCGTTGAAACGGCGCAGGTTGTCGTCCATCAGGTTGTAGCGATACGCGCCGCGGTACTCATCGAGCGTTTCGGCCACCTTGCTTTTGGCTTCCGTGGTGAGGTTGCGCCAGACACGCCCCCCTTCGGTGACGATCTGCGCGGGCACCGGCCCATCGGCGTAGATGGTATCGCCGCTGTGAATGAAGAAGTCCGGCAAGCGCAGGCGCATGGCTTCATAGATGCGCATGCCGCCGATCTCGGGGTTGATGCCGAAGCCCTGCCCTACCGTGTCTCCGCTCCAGACAAACCGGATGTCGCGACGGGCCTGCGGCGCGCTGCGCAAGTGCCCGAACCACGGCTCGCTGGCGACGCCGGTCTGGGCATCTTCGAAGAACACACGGTAGAAAATGGCCTGGTCAGCAGGCAGTCCGGTCAGCTCGACGCGTGCGGTGAAGTCAGTGCGTTGGTCGGCCAGGAGCGAAACGGCACGACGGGGTTGGGTGAACAGGCTGCGGGTGTCCCACTCGACGACCATCCGCGAAGGCCGATCACAGCGGCTCCAGACCATCGCGCGGTCGCCCAGCAGGTCGCCGGATTGCACGCCATCGGTCATCTTCGGACGGTCCTTGACTGAGGCGATGACCGCCGGTGCCAGGCCTGGCATGAGCAAACCGGCTCCGGCAGCCTGAATGATGCGACGGCGGGTAAGGTCGAACCGAGTCATGTTTGTCCCCTCTCGTAAGTGGCAAAGAGGGAAACCTAACAAGGCAATGTTGGAGGTTTGTGACAGCCTACCGCCCGGAACCTTTGCGCAAGAGAATACCGACCCGCTCAAGTGCCCGCAGGCACGGCGTCCAGCTCGACGACTTCAGGCCGCTTGAGCACGGCATACAACACGCCTGTCACCAGACTGCCGGCGACGATGGCCAGCAGGTACAGCAGCGCATGGTTGATCGCATTCGGTATCAGGAGCACGAACAGTCCACCATGGGGCGCCATGAGCTTGCAGCCGAACAACATGGACAGGGCTCCGGTCAACGCCCCTCCGACGACGCTGGCGGGGATGACCCGCAGCGGGTCCTTGGCGGCGAACGGGATCGCACCTTCGGAGATGAAGCACAGCCCCAGCACGAATGCCGCCTTCCCCGCCTCGCGCTCGCTCTGAGCGAATTTGCGGTGGGCGATCAAGGCGGCGATGCCCATGCCGATCGGCGGCACCATCCCTGCGGCCATTGCAGCGGCCATCGGCGCGTAGCTCTGGGACGCAAGCAGTCCCACGGAAAACGCATAGGAAGCCTTGTTGATCGGGCCGCCCAGGTCGACACACATCATGGCGCCCAGCAATACGCCCAAGAGGATCGCGTTGGTGGTGCCCATGCTGTCGAGGAACCGGGTGAGCCCCTCGAGCATGCCCGCCACCGGCTTGCCGACCACATAGATCATCACCAGCCCGGTGAACAGGCTGGCCAGCAAAGGAATGATGAGAATGGGCTTGAGCGCTTCGAGGCTGGCCGGCAGTTTCGCGTAACGGTTGATCGCGGCAGCGGCGTACCCCGCCAGGAACCCCGCGATGATGCCGCCAATGAACCCGGCGCCCAGCGTGCTGGCGAGCAAGCCGCCGATCATCCCCGGCGCGAGGCCCGGACGGTCAGCGATAGAGTAAGCGATGTAGCCCGCCAGCAATGGCACCATCAATTTGAACGCGGCGTCGCCACCGATTTGCATCAGCGCAGCGGCCAGCGTGCCCTGCTCCTTGTAAGCGGTGATGCCGAACACGAACGACAGCGCGATCAGCAAGCCGCCTGCCACCACCATCGGCAACATGAACGAAACACCGGTGAGCAAATGTTTGTAAACGCCGGTTCTCTCTTTCTTCGCCGGGGACTTGGAGGCAGCCGCAGAGGATTCGATTTCGCCCTCGGCCAACGCTTTGTTCAAGGTGGCCTCGGCGTGTTTCAGCGCAACCCCGGTGCCGCAGCGATAGATGCGCTTGCCGGCGAAACGCTCCGTGGCCACTTCGATGTCCGCAGCCAGCAACACCACATCCGCCTCGGCAATCGCCTGGGCGCTGAGCGGGTTACGGGCGCCCACCGAGCCTTGCGTCTCCACCTGCAGCTCGTAGCCAAGCTTCTTGGCCGCCTGCTGAATCGCCTCGGCGGCCATGAACGTATGGGCCACACCGGTCGGGCAGGCGGTCACCGCAACCAGACGCGGTGTCTTGCCGGGATCGACCACGGCGTTGTCGTGCTCGCTGGCAACATGCACCTGCGCCAGCTCGCGGGCCGAGCGCAGGAATTGGTCGACATCCTGAAGCGCCTGCGACGGGGTGGATTGATACAGGCGCTTGCCGTTGAAACGGTCGAGGCTCAAGGGCCCAGTGTTGACCACCAGCACCCAGTCAGCGCTCTCGATGTCAGCGGCGGACAGTTGCTTTTCGGGGTGACGCGGGTCATGCACTTCGACCTGGGTGATCCAGCCCTGACGCTGTGCCGCCGCGTCGAGCAGGCGGGCACTGAGGACGCTGCTGATCTTGCCGTTCGGACAGGCCGTGACAATCGCTAACTTCATCACACTTCCTCTCTTATTGTCGGTTCATGGCGCGGACATCCACGCCGGCCTGGAGCCGCTTGAGTTGCGTCGCATCGTTGATGCCGAACCCGATCTGGGTCACCGCCATTGCCGCGATCGCGGTCGCGGTGCGAAGCACCTGCTCAGGCGCATGACCGCTGAGCAGACCATGCACCATACCCGCTAACAGTGAATCTCCCGCCCCCACCGTGCTCGCCACGGAAACCTTGGGCGGCAGCGCCTGCAGCGCGACATCGGCACTGAACCAATGCACACCTTCCGAGCCTTGGGAAATGACCACATGTTCGATACCACGCTGGTGCAGCGCCGCCGCCACCTCGGCCTGGGCCTCGATGGAAATGATCGGTGCGTCCAGCGCATCGGCCAGTTCTTCGGTGTTGGGCTTGATCAGCCATGGCGAGGCCTCGAGCCCGGCGCGCAGGGCCGCTCCACTGGTATCCAGCGCAACCTTCAGCCCTTTGCGGGTCAGGGCCAACAGCAGCGTCTTCAGCCATTGCGGATCCACCCCGCGAGGCAGGCTGCCCGCCACCACTACCGCATCGAAGCCCCCGGCAAGCTGCTCGACCCGCGCGGCCAGCGCCTGCTGTGCCTGCACATCGACCTGAGGGCCTGGCCCGTTCAAGTCGGTGATGCGGCCACTGCGTTCGGCCAGTTTGATGTTGCTGCGGGTCTCGCCAGGCACGCGGACGAACTCATCGACAAACCCCCGCCGGGCAAACAGCGCTTCGAAGGGCTGTTGATTATCGACACCCAGAAAACCGGCCACGGTCAACTCGTGCCCCAGGTCCGCCAGCACTTGGGCGACGTTGAGGCCCTTGCCAGCGGCATGACTGAGCATGCACTCGCTGCGGTTGACCTGGCCGACCTGCAAAGGCCCCAACTGGACGGTCAGGTCCAGCGCAGGGTTCATGGTCAATGTCAGAATTTTCGCCATCACAGCCCCTCCACGAGGGCACGTACCTCAGCAGCGCTCGCCAGCGCCAGCGCGCTTTGCGCCAGTTGTCGAGCACCGACCACGTTCAATTCACGGACGCAAGCCTTGACCTCGCCCACACTGCGCGCTGCCACACTCAGCTCGTCCACACCCAACCCCACTAGCACGGGCACTGCCCGCGGATCGGCCGCCAGCTCACCGCACACCCCCACCCATTTGCCATGGGCGTGGGCCGCGCGCACCGTGATGTCGATCAGTTGCAGCACCGCGGGGTGCAGGCCATCGGCCTGGGCCGACAACGTCGGATGACCACGGTCGATGGCCAGGGTGTATTGCGTCAGGTCGTTGGTGCCGACGCTGAAGAAATCGACCTCTTTGGCCAATACCGGCGCCAGCAACGCCGCCGATGGCACTTCGATCATGATCCCCAGCTGCAAATCCGCCACCGGGATTTCCCGGCGCAGACGTTCGGTCATTTCACGGGCCTGTCGCCACTCTTCAACCGTGCCCACCATGGGGAACATGATGCGCAGCGGCCGGTCGTCGGCCGCCCGCAACAAGGCACGCAACTGACTTTCCATGACCTGTGGGCGTTGCAGCGTCAGGCGGATGCCTCGCACACCAAGGAAGGGGTTTTCTTCCTTGTCGATGGGCCAATAGGGCAACGGCTTGTCACCGCCGACGTCGAGCGTGCGCACCACGAGGGGGCGCCCGCCGAGGTCGTCCAGCACACGCCGGTACTCGGCTTCCTGCGTGGCCTCATCCGGCGCGGCGCTGTGCGCCATGAACAACAGCTCGGTGCGCAACAGGCCGATTCCTTCAGCCCCCTGCTCAACGGCAGCGGGGGTGCCGGTGCTGTCGCCGATATTGGCGAACACCTCGACGCCATGCCCGTCCTGGGTCAGGGCGGGCTCCATGCGCAGAGCGGCGGCCGCTTTCAGGCGCAGCGCGCGGGTGTCGCGATCGCGCAACGCTTGCTCCAGCGTTTGGTCGTCAGGCGCGACGTCCAAACGCCCACGCTGGCCGTCGATCAGCAACAGGGTGCCGGACGGGATGGACAGTACTGCATCCCCCGCGCCAACCAGCGCCGGAATGCCCAGCGCCCGCGCAACGATGGCGCTGTGCGCCGTGGCGCCGCCTCGGGCAGTGAGAATGCCGGCCACGCGGGCAGGATCGAGTCGGGCGACATCGGACGGACCGACTTCGTCCATCACCAGAATGTAGGGTTCTTCCGGCTCAACGAGGTCCTCAACACCGCAGATCTGCGCCAACACACGTCGCCCGACGTCACGCAGGTCCGCGGCACGCTCGGCGAGCAGCGTATCGTTGAGTTGCTCTTGTTGCCTTGCCGCTGTTTCCACCACCTGCGCCCAGGCCGCCGCAGCGCTCTCTCCTTGCTGCAGCCGCTGTTCGACTTCCTGTACCAACTCGGGGTCGTCGAGCATCTCCTGGTGGGTGACGAAGATTTCCCGAATGGCCTTGGCGCTGCTGCGCTGGATGAGGCCACCGATGTCCTCACGCACTTGCACCAGCGCGCCATGCAGGCGCTCGCGTTCGGTGCCGGGCGACTCGCCGCGCAGCGGGTATTCGATCACCGGCAAGCGTTGCACATGGGCCGGACCGGTCGCGATCCCTGGCGACGCCGGAACGGCCTGAATCTGCGCCCCAGCCTGCGGTGCACTCGGCGCTTTCTCGACGGTTGCATCGACGGGGGCGCAAACAGGCTCGGCGGGCAAGGGTTCGACCGCTTCGCCCAGCCCCTCCTGCACCGCCGCGATCAGCGCAGGCAGTGCGTCGGCAGCGATGGACGGTTCGGCGATGAACTCCAGCACTTGCCCACGACGAACACCCAGGCTCAACAGTTTGCTCAAGCTTTTGGCGGACACGGGATTTTCAGCGCTGTCGAGAACGCGCACGCGCACATCCCCTTCGAAACCCTTGGCCAACTGAGCAAGGATTTTCGCCGGGCGTGCATGCAAGCCGTGGGCATTGGCCAGCGCGATACGTTCGCTCGGCCAGTCGGGGGGCACATCACCGCCCAATGCCTGAAGCACCGCGCGGCTGCTGGTGGCCTGGCCCAACTCGTGACCACGGCCCTCGATCAACAGCGCGCACAAGCGCTCAAGCAAAGCTTGGTGAGGTTCGCCCAGGCTGGCGAGACAGAAAAGGCCGGTGAGCGGCTGGCCAAGATGGCGCATCGGTTTGTCAGGTGTGACGAACGCCAGCCCGGGCTTGTTGACCATCTGTTCACTGTGCAGCCACCACAGGCCTTCACCCAGCGGCAGGGCCTCGACCTGCTGCAGAACGGCGGCGAAACCATTGCTCACGCAATCGGCACGACGCAGCAAGCGCGCACCGCGCCACACCAGTTCCTCGAAGTCATCGACCGATGCACCGAGGCTGATCATCTGCGCGTCCAAGGCCAATTCCTGCGGCGCACCTTGCAGCAGCTTGAGCAGCGCTTCTGGATTTTTTGCCTGACGCAGCGCCTCGCCGAGGTCGGTTTCACCCAACGCACGCGTGAGCAACTGCAGCAGGCGCAAGTGCTCATCGGATTTGGCGGCGATCCCGATGGCCAAGTACACGATTTGCCCTTCGCCCCAATCCACGCCCTCCGGAAACTGCATCAAGCGCACGCCTGTGGCAAACACCTGATCGCGGGTCTGCGGGGTGCCATGGGGGATGGCGATGCCTTGCCCCAGAAAGGTCGAACCTTGCTGCTCACGTGCCTGCAGGCCATTCAGGTAACCGGGCGCCACCAGGCCGTCGGCGACCAGCAGATCAGCGAGCAATTGCAACGCGGCAGGTTTGTCCGCAGCCGACTGGCCCATGGAAATTTGCTCAACGGTCAGCTCGAGCATCGCTTTCTCCTGTGCGGCGCACGGTGCGCCAGATTCTTGTTGTAGACCAACGGTTTTGCTGATTTAGCGCAAAAAATTGTCTTGCTGAATCGTTTCATCTAGAACGCCGGGCACGTTACTCGATAATCTCCGTGGTTTGAAGTTCATCCGATCAAATGTCGAATGAAACGCGCTAAAAAACGCTAAAGCCGCCATTCCCGTCCCTGGTCTGCTGTAATGATGGCCACGAATCAGGGAAAATCCGATGGCGTCCGAGCCGAAGAACAAGAGGAAGGTCCGTTTGAAACTCAGCGATATTGCGCGTCTGGCCGGGGTTTCCGTCACCACCGCCAGTTACGTGATCAATGGCAAGGCCGAGCAGCAACGCATCAGCAACGCAACGGTCGAGCGTGTACGGGCGGTGGTCGAGGCTCACGATTTCCGGCCCAACCCTCAGGCGGCGGGTCTGCGTAGTCGGCACACCCGCACCTTTGGCTTCATTCTGCCGGACCTGGAAAACCCCAGTTACGCGCGCATCGCCAAGCAGTTGGAGCAAGGGGCCCGCGCCCGAGGTTATCAGCTGTTGATTGCCAGTTCCGATGACGACCCCATCAGCGAGTTGCAACTGATGCAGCTATTCCGCGCCCGCCGCTGCGATGCGCTGTTCGTCGCCAGTTGCCTGCCCCCCAGCGATGACAGCTATCGCGATCTGCAGAAACACGGCATTCCGGTCATCGCCATCGACCGGGAGATGGACCCCGCCCATTTCTGTTCGGTCGTCAGCGACGACCACGACGCCAGCCAACAGTTGACACGAAGCCTCCTCGAGATCGGCCCCAAACACATAGCGCTGATCGGCGCGCGACCCGAGTTGAGCGTCAGCAAGGCCCGCGCCGGTGGGTTCGAAGACGCGCTCGAGGGGTTCGAAGGTGCAGTCATCATCGAACATGGCGAAGCCTTCAGTCGCCCATGCGGCCTGCGCGTCGCGGGCGAGATGCTCGACCGGTTGGGGTATTTCCCCGATGCGCTGATCACCACATCGTATGTGCTGCTGCAAGGGGTGTTCGATCTGCTGCATGAGCGCCGTCTGAATCCCGATCAACTTCATCTGGGCACATTCGGTGATACGCAGTTGTTGGACTTCCTCCCGCTTCCAGTCAACGCCATGGCCCAGCAGCATCACCTGATTGCCGAAAAGGCCTTGGCACTGGCGCTCTCTGCCATCGAGCAGACCCAGTACGAGCCTGGGGTGCACGCGATCGTGCGGACGTTCAAGCAGCGCATTCACGGAGCCTGACCGGTGAGGCTGATCGACACCCATACTCACCTGGATTTCGAGGACTTCGATGGCGACCGGCAGTCGGTGCTGGAGCACTGTCAACGGCTGGGTGTCGAGCGCGTGGTGGTGCTGGGGGTATATCAGCGCAATCTGCAGCGGGTGTGGGACCTGGCGCTGCAGGTGCCTTCGGTGCATGCCGCGCTGGGGCTGCATCCGATCTATCTCGACGAGCATCGCCCCGCGCACCTGGCAGACCTGCGCGACCGACTCGCGCGCCTGGCTGGCCACCCGAAACTCTGCGCCGTCGGTGAGATCGGTCTGGATTACTACGTTCCATCGCTGGACCGGGCCCGACAGCAAGAACTCTTCGACAGCCAGTTGCAGATGGCCGCCGATTTCAACCTACCTGCCCTGCTTCATGTGCGCCGCAGTCACGCCGATACCATTGCCGCCCTCAAGCGCTTCAAACTCAAGCGCGCCGGTATCGTGCATGCCTTTGCCGGCAGCCGCGAGGAGGCGAAGGAATACATCAAGCTGGGTTTCAAGCTAGGGCTGGGCGGCGCGGCCACATGGCCCCAAGCCCTGCGCATGCACCGCGTCATCGTCGAACTGCCCCTCGACAGCGTGGTGCTGGAAACCGACGCGCCCGACATGGCGCCTTCGATGTATCCCGGCCTGCGCAACAGCCCTGAACACCTGCCGGATATTTGCAACGCCTTGGCAGACTGGATGAGCGTGCCAGCCGAGCGTCTCGCTGAAGTCAGCACCCTCAATGCCATGGCGGTATTTGGCTGGGGTTGACCGCTGCACTGCGCGACTGCCCATTTGCTTGAATGGCCTGCAACTCCCCTTCAGCATCGTTGCAAGCGGGCAACAGCGCCCCCTCCCGGACTCAAAAACGCGCCGCCCAACCGATTTCATTTTGTAAAAAGAAATTTCAGGACCGGAGGACGGTCACTGTTTTGTCGCCCGTTGATTTTCAAGGATTTTGTGATGAGATTTTCCAAGTTCGCGCAGGCACTGTCGAAATGGACGGGCAGCCCTCGGACGTTTTTGCTCGCAGTGTTGCTGATCTGTGTCTGGGCAGCGACCGGGCCGCTGTTCCACTACAACGATACCTGGCAGCTGATCATCAATACGTCGACCACGATCATTACCTTTTTGATGGTGTTCCTGATCCAGAACACGCAGAACCGCGATACCGATCAGTTGCATATCAAGATCGATGAATTATTGCGCGTGACCAAGGACGCGCAAAACGCCGTGTTGAGCCTGGACAACCTCGACCAAAAGGAGCTCAGGGCGCTGCGCAAAAAATATAAGGCCATGGGCGATCAAGAAGAAGCCGACCACTCTGCCCCCTTCCCCGAATGCGAGGCCGACAGCCACGCAAAAGCAGATAAGCCCGACTGAACCACTGATCATTAACAGGGGAACTCATCAGGCTGTCGTTCTTCCTAACGGTTAGACCCGACGAAAAGCCGGGTGCCGAATGACGATCCGGGAGAAAAACAATGCCGACTCGAAATAAGGACACCTACACCGCAGAGCAAAAGCGCAAAGCTGCTCACATCGAGGACAGCTATGAATCCAAAGGCCTATCGAAGGGAGAAGCCGAGGCCCGTGCCTGGGCCACGGTGAACAAACAGTCTGGCGGCGGGGAGAAAAAAGGCGGCTCGGGGACCCGAAAAGCGCCAAGTGCCAAGGCCCATGACCGGAAAGACTCCGCCAAGCGCGCAGCGGCCACCCGACACGGTGCTCCACGGAGCAGAGGCCAGCCACTGGACTCCCAAACCAAGGTTGACCTGATGCAGCGGGCGCGAGGATTGAATATCAAAGGCCGCTCGACCATGACCAAGGAAGAGCTGATCACTGCGATACGCAAGTCGGCGTGACGCTGAAGGTTGCGGCGCCGCCTGCAGAGTGGGTGACCGAACTGCGCGTCAGCCGAACCGCCATCGGCGAGGATGCCATCGCCAGGACATTCAACGAAGCGCTGCGCGCTCTTCGAATCACATGCAGCATCACCGCCCGTTTGCGAAGGGAGTTGCCCCATGAGCAAATCACTTGGCACCGCCGCATCTGAAGTGGTGCTGCTGGCGACACACAAAAGGCTCGCCACTCACGAGGTGGTGGTGCAACACGCATTGGCCGAGCGCATCGCAGGTCTGCTGGGTGCCCAATTCGTCGGCACGTATGACCCTGCCTTGCATCGCGGCCATCGTCTGTATTTCATTCCCTCCGACACATTGGTCGGCCAGGACGTGGCCGACGCGTTGAACATCCGTACCGTGAATGACTTCTTCGGCGGGCTCATCGACTTCCCGTTCATGGCGACCAAGGCCATTTCCCATCCGCTTTTGAAAGAAGCCACCGCCCTGCCTATCGGCTGGTCGACAGCATTTTCTGAAGACGCGGGGGATTCGGTGCTCAAGGGATTCAGCGTGTTCAACCAAGAGGATGCTCGGCGCGCTGGACGCTTGTTGCTCGAGGACGGGCCAGTGCGGGTCAAGCCGGTATTGGCCACCGCCGGACGCGGCCAGAAGGTGGTGACGTGCGAAGCGGAGCTCGATCAAGTGATCGCGCAACAAGACATGGACGAAGTCCAGGAGTGGGGCCTGGTACTGGAAGAGGACCTGAGCGATGTCATCACCTACAGCGTGGGGCAGGTTCAGGTTGCGGGGATGACCCTCAGCTATCACGGCACCCAATGCCTGACCAGGGACAACCAGGGCGAGTGCGTGTATGGCGGTTCGCAATTGTGGTTGGTGCGGGGCGATTACGACGCGCTGCTGGCAATGGACCTGGATGCCCCCGTGCGCCGCTCGGTGACTCAGGCCATGTGCTATGAACGAGCCGCGCTGAAATGCTTCCCCACTCTGCTGGCCTCGCGGCGCAACTACGACATCGCCCACGGGGTCAATGCGCGCGGACAGGTGTGTTCCGGCGTGTTGGAGCAGTCCTGGCGGATCGGCGGGGCCAGCCCGGCCGAGGTCGAAGCGCTGCTGGCATTCGCAGCCGATCCGTCACTTCAACGCATGGGAGCTTCGAGCCACGAAGTCTACGGCCCCACCACGCTGCCCGCCCAGGCCCATCTCCTTTACGAGGGCGACGATCCCGATGTCGGCCTCATCAGTAAATTCACACAGGTCCAGCCCTATGACCGTACGCAGTGAAAGCATCGATATTCATGTCAGCGAAAATAGCATTTCCGGCACTATCCTCACCCCAGGCGCCAAAATGCCGGGCATCCTCTTCGTCCATGGCTGGGGCGGCAGCCAGAAGCGCGACTTGGCTCGGGCCAAGAACATCACGGGGCTGGGGTGCGTGTGCTTGACGTTCGACCTGCGAGGGCATGAACGCACGCATGAAATGCGCTCGGTGGTGTCGAGGGAGCACAGCATGGAGGATCTGCTGGCCGCGTATGACCGGCTTGCCAGCCATCCGGCGGTGGACACCAGCGCCATCGCCGTGATTGGCAGCAGTTATGGCGGCTATCTGGCAACCATCCTGAGCGCCATGCGCCCGGTTCGCTGGCTGGCCCTGCGCGTGCCGGCGCTGTACTGGGACGCTGACTGGGACATGCCCAAGCAAGCGCTGGACCGCGACAAACTCGCCCACTATCGGCGCTCGGCGGTCACGGCCGCAGACAACCGCGCGCTGGCGGCATGCAAAGATTTCAAAGGCGATGTGCTGTTGGTCGAATCCGAACAGGACGATTACGTACCCCATGCCACGCTCATGAGTTACCGCACGGCGTTCGACTTGGCCCATTCCCTGACGTATCGGCTGCTGGACGGTGCCGACCACGGACTGAGCAGCGACACCAGCCAACTCGCCTACACCACCCTGCTCACGGACTGGATCAGCGAAATGGTGATCGGTTCTCGCCTGGTCGATTATCCACATCACGCGACGTCGTACTCGTAGCGCCCCGGCGGCCGGTCGAATGGAAGGCGGTCAGGGTTGACGGAACAAGTCTCCATCATTGGCCGATGCATCCACTCGACTGTCGAAGCCAGGTGTGAGGATGATCTTGCGGCAGTCTTCCTCTTTTCTGTCGAAGATTGCGTAGCCCTCCGCCGCCTCCTCCAATGACAGGCGATGGGTGATGATCGCCTCAGGCGCCAGAGCGCCCTCTTCGATGAGCGTCAGCAGTTGAGGCAGATACTGATGCACGTGGGTCTGGCCCATTTTGAACGTCAGGCCCTTGTCGAACGCGTCTCCGAAAAGGAACCCGTGGATGAACCCCGAATAGACGCCCGGCACGCTGACGGTCCCGCCCCGCCGAACCGCTGCGATGCACTGACGCAGCGCCTTGCCGCTGCTGCCTTCCAGCTTCAACGTGGCGAGAATGGTTTCAGTGGTGCTGCCCTTGGCTTCGAAGCCCACCGCGTCGATCACCGCATCGACTCCGCGCATGCCTGGCGTCTGGCGCACAATCGTGTCGGCGGGGTCATCATCCTGATCGAAGTTGATAGGGATCGCACCGTAGGTGAACTGCGCGTAGGCGAGCCTGTAGGCATGGTGATCGACCATGAAGAGGGTTTCTGCGCCGAGCATTTTCGCGCATGCCGCACTGAGCAAACCCACAGGCCCAGCGCCGTAGATCGCGACACTCGATCCCTTGGTCACCCCCGCGTTCAGTACCGCCTGCCAGGCAGTGGGCAGGATGTCCGATAGAAACAGGACCTTCTCGTCGACCAACGTGCCCGGGACTTTGAACGGGCCGACATTGCCTTTGGGCACTCGCACGTACTCCGCCTGACCGCCCGGAACGCCCCCGTAAAGGTGGCTGTAACCAAACAGTGCGGCACCCGGCGGAATGGATTTCTTGTTCAGAATCGCTCCGCGCCCGGTGTTGGTGGTCTCGCACGCGGCGTACGCCTGCATCTCGCAGAAGAAACAACTGCCGCAAGCAATCACGAAGGGAATGACGACCCGATCCCCCGGCTTGACGGCCGTCACTTGCGGCCCGACCTCTTCGACGATGCCCATGAACTCGTGGCCAAAGATGTCCCCGTGCTCGGTCGCAGGGATCTTGCCGCGGTACAGGTGCAGGTCGGATCCGCAGATTGCCGTCGCCGTCACCCTCAGAAGAACATCATCAGGGGCTTGGATGATCGGATCCGGGACCGTTTCCACCCGCACATCGTGAGCGCCGTGGTACGTCAATGCACGCATGATCTTCTCCTTGGCCTGCGGACCAGAGCACTTCTGAAGGCATGCAATAAGGATAGGCGTGCGCAGAGCGAAGTTCAGACCACCAAACCGCAGGTGACCAACGGGCTACCGCAGGACTCGCTCTGCGTCAAGCCGTGCCCGTGAGCGATCATCCCTGAGCCTGCGGAACCGCGGTCACCGGGGTCGGATTCAGGTAATTGGCGCAGGGTTGAACAGGGTAATGTCGTTGTGCAGACGGTAGTGTTCGGTCCAAGTCTTCTTTCTGCCGCTGGCGACATCGAGGTAGAAATGAAACAGCTCCCAGCCCAGGTCCTCGATGCTCGCACGCCCTGTCGCAATACGCCCGGCATCGATGTCGATCAGGTCCGGCCAGCGATGCGCCAGCTCGGTCCGCGTGGAGACCTTGACCACCGGTGACATGGCCAGGCCGTACGGCGTACCGCGGCCTGTCGTGAACACATGCAGGTTCATCCCTGCCGCCAATTGCAAGGTGCCACAAACGAAGTCACTGGCTGGGGTCGCGCAGAAGATAAGGCCCTTGCGGCTCACCCGCTCGCCGGGGCCGAGCACGCCATTGATTGCGCTGTTGCCGGACTTGACGATCGAACCGAGCGACTTTTCGACGATGTTCGACAAGCCACCCTTCTTGTTACCCGGCGTGGTATTGGCGCTGCGATCCGCCTCCCCTCTGGCCAGATAGCGGTCGTACCAATCCATCTCGCGCACCAGTTCCTCGGCCACCTGAGGGGTTTCGGCACGGGAAGTCAGCAGGTAAATCGCGTCGCGCACTTCGGTCACTTCGGAGAACATCACCGTGGCGCCCGCGCGCAACAGCAAGTCAGAGGCGTAGCCCAGCGCCGGGTTGGCAGTAATGCCGGAGAAGGCATCGCTGCCTCCGCACTGCATGCCCAGAATCAACTCGGAAGCCGGTACCGTTTCCCGGCGGCGTTGATCGAGTTTGCGCAGGCGCACTTCGGCCAGCTCCATGATCTGCTCGATCATTTCGTTGAAGCCGTGTTTCGAATCCTGCAGGCGATACATCCATTGTTCGCTGAGGTCGACCGATGGGTCGTTCGCGTGCATCACCTGCTCGGCCTGCAACTTCTCGCACCCCAAACCGATCACCAGGGCTTCGCCGCCCAAATTCGGGTTGCGTGCCAGATTGCGCACCGTACGGATGGGGATATAGGCATCTTTGGCGGTGATGGCCACGCCGCAGCCGTACGTGTGAGTGATGGCCACCACATCATCGACGTTCGGGTAGTTGGGCAGCAATTCTTCGCGAATGCGCTTGACGGCAAAATCCAGAACACCGGTCACGCACTGCACCGTCGTGGTGATGCCCAGGATGTTGCGCGTGCCCACCGTACCGTCGGCATTGCGGTACCCCTCGAAGGTGTAGCCCTCCAATGGCTCCCCCGGGCCCGGTACGTCGGTGGACAGCGGCAAGCTGTCCAACGGTGGCGCGCTGGGCATGCGCAGTTGGTCTTCCTTGACCCAACTGCCCTGCGGAATCGGCTGCAAGGCGTAGCCGATGGTTTGTCCATAACGGATCACCGCGCCACCCTCGGGAATGTCCACGGTATTGACCTTGTGGCTCTGGGGCACATTGTCCCGGGTCACGAGGCCATTATCGAAAGACGTCCCCGCCGGTACACCTTGGTCGTTGACCACGACGACCACGTTGTCGCGTTCATGCAGGCGAATGTAACGCGGCGAATCGGCATGTTGAATCAGGTTCATCACAGCGTTTCCTCAGGAGTTCGCTTGAGAGAGTTCATGGGCTTCGCTGGCCCGTGAGCCCCCGGGTGCCGGGGTATCTTTCAATTCCACACGTTTGATTTCACCGACGATGAAGATGTAGCTGATCACCGCGACCAGCGCGTTGGCGCCGACGAACACCAGCGCCCACTTGAACGAACCGGTCGAACTGATGATGTAGCCAATGACAATCGGCGTGGTGATCGAAGCGATATTCCCGAACATGTTGAACAAACCGCCGCTCAGCCCGGCGATTTGCTTGGGCGACGCGTCAGACATGACAGCCCAGCCCAGCGCCCCTACGCCCTTGCCGAAGAACGCCAAGGCCATGAAGCCCACGACCACCCATTCGATGTCCACGTAGTTGCAGGTCACGATGGACGTCGAGAGCAGCAGGCCACCAATGATTGGCGCTTTGCGGGAGAAGGTCAGCGAGTTGCCGCGGCGCAACAGCCAGTCGGAGATGATCCCGCCCAGCACGCCGCCGACGAAGCCGCAGATGGCAGGCAGCGAGGCGATGAAACCGGCTTTGAGGATGGTCATCCCCCGTTCTTGCACCAGATACACCGGGAACCAGGTCAAAAAGAAGTACGTGATCCCGTTGATGCAGTATTGCGCCAGGTAAATGCCCAGCATCATGCGGTTGGTCAGCAGTTGGCGCACGTAATCCCATTTCGGGCCGCCGCTGCCTTTGCTCTTTTCGTTGTCCATGTCGACCATGCCGCCGTTTTGAGCGATGTGGTCGAGTTCGGCCCGGTTGATCATTGGGTGATTGCGCGGGCTGTGGATGATCTTCAGCCAGATCAGCGAGAACACGATGCCGACGCCGCCCATCACGATGAACACATGCTGCCAGCCGAAGGTGAAAACGATCCAGCCCATGATCGGAGCAAACAGAACCGTCGCGAAATATTGCGCCGAATTGAAGATCGCCGACGCCGTGCCGCGTTCCGACGTGGGGAACCAGGCCGCCACGATGCGCGCGTTTCCGGGGAACGACGGCGCTTCGGCCAGCCCGACGAGAAACCGCAACATGAACAGCGCCACGATGGCCGTGGAAAGGCCGAATTCACCGACATAGCCTTGCAGCACGGTGAACAGCGACCAGGTGAAAATGCTCAGTGCGTAGACTTTCTTCGAACCGAAGCGGTCCAGCAACCAGCCGCCGGGAATCTGGCCGGCGACATACGCCCAACCAAAGGCGGAGAAGATATATCCGAGGGTAACGGCATCGATGCCGAGGCTTTTTTGCAGACTGGAACCGGCGATGGCGATGGTGGCACGGTCGGCGTAGTTGATTGTGGTCACGAGAAACAGCATGAGCAAAATCAAATAGCGGACGTGCGTCGGCCTGGTTTTTTGCATGTTCGAACTCCCACTCATTATTTTTTTACGCGGGTTAAACGATTTTCAGGTGTGTATGCTGCTCGCCTCTGCCTTCACTCAGACGCGTTGGAAATCCGTAAAGCGAGGGCACGGCGTGTCAGCACAAGGAAGCCTGGGACGGCGCCGTCCGGATGTTGAAAGAAAGCCCCGATGGCAAAAAACCGCTGATCACTCAGCGGTTTGCGGGACGTCACGGTCATTGCCGGCCTTGTTTGTCCATAAGCGCAGCGAGCATTTCGAACTCTTCGGACGTGAGATCAGTGAGCGGCGCGCGGACCGGACCGGCGTCGTAACCGGCAATTTTCGCTCCGGCTTTGACGATACTCACGGCGTACCCGGCTTTGCGATTGCGGATGTCGAGGTAAGGCAGGAAGAAATCGTCGATCAGCTTGCCTACGGTGGCGTGATCGTCTTTGGCAATCGCGTGGTAGAAATCCATGGCCAGCTTCGGCACGAAGTTGAACACCGCCGAAGAATAGACAGGCACGCCCAGTGCCTTGTAGGCGGCAGCGTAGACTTCCGCAGTCGGCAGCCCACCCAGGTAGGAGAAACGGTCACCCAGGCGGCGGCGGATCGAAACCATCAGCTCAATATCGCCCAGGCCGTCCTTGTAGCCGATCAGGTTCGGGCAGCGCTCAGCCAGTTGCTCGAGCAGAACCGGGGTCAGACGGCAGACGTTGCGGTTGTAGACCACCACGCCGATCCTGACCGATTTGCAAACCGCCTCCACATGCGCCGCCACGCCGTCCTGGCTCGCTTCAGTCAGGTAGTGAGGCAACAACAACAGGCCTTTGGCGCCCAGTCTTTCAGCTTCCTGAGCTTGTTGAATGGCCTGGCGGGTAGGCCCGCCCACGCCAGCCAGGATTGGCACACTCTTCTCACAGGTGTCGACGGCCGTCTTGATGATTTCGGAGTATTCGCTGCCAGACAGGGAAAAATACTCACCCGTGCCGCCCGCAGCGAACAGCGCCGAGGCGCCATAGGGGGCCAGCCACTCCAGGCGCTTGATGTACCCGGCACGATGGAAATCGCCCTGCGCATTGAAATCGGTGACAGGGAAGGACAGCAGACCGTGGGAGAGGATGGACTTCAGTTCTTGTGGATTCATTATTCGAACACCCTGGGGAGCCAATTGTGTGAAAAGCGCACCAGCCCTTGGCCGATGTCGTAAGTCATCGTACAACTAGGAACGCCGTCCCTCAATAGCCGTGCCAAATTATTTAGGGATAGAGGGGATGAGCGGCGTCCTCGGCGCGCCCTCCAGCTTGCTTACGTCATCGTGTCTACGTTGCCGCGATCGCAACGCCACGCGCCTGCCGATGCTGTCCAGGGCTTTAGTAGTCAGGTCATACGATCTCAGATTCGCAACGATTCGCTGCGGAGTAGGATCCTTCTGTAATCCTGCTCAAGATCCGCGTGTAATCCATTTCTGAAATTGATCCATCGCTCCGCTTCTCCCTATTTGCCGCCTTGCCGCAAATCATTACAGTTTTCTCACTTCACCCATGGATCACTAAAGCAGGGACATCTAATACTCGTGTTGCACACCGTAATTTACGCTCACACTTGTCAAATCATTGGCCTATGCGTTGCTCAACTTTGGCCCTGTAGGCTGGCTGTATCAAACCCGATTTGGTGCATATGGCCTTCGATGGCTGCTCGACTTTATGGGTTGGGAAGGAATCGAAGACAAATTGGACGCCCTGATCTTCATGTCGTATGGCTCCGTGCTGCCTCTGTCCATCTGGCTTTGTTTATCAATTTCTCGATATTTAAAAAAACGCTCACTCAAGGCAAATGAACATGCTCGCCCATAATGTTATCAGCACACTATTGGTAAAGCTCGCGCAAGTTGCAGTCACACTGGCGCTGACCGGGGTGCTCGGCTATTGCGTCCTGTATTTGAAACCTGCGCAATGGGCATTTGATAGCTGGATTGGCGCAGGAGTCCACAACTGGTTTCTGGACGCGATGGGCAGTAAGGATCTACGCGACATGCTGGATGTCTTCACACTCATATGGTTAAGCATGACGCCGTCGCTGGCCGTATGGATCTGCGTATTGCTGACACGATACCTGCGGCAAAAAACGAAGAGTTAATAGGTACCCAAACTGTCATTAACATCATCCAAAGAGGTTCGTCGCATACCAATACCAAGAGTGGCTGAAGAAATCACCGCGCAGGCCTTATGAAAAAAGAAACTCGCGGCAAGGAGTAAGGATTCGCCTCAGGGCTCGAATTTAACGTTCACACTTCCAAAAATCTCAATGCCTGCTCTGTCAAAATGAGTGAGCGTAGCGCTCAATCTGCGAGATTTGAACAATTGAACTAAGAGAGAAATACTTAGAATCATGGGCAAACTTTTAACCAAACTTCTGATTGGCATCGTACAAACGATCGTCACACTCACGCTGACGCTCTCTCTGGCCTACTGCTTGATGAGAGGCGGCCCGGTCGACTGGGTTCTCGCAACCAAGACAGGTGCCGATGCACATGATTGGCTTCTCGATTCGATAAGCTGGTACGGCTGCGAAAGTTCTGAGGACGCCCTCATCACCCTGGCGATCTTTTCAATGCTGCCCCCCTCTATCTGGATCTGCTTATCACTCTCTCGCTATTTGAAGCGCGTCATCGTTCGAGGCAAATGAAAATGCTCGCCAAGACTTTTCTGCGGCAAGTGCTGCTCACGTTCGCGCAAATTGCGTTCACCCTGGTGCTCAGCGCTGTGCTTGGCTATTGCGTCGTGCATCTGGAACCCGTACGCGGCTTTTTTCGCAGTGAATGGGGCTCGAACACCTATAGATGGTTCCTGAGGGCCATGGGAAGTCAGGATCTCGCGAATGTACTGGGGACTTTTACACTCATCTGGCTCAGCATGACGCCGTCGCTGGCAGTGTGGATCTGCGTGTTACTGACCCGATACCTGCGGCGAAAAGCTAGCCCTGTTCCCTCTGCTGAGCCTTAGGGCACTGTCTGTTTCGTAGGGCCCTTTACTGCATAGGCCAGGCCTCAAGCCCGCTGCGATTCTGCCTCTTCATGAGCATGGCGCAAGCGCTCGCGGCTGTTGGTCAGGTGCAGGCGCATGGCAGCACGCGCGGCGTCGGCGTCCTGGCGGGCGATGGCATCGTAGATTTCTTCGTGCTCACGGCTCAGACGACTCATGTAGTGCTGTTGATCGTCGTGGGCCAGGCGCGCTGAGTTCAAGCGGGTCCGCGGGATGATGCTGGTGCCCAGGTGATTCATGATGTCAGTGAAGTAGCGGTTGCCGGTGGATAACGCAATCGCCATGTGGAATTGGAAATCGGCACCGACGGCATCGGTCGCATGGGCAGCGCTTTCGTTCAAGGCATCGAGGGCGGCCCGCATATCGGCCAATTGCTCGGCAGAACGACGTTGTGCGGCAAGACCGGCGGACTCCACTTCGAGGCTGATGCGCAATTCGAGAATTGCCAGCACATCGCGGAGGGTGACGATGGTCGCAGGGTCGATGCGGAACCCACTGGCGCTCGGCACATCGAGAACGAATGTGCCGATACCGTGGCGGGTCTCCACCAGCCCTGACGCCTGCAGCCGGGAAATGGCCTCGCGCACTACCGTGCGACTGACGCCTTGCTCTTCCATGATGGCGGACTCAGTGGGCAGTTTGTCGCCACGCTTGAGCTCGCCGCTGCGGATGCGCTCGGAGAGTTCAGTGACCAGTTCCTGCGCCAGGCTGCGGTGCTTTCGACGTGCGCGGGGCGGAGCACTCTGATTTTCCATATCCAACATGCGTCTCTAAATGCCGTGAAAAGCTCATGATAGCTCACCGAGTTGTACGATCACATAACAAACCCGGCGAGTTCATAGGTTTTTGCGGCACGTTGACGCTACAGCAGCTCAGGAGACTGTTTCGGCCAGGGGTTGCTCCTGCAATTTGCCAGCGTCAATACGCACGTAACGGCGATGGAAACGCTTGAGGCTGCTGCGGTGGCCAATGCTGAGCAGCGTCACACCCGGTAGCTCATCGAGCAACGCCTGGTACAGCGCAGCCTCGTCTTCTTCGTCCATCGCCGACGTGGCTTCGTCGAGGTAAAGCCAGTCCGGCGCGAACAACAGCGCCCGGGCAAAGGCCACGCGTTGCTGCTCGCCGGGCGAGAGCATCCGTTGCCAGTGATTGCTTTCATCCAGGCGCGGCACGAGCGTGTTCAGCCGGCAGGTTTCCAAGACCTGAGCGAAGCGTTCGGCAGGGTAGACCTCAGGGGGCTGGGGGTAACTCAACGCTTCGCGCAAGGTGCCGATCGGCAGGTAGGGCTTTTGTGGCAGGAAGAAAGCGCGCCGCGCAGGCAACCTCACCGCGCCATGGCCCTCGTTCCACAGGCCGCCCATGGCGCGCAGCAACGTACTCTTGCCGCTGCCGGAACGCCCACCGAGCATGACTTTCTCGCCGGCCGCGATGTCGATGTTGGCGTTGTCCAACAAGTGACGCCCGCCCACCAGCGACAGCGCCAGGTCCTGCACATGCAGGGCATCGCTATCGTGGGTGATCTGGATGGACGGAATGCGCGCCTCGTTTTCGTCCATGGCCTGGCGAAAGCTGAGCAGGCGATCGCAGGTGGCGCGCCAAGACGCCAACTGGGTATAAGCGTCGATGAACCAACTGAAGTTTTCCTGCACGTTGCCGAACGCCGAGTTGATCTGCATCAGTTCGCCCAACTCGATCTTGCCCGCGAAATAGCGTGGCGCGGCAACGACGAAGGCGAAGACGATGGCGATCTGAGAATAGCCAGCGGTGAAAAACGTCAGGCGTTTCTGCACCTTCATAATGGTCCAGAAGTTGGACCAGACCATGCCAAAGCGCGCACTCAGACGCTGGTTTTCGTTGGCCTCGCCGCCGGACAGCGCAATGCTCTCAGCGTTTTCACGAACCCTCACCAGCGAGAAACGCATGTCCGCCTCGTAGCGTTGTTGTTGGTTGCTGAGGCCGATCAACCGCCTGCCGATCACATGGGTCAGCCAACTGCCCACCGCCGCGTAGAGCAACGCGGCCCAGAACATGTAGCCGGGAATCGTCACGCCAAACAGTTCGATACTGCCTGAGACGCCCCACAGGATGATCGAGAAGGAAACCAGGCTGACGACGGTACGCAGCAGCCCCAGACTCAGGCTCAGCGTGTCGGACGTAAAGTTGTTGAGGTCTTCGGACAGACGCTGGTCAGGGTTGTCGGTATAACCGCCCTGCTCCAGCCGATAGTAGTTCTTGTGCGACAGCCACTTGGTGAAATGCTGCTCCGTGAGCCAGCGGCGCCAGCGGATGGTGAGCATTTGCGTGAGGTAAAGCCGGTACACCGCCCCCAGAATCGCGATGGCAGCGATGCCACAGAAATAGAGGATGAGGTGGGTGAACGCCGCCAGGTTTTTCTCCTGAAGCGCATTGTAGAAATCCCGGTACCAACTGTTGACGAGCACGGAAATAAAGACACTGAACAGAGAGAGAACGATCACGGCGATCAGCAGCACCCACGCCATGCCCTTCTCTTCGCTACGCCAGTAGGGCGTCACCAGCTTCCAGACGCGGGAAAAAAAATTCCCGGTCACCGTGTCATTGACCCTGGATTCATCGATATCGACATTCATGTATAGGCTCGGACGCAGGTAATGATGGGCGTTGGCACCAATGTGCCAGACGCCACGCGCGGTCTTCCATGAATAAATCTTTAACTGGCCTTCCTCTGCTCAGCGGCGGACCGGGCGCTTCTGCAACTTGCGCTGAAGCGTTCTGCGATGCATCCCCAACGCCCGCGCCGTGGCCGAAATATTGCCCTCGTGCTCGGTCAGTACCCGCTGGATGTGCTCCCACTGCAAGCGGTCGACAGACATCGGGTTTTCCGGCACCAGCGTGTCCAGATCGGCGTGTTCAGACAACAAGGCGGCCAGCACATCGTCCGCGTCAGCCGGTTTGCACAGGTAGTTGCAGGCCCCGCGTTTGATGGCTTCGACGGCAGTGGCGATGCTCGAATAACCGGTCAGTATCAGGACTCGCATTTCCGGGTCCAGTTCCAGCAGTTTGGGCAGCAGCACCAGTCCGGAGTCGCCTTCCATCTTCAAATCGACGGTCGCGTAGTCGGGAATGTCCTGCTGCGCCAGGGCCAGGCCCTCTTCGGCGGAGCCGGCCGTGCTGACCCGAAAGCCGCGGCGCGCCATGGCGCGGGCCATGACGCGGGTGAAGGTGGCGTCGTCGTCCACCAGCAACAGGTGCGGCAACTCTTCGCCTTCGACCTGGTTTTCGTCAGTCATGCTTCATCTCCTGTTGCGTTCCGGGGTAGACGCAGCTCGGTGAGCGTGCCGCCTTCCTCGTGAGGATAGAGTTTTACCGAGCCGCCCGCGCGGGTCACGCTGGCCTTGCTCAGAAACAGGCCCAGACCGAAGCCTTTGCCTTTGGTGGTGAAAAACGGTTTGCCTATCTGTTCAGCCACGGCCAACGGCACCCCAGCACCATGGTCGCGTATGGTGATGCTGATCTCGGCGATGTCCCAGTCCAGCGTCACCTCCAGACCGTCCGGGCAGGCGTCCGCTGCGTTGTTCAGCAAGTTCAGCAGGGCCTGGGTCAGATCGGGAGGTGGCGCGACCATCGGTACATCGCCCTGCCCCAGCCGCTGGAAACGGTAAGTCGCTTCGGGGCGCATCAGGTGCCAGCGGTCCAAGGCCTGGTCGAGCCAGCGGCTCACCGTCTGTTCCTCGACCGCCATTCGCCGATTGGCCTCTGCAGCGCGTACCAATTGCTGGAGCGTTTCCTTGCACAGCTTGACCTGATCCTGCAGCACGGCCAGGTCTTCCTTCAAAGCGGGATCCTTGTTGTCCTGCTGCATCTCCTTGAGCAACACGCTCATGGTCGCCAAAGGTGTACCCAGTTCGTGGGCCGCCCCCGCCGCCTCAGTGGCCACGGCGAGCAATTGTTTGTCCCGCGCGCCCTCTTCGCGGCGCAGAGCGCGCATCTGCTCCTGACGCCGCAGCTCTTCGGCCATGCGCGCGGCGAAGAACGTAATGACCCCAGCCGCCAGAGCGAAGCTCAACCACATGCCATAAATCTGCATCTTTTCGCGGGCGATGGCGAAGGTCGCGACCGGGTAAAAATTGGCGAGCATCAGGCTGTAAAGCGCCAGCGCGATCCCCGACAGAATCAGCGAATAGCGCCAGGGCAGCGTCACGGCGGCGATGGTGAGCGGTACCAGATAGTAGGAGACGAATGGGTTGGTCGAACCGCCGGAAAAGTACAGCAAGGCACTGTGGATAAACAGGTCGAACGCCAGTTGCACGGCGTATTCAAGTTCGGTGACGGGCCACGAAGTGCGCAAGCGGATCGCCGTCAATAGACAGACAATGGCTGAAAAACCGAGCGTGATGTCCAGTTGCAGCCACGGCAGGGACAGCAAGTTGAACAGGTACGCGAAGCCCACGGAACCGGCTTGGGCCCCCAGGACCAGGATGCGGATGAAGGTCAATCGCCAGAGGTTCTGGCGCGTGGCTGAGGTCAATTGTACGGCGAGCATGAGCTCTCCTGATGAGCGCTCCAGGCGGATCCGAGCGAGTATAACCAATGGCGTGCGGCTTTCCGCCAAAGTGCGTCAAACCGCCACAGCAGAATGTGTATGGGGACGTCCGGATGCCCTACAGACGCGCATGCGGCATCAGGAACAAGATCCCGGGATCACAGTCTGATGGGCATCCGTCCGACAACGCGCATCACTGCATACCGGGCGGCTCGCCAAACAAGGAGTTTCACATGCTCAGCCTTCGCTCCACCGTTTCTCTCCTCGCCCTCGGTGCCACAGCGCTGACCAGCGTCTCCGCGCTGGCTGAAGACGTTCATTACAATCAGGTATCCGTTCGCGCCGAGGTCAATCAGGACGTCCAGCGCGACCTGATGAACGTCACTCTGTACACCGAATCGCAGGACACCGACCCGGCGAAACTGGCCGCCGGCATCACCGAATCCCTCAATAAGGCACTGGGCGAAGCACGCCAGGTCAAGGATGTGACCATTCGCCAAGGCAGCCGCAACAGCTACCCGATCTATGACGATAAAGGCCAGAAAATCACCGGCTGGCGCGAGCGCGCCGAGCTGCGCTTGGAAAGTCCGAACTTTGCCGCCTTGTCCAAACTGACCGGCGAGTTGTTGGGCAGCGATATGAAGATGGGCGGCATGGACTTCTCCATTTCTGACCCCGCTCGCAAAGCCAGTGAAGACACTCTCCTGAAAAGTGCCGTCACGGCCTTCAAGGCCCGTGCGCAATTGGTCACCGAGGCCCTGGGTGGCAGCGGCTACAAGCTGGTCAACCTCAACCTGAACACCTCCGGCTATCCTCAGCCTTACCTGCGAGCGCCGGTGATGATGATGAAAGCGGCACGCGCCGATGCCGCGCCCACCCCTGATGTCGAGGCCGGCACAAGCCAGGTCAGCGTCACCGCGGACGGTGTCATCGAAGTCGCGATCCCTTGATCCTTTTGCCCGCGGCAGCCTGAAGCTGCCGCTGTTTCCCAGCTTGCGATGTGCCATTCCCTTCTTGGCACATCCTCCTTCTCACACTAATGCCCTCGCCGGTTCTTACGCCCCAAACTGACATGGCTGATTCCCGGCTATCTCTCCGCAGACCAGTATAAGCACCGCAGTACACCCTACGACGACACAGGGATCGCGCTTTCGCGAGCACGACGTGTCGCCCATTTTCACGGAAGAAATTTGAAATGAAATTAGACAAGACGCTGAACGCCCCCGCCCACCCTTCGGACAGTGTGGACGATGACGTGGAAATTCTGTTCCCGAACCCCGACACCCCGCCGCTCGCCCGTTTCGAAGCGGGTCATGGCGATGCCCAGCATCAGACTCACCAGCAGATTGAACGCGCACTGCTGGAGCTGGACCTGAGCCGATACGAACTGGACGCCATCTATTTTGGCAACTGGCTGCGAGATTATTCGCAGTTGATCGATCCGAAAGTCGTTCGCGCCCCCGGCATGGACAAGCATTTTCCAGAGGTCCTGTCACGGGAAGCGCTGACACGTATCGTCGACGTTCTGTCGATCAAGCATTTCCCGCAACTGCGCAAGAACGCGGCGCTTCACCACACGGTCACGCCGGAAAAGCTAGGTGTCTACCGTCCCAGCGAACACCTCGACAACCCCAGGACGGACGACCTCGACACCCCGGATCCTAGACTTCGCGATCCGCAATTCGAAGCGCTGGTGTTTCCCGGCGATCCGCTGCTGGACATCGATTACGATACCTCCATGAAGCGTTATCTGGCGCGCTCGGTGGATTTCATGACAAGCGAGTTGCAACGGGCCATGACGCTGAAAAGGTCCCCGGCGGGGCTGAGCGCATTCGGTTCGGCACTGCATGTACTCGAGGATTTCTTCGCCCATTCCAACTTCGTCGAATTGGCGCTGATCAAGAATGGGCACGAGGCCGTTCTGCCGTGGACCTCTCCCGCCCACTGCAAGGCCGGCTTGCCATTGGTCACCGGGACCTTCGGCGCCTCGGACACGCTGGCCAGCCTGATCGGGCCACTGGGATCCCTTCTCTTCTCGCCACGCGACCTGATGTACCAGCCGACGAAGGCTGGGGACCGTAGCGAACGCGAGCAAATTCTGCTGATCCTCCTGGCCGAGCATCAGAACCCCCGCTACCTGGACATTTACCAGACGTATCTCGAGACACGAGATCAGTGGGTAGAGCTGCCCTTGGTTGAGTTTTTCCAACGCAGTGCGAAATACCTGGAAGGCTTGTACGCGGTGGTAGGCAATGCGACCGGCATCGTCATGAAGGATCTGTTGATCCAGTTCAGCGAGAACATCGACGACTGGCAGACCCGCTACGGAGCAGACCCGCACGAGAACGGCTCCACCGACCCGACGCATTCGCAATTGGCGAAGGATCATGCAGAACATCCCTTGCACTCGATTGCAGCCGCGCTCGCATTTGAAGCGGTCAGAAAAGTCGGTGAAGCCATGGTGGCCTACTGGAACGGCGACGCCGAAGCCGACCCGATCGCCACCGCCGTCTCCTACTTCACTCATCCCCAGAACAGCGACTGGCAGGATGCACAGGTGACCGACTGGGCCGCCGCTAACCCGGAAGCGGTGAGATTCAGCACGTCCAAAGAGGAAATGCTGAGCATCAGTGAAAAGATCACTCAATCTGGACGCCGGGCATTGAACCAAATGGAAAAAGATGGTGCCGCTTACCTGGATTTCCTGCGCGGCGAAATCAAGGATCCCCATTCGCCTTACTGGGTGTTACTCAACCTGACGCCACAGGGGTCGTTACTTAGACTGGCGCTGGAAAAACTGGGCTTCTTCCGCTAGTGACCCGGGTGCCCCGTCATTAACCCTCGACAGTACGGCATTTTCCCTGGTTATCATCGTCCGATGATTTCCAGGCATGAATGCCGTACTTGCAAGAGGTCGACATGGAGAACACCTTCAAACCCCTGCTTCTGGCTGCTGCGATGGCCCTGTGTGCGCCATCGGTACAGGCAGCCAGCACGCTGGTGTACTGCTCTGAAGCGAGCCCGGCGGGGTTCGACCCCAGCCAGTACACCAGCGGCACTGAGTTCGACGCGTCAGCCGAGACCGTCTTCAACCGCCTGACGCAATTCAAACGGGGCGGCACCGAAGTCGAGCCTGGGCTGGCGACGAAGTGGGAAGCTTCCGATGATGGCCTGACCTACACGTTCCATCTTCGCGAAGGGGTGAAATTCCATACCACTGACTTTTTCACACCCACCCGAGATTTCAACGCCGACGATGTGCTGTTCACGTTCAATCGCCTGCTCGATCCCGAAGATGCGTTCCGCAAGGCTTACCCGTCCGAATCGCCCTATTTCAGCGACATGGACATGAACAAGACCATCAAGCGGGTGGAAAAGGTGGACGACCAGACCGTTCGTTTTCACCTGAACAACATTGATGCAGCGTTCATTCAAAACCTCGCGATGAGCTACGCGTCCATCCAGTCTGCCGAATACGCGGCGCAGTTGCTCAAGGAGGGCAAAGCAGCCGAGATCAATCAGAAACCTGTCGGAACGGGCCCCTTTGTGTTCAAGCGCTACCAGAAGGACGCGCAGATTCGCTTCGTTGGCAACAAGCACTACTGGAAACCTGAGGATGTGAAACTCGACAACCTCATCTTTTCGATCACTCCCGATGCGGCCACGCGCTTGCAGAAACTCAAGGCGGGCGAATGCCAGATCAGCGGCTACCCTCGCCCGCAGGACATCGAAGAGGCTCAAAAGGACCCTCATCTGAAAGTGATGAGCCAGCCAGGATTCAACTTGGGTTTCCTGGCCTACAACGTCACGCACCCGCCGCTGGATCAGCTCAAGGTACGGCAGGCACTGGACATGGCCATCGACAAACCCGCCATCATCAAGGCGGTGTATCAAGGAGCGGGCCAGTTGGCTCAGAACGCCTTGCCCCCAGCGCAATGGGGCTTCGACCCCTCCATCAAGGACGCGCCCTACGATCCGGAGAAGGCCAGGCGTTTGCTCAAGGAGGCCGGCGTTGCGCCGGGAACACAGCTCAATCTCTGGGCGATGACCGTACAGCGCGCTTCCAACCCCAACGCACGCATGTCCGCGCAAATGATCCAGTCCGATTGGGCAAAAATCGGCATCAAAGCCAACATCGTCAGCTATGAGTGGGGGGAGTACATCAAACGCGCCAAGGCTGGCGAACACGACGTCATGATCTATGGTTGGACAGGCGACAACGGAGACCCGGACAACTGGCTTGGCGTGCTCTATAGCTGTGCAGCGGTCAAGGGGAGCAACTACGCCAAGTGGTGCAACCCGAGCTACGACAAGCTGGTGACTCAGGCCAAGGTGACTACGGATCGTGACGAGCGCATCAAGCTTTACCGCCAGGCCCAGAACATCCTGAAAAACGACGTGCCAATCACCCCGATCGCCAACTCGAAGGTGTTCCAGCCCATGCGCAAGGAGGTGCAGGACTTCAAGCTCAGCCCGTTCGGCCTGACGCCGTTCTACGGGGTAAGCCTGGCCCCGTGAGGCAGCAGCCGATCAACAGCGAAGTAACAGTTGAGGCACAAACGGGTGCATTCGCAACGGGCCCATGCACCCGAATTGCGCACTAAACATGCCGATATGCGACACGCAAACGTTCAACTCCGCCAGGAATTATAGTTTTGCGACATTCGTGTACGTTCGTGCCACGCTTTGCCACTTGTTTGGCGCCAGCATCTTGCTTTGGGTATGGCGCCTGCATAAGTATCCCCGGGATCGGCCCACAAGGCCGTATCCTCAATTAAAAAATGACAACAACTGAGGCCACCATGCTCAAAAAAGCGGTCATTCCGTTTCTTCTCGGCGCAGGTTTGATCGCCAGCGCTCCCTTCGCTCATGCAGCATCGAATCTGGTGTTCTGCTCCGAAGGCAGCCCTGCTGGTTTCGACCCAGGTCAGTACACCACCGGCACCGACTTCGACGCTTCGGCCGAGACCGTATTCAACCGTCTGAGTCAATTCGAACGTGGCGGCACCGCCGTCATTCCAGGTCTGGCTACCAGTTGGGACGTCTCGGCAGACGGCCTGACCTACACCTTCCACCTGCGCGAAGGTGTCAAGTTCCACACCACGCCTTACTTCAAGCCGACCCGCGAATTCAATGCCGATGACGTGCTGTTCACGTTCAACCGCATGATCAACAAGGACGACCCGTTCCGTAAGGCTTACCCCACCGAATTCCCTTACTTCACCGACATGGCGATGGACACCAACATCACCAAGATCGAGAAGCTCGACGACCACACCGTCAAAATGACGCTGGGCACTGTCGACGCGGCATTCATTCAGAACCTGGCGATGAGCTTCGCGTCGATTCAGTCCGCCGAATACGCCGCCCAGTTGCTCAAGGAAGGCAAACCGGAAGACATCAACCAGAAGCCGATCGGCACGGGTCCGTTCGTCTTCAAAAGCTACCAGAAGGATTCCAATATCCGTTTCACCGGAAACAAGGATTACTGGAAGCCTGAAGACGTCAAAGTCGACAACCTGATTTTCGCCATCACCACCGATGCATCAGTCCGTGCGCAAAAGCTCAAGAAAGGCGAGTGCCAGATCACTGCCTATCCCCGTCCGGCCGACCTCGCTCCGCTGAAGGCCGATCCGGCGCTGAAGATGCCCGACCAGGCAGGCTTCAACCTGGGCTACATCGCCTATAACGTGATGCCGACCATCAAAGGCGAAACCAAGCCCAACCCGCTGGCCAAGCTGGAAGTGCGCCAGGCGCTGGACATGGCTGTCGACAAGAAAGCGATTATCGATGCGGTCTATCAGGGCGCTGGCCAACTGGCCGTCAACGCCATGCCGCCGACCCAGTGGTCTTACGACACGACCATCAAGGACGCCCCGTACGACGTGGCCAAGGCCAAGGAACTGCTGAAAAAGGCAGGCGTGGCCGAGGGTACCGAAATTACCCTGTGGGCGATGCCGGTTCAGCGTCCGTACAACCCCAATGCCAAGCTGATGGCTGAAATGCTCCAGAACGACTGGAAGAAAATCGGCATCAACGCCAAGATCGTTTCCTACGAGTGGGGCGAGTACATCAAGCGTGCGAAAAACGGCGAAAACGGCGCAATGCTGATCGGTTGGAGCGGCGACAACGGTGACCCGGACAACTGGCTCGGCACCCTGTTTGGCTGCGATGCGGTCAACGGCAACAACTTTGCCAAATGGTGTGACAAACCGTTCGACACGCTGATTCACCAAGCCAAGGAAACCACCGACCAGGCCAAGCGCACCGAGCTGTACAAACAGGCTCAGCACTTGCTCAAGGCAGCGGTTCCAATGACACCGATTGCGCACTCGACTGTTTACCAGCCAATGCGCAAAGAAGTGCAGGACTTCAAGATCAGCCCATTCGGTCTGAACTCGTTCTACGGCGTGAGCGTCAGCGGTAAGTAACACCTCCCCATGACTTCACGGTCGCGTTACCTTCGGGTACCGCGACCGTGTCGTTGTACGTGCACTATTGAAATGAAAATGACTATCGTTAGATGAGTAATCCGCACCGGAAAGAATTTGCCTACTAACGATAAGCACTTTTCCTACAAATATTGAATCAACTGGAAGTCTTTACTGGAGCGCTTGGCGGACATACCGTCCTATGCACCCGAACCTGAGATTTCTAGATATATCGGTCGGTCGGGTATTCCTGTCTGAGAGAGTCTGTTTGCGCAAACGATTGCCACGGAGTTTCCCGCATCATTCAGGCCATTCGAGTCCCAAGCGATAAGGATCGTCATGCGTAAAACAAATAAAGTCATTTCCACATTGTTCACTGCAGGGCTATTTGCCACTATTCACACGACCCAAGCAGCCACAAAGAGCCTGGTGTTTTGTTCCGAAGGCAGTCCCGCCGGATTTGATATCGCGCAATATACCTCCGGCACCGATAATGATGCCGCCGAGCCCATTTACAATCGCCTTGTCGAATTCGAGCGCGGCCAGACCCAGGTGGTGCCTGCATTGGCCACCCGCTGGGAGGTCTCTGCGGACGGACTGACTTACACCTTTCATCTGAGGGAGGGCGTGAAATTCCATACCAGCAAGACGTTCACGCCAACACGGGATTTAAATGCCGACGACGTGCTCTTTACTTTCAATCGAATGTTGAATAAAGAGCACCCCTTCCGCGTTGCCTATCCTACAGAATTCCCCTACTTCACCAGTATGGGTCTGGACAAGAACATCAAGGCGGTCGAAAAAACCGACGCCATGACCGTGACATTTACACTCAATCATGTCGACGCTGCCTTTATTCAAAACATTGCCATGAACTTCGCGTCGATTCTGTCGGCCGAATATGCTGCCAAACTAATGGCATCCGGTAATGTTCGCGATATCAATCAAGCGCCCATCGGCACCGGCCCCTTCGTCTTTCAGCGTTATCAGAAAGATTCGCAGATTCGCTACTCCGCCAATAAACAGTTCTGGGATCCGGCACGTGTAAAAGTCGATCAACTGATTTTCGCGATCAATACCGATGCTTCGGTGCGCGTGCAGAAACTCAAGAAGAACGAGTGTCAGGTCACCTCCAACCCGCGCCCGGCGGATGTCGAGGCCTTGAAAGCCGACCCACAGCTACGGGTCATTCAGAAACCTGGCTTCAACCTCGGCTACATCGCCTATAACGTGCGCCATGCGCCGCTGGACAAGCTGCAAGTGCGTCAGGCACTGGACATGGCCGTGGACAAGAAAGCGATCATCGATGCGGTGTATCAGGGTGCGGGCCAACTGGCTCAGAACGCCATGCCACCGACCCAGTGGTCCTACGATGAAACCGTCAAGGATGCACCTTACAACCCCGAAAAGGCCCGTGAGCTCCTGCGCGCCGCCGGTGTCAAGGAAGGGACCGAATTGACCCTGTGGGCCATGCCCGTCCAGCGCCCTTACAACCCCAACGCCAAGCTGATGGCGCAGATGCTTCAAGCAGACTGGGCCAAGGTCGGCATCAAGGCGACCATCGTCAGTTACGAATGGGGCGAATACCTCAAGCGCTCGAAGAACGGCGAGCACGACATCTCGCTGATTGGCTGGACCGGGGACAACGGTGACCCGGACAACTGGCTCGGCACGCTGTACAGCTGCGCGTCCATTGGCGGCAACAACTACTCGATGTGGTGCGATGAAAAATACGATGCGCTGATCAAAGCGGCCATCGCCACAGCCGACAAAGACCAGCGCATCGGCCTGTACAAAGAGGCGCAGCACTATCTCAAACAACAGGTTCCGATCACGCCCGTGGCCCACTCGACCGTCAGCCAGCCCCTGAGGGCCAGCGTCAAGGGCTTCGAAGTCAGCCCGTTCGGCCGCAACAATTTCTCCGGCGTCACCCTCGCCGACTAAACGAAACCGTGCCACCGATGACCTTCATCGTGGCATTGCTTTATCCGCAATCCGCGGAGCGAGCGAAAAATGGCCCAAAAGGCTGCGACACCAAAGCCGGTCAACCCATAAAAGCCGGCCTCTATAAAAGCTGTATTCGGGAGCTATAAGACGTGAAAAAAGCCAGCACTGCTGTATTCGCCTTCTCCGCCCTCGCCTTGAGCGTGGCGGCCCAGGCAGAGCCGACCAGTCAGGAATTCGTTCCAACGACCTTGGCGCCTTCCAATCTGCAGAGTGAAGCCAAGGGCTTTCTGGAAGACATGAAAATCACTGGTTCAACCAGGAACTGGTACTCCAACGAGTTGCTGCGCCGCGGCGCGACCTGGTCGCGTAGCGAAAACGGCGTTGTCGTCGATCGCGATCCTCGCCGCATCAACTGGGTGCAAGGCACCATCGTCGACTTCAGCTCGGGTTTCACCCAGGGCACGGTAGGGTTTGCCTCTGAAGTGGCGGTCTATAACGCGGTGGCGCTGGACCGAGACAAAGACGATGTCATGGGTGGCGGCAACCGCACCCTGACTGAAAACAACGGCGACCCGGTCGGCCAATGGAGCAAGTTGGGCCTGGCCAACGTCAAGGCACGCATCTCCAACACCACGCTGACCGCCGGCCGCCAGTCGCTCAACACCCCGGTTCTGGCCTACATCGGTAACCGTGCACTGCCTTCCAGCTTCGAAGGCGTGAGCATCGACAGCAAAGAATTCAACAACCTGTCGTTCACCGCTGGCAGCTTCGACCGCGTATCCCCGCGCTCCGAACAGAGCCTGACCAAATTCCGCTCCGAGTACACGGCCAACGCCAACGTCGAAGCCGACCGTGTGGACATCGCCGGTGTCGACTACACGCCATTCAAGAGCCTGACCACCAACTTCTACGTCTCGAACGTCGAGGACTTCTGGCACCAGTACTATTTCGCGTTCCTGCACGAGATGGGTGACACCGACGTCCTGGGGCTGTCCACCAACCTGAACTACTACAAGACCAAAGATTCGGGCCAGAAGAAAATGGGCCCGATCGACAACGACACCTACTCCCTGTCGTTGACCGCGACCCACAAGGCGCACAGCTTCAGCATTTCCTATCAGGAAGTGGAAGGCGACACCTACTTCGACTACATCCACGACAGCAACGCCATCTTCCTGGCCAACTCCCTGCTCTCGGACTTCAACGGCCCGAACGAGAAGTCGGTCCAGTTGAGCTACCTGTTGAACATGGCTGACTACGGTGTACCTGGGTTGAAATTCAACATTTACCAGGCACGCGGCTTCGACATCGACGGCACGCATTACAAGGGCACTGCATACGATGTCCGCAGCATGGATGGCGAGACCCACTACGAATACGGCGTCGGCGCAACTTACACCGTACAGAACGGCCCACTGAAAGCCTCGACCATGCGCGGTACGTACACCACGCACCGTGCGAGCGAATTCCAGGCAGATGGCAACATCAACGAGTTCCGCCTGGTCACCACGATCCCGTTCAACATCCTGTAATCACTGACCCGTGGATGGTTTCGGACCCCGGTTCCAAAAAAACCGAGTGGTCCGATACCCCACTCATACATGGCTTCATCACTTGCGGAGGGCGTTCACTTGAAATCGACATTCAAACTCGCAACATTGCGCAACGCAGTCGCACTGGCGCTAGGACTGACACTGCTCAGCACAGCCGTCGGCGTCTCAGCCAAACCTCTGGTGGTCTGCACCGAAGCCAGCCCGGAAGGGTTCGATACGGCGTTGTATACCACCGCTGTCACGGCAGACGCTGCGGCGGAAACCATTTACAACCGACTGGTGGACTTCAAGCCTGGCACCACTGACATCGAGCCAGCACTGGCGGAGTCCTGGGAGATCAGCGACGACGGTCTTCATTACACGTTCCACCTGCGCAAGGGTGTCAAATTCCACACCACCGACTATTTCAAACCCACGCGTGACATGAACGCGGACGATGTGGTCTGGAGCTTCCAGCGCCAACTGGACCCTAATCACCCGTGGCATAAACAGTCCACCGTCGGTTTCCCTTACTTCGAGAGCATGGGTTTCAAAGAACTGCTCAAGAGCGTCGAAAAAGTGGACGACAATACGGTCACCTTTACGCTGACCCGCCGTGAAGCACCGTTTCTCGCTGATGTGGCGATGGCGTTCGCTTCCATCTACTCGGCCGAGTACGCCGACCAACTGCTCAAGAGCAACAAGCTCGACGGTTTGAACAGCCAGCCGATCGGCACCGGGCCCTTCATCTTCCAGCGTTACGCAAAAGACGCTCAGGTGCGCTTCAAGGCCAACCCGGAGTATTTCCGTGGCAAGCCGCCGGCCGACACGCTGGTCCTGGCGATCGCCACTGACAACAACGTCCGTCTGCAGAAGCTCAAGGCCAACGAATGCCAGGTCGCGCTGTATCCCAAGCCCGACGACATCCCAAGCATCAAGAAAGACCCGAACCTGAAGGTCGACGAATTGAACGCGATGACCACGGCGTACATCGCAATGAACACCACCCACAAATACATGAGCGACGTGCGGGTGCGCAAAGCCATCGACATCGCCTTCGACAAAGAGGCCTACGTCAACGCGCTGTTCGGCAAAGGCAATGCCACTGTGGGCGTCAACCCTTATCCGGACACCCTGCTGGGCTATAACAAGCAGTTGAAAAACCCGGCGCACGATCTGGACAAGGCACGCGCCTTGCTCAAGGAAGCAGGCGTACCGGAGGGCACCACGTTTACCCTGTTCACCCGCAACGGTGGCGGACCGACCAACCCCAACCCGATGCTGGGGGCGCAAATGATGCAGGCCGATTTGGCAAAAGTCGGCATTAAGTTAGATATACGCGTCATGGAATGGGGCGAAATGCTCAAACGGGCGAAAAACGGCGAACACGACATGGTGTCGGCGGGCTGGGCAGGTGACAATGGCGACCCTGATAACTTCCTGACGCCGAACCTCAGCTGTGAAGCCGCCAAAAACGGTGAAAACTACGCACGCTGGTGCAATGAGAAGTTCCAGGCACTGATCGATCAGGCACGGGAAAAAACCGACCCGGCCGAACGCGCTGCGCTGTATGAGCAGGCACAGGTGATCTTCAACCAGGATCAGCCGTGGATCAGCATGGCGCACACAAAAATGTTCACCGCCATGCGCAAAAACGTAGAGGGCTACCAAATCAGCCCTCTGACTACCAATAACTTCGCTACCACCCAAGTGAAGTAGAAGAAGAATCCGGCGGGCCTACAGGCATTGTTCAGAACGTTTTGACGCGAAGGTGAGGCAAAGCGAAAACAGTCGAGGAAGCGGAGTTTACGAATTGTAAATGAGCAGTCCGAAGCGGCTTTCAATGCAGCATCACCGAGTGTCAGGACGTTTTGACCCGTCGGCATACGCCTAACCGGCAGATGAGGTACACGAGAAGATGTTTAGTTTTATTGCCCGCCGAGTGGGGTTGCTCATACCCACCTTCTTCGGCATTACCTTGCTGACGTTCGCACTGATTCGCCTGATTCCGGGTGACCCGGTCGAAGTCATGATGGGGGAACGCCGGGTCGATCCGGAAATGCACGCCCAAGCCATGGAACGCCTTGGCCTGAACAAACCCTTGTATGCGCAGTACCTCGATTACGTCGGCAAGCTCGCCCACGGCGACCTCGGCGAATCGCTGCGCACGCGCACCAGCGTGTGGACCGAATTCACTTCGCTGTTTCCGGCGACTCTGGAACTGTCGATTGCGGCGCTGATCTTCGCTGGCATCATCGGGCTGCTGGCGGGCGTCATCGCCGCCTTGCGACGAGGATCCCTGTTCGACCACGGCGTCATGGGGGTCTCACTGGCGGGCTATTCGATGCCGATCTTCTGGTGGGGCCTGATTCTGATCATGTTCTTCTCGGTGTCTCTGGGCTGGACCCCGGTCTCGGGGCGGATTGACCTGTTGTACGACATTCCTCCCAAAACCGGCTTCATGCTGATCGATACCCTGCTCAGCGATGAGGAAGGCTCATTCATGGACGCCTTGCGCCATCTGATCCTGCCTGCCATCGTGCTCGGCACTATTCCGCTGGCGGTGATCGCTCGGATGACGCGCTCCTCGATGCTCGAAGTGTTGCGTGAAGACTATGTGCGCACCGCTCGCGCCAAGGGGCTCTCGCCTGCCCGCGTGGTGTTCGTCCACGGCCTGCGCAACGCGCTGATTCCGGTCCTGACCGTGTTCGGCCTGCAAGTGGGCACCCTGCTCGCCGGCGCCGTGCTGACCGAAACGATTTTCTCCTGGCCGGGCATCGGTAAATGGCTGATCGAAGCCATCGGCGCCCGTGACTATCCCGTCGTGCAAAACGGCATCCTGTTAATCGCCTGCCTGGTGATTCTGGTGAACTTCGTGGTGGACATCCTCTACGGCTTCGCCAACCCACGCATTCGTCACCAGCGCTGAGATCACGACCATGAACACACCCGCTCCCGTAACGGCAGTCGATCAAAGCCTGCTGTACCCCTCTGTCTACAAAGAGTTCTGGCAGCATTTCGCCAAGAACAAAGGCGCTGTCGCCGGCCTGGCCTTCATGGCCTTGATCGTCTTCTGCGCCATCTTCGCCCCATGGGTCGCGCCCCATGATCCAAGCGAGCAATACCGCGACTTCCTGCTGACTCCGCCGGTCTGGCTGGAGGGCGGCCAATGGCAGTTCATCCTGGGCACCGACGAACTGGGACGCGACTTGCTGTCGCGCCTGATTCAAGGCTCGCGGCTGTCGTTGCTGATCGGTCTTTCGTCGGTGGTGATGTCGCTGATTCCGGGCATCCTCATGGGTCTGCTGGCCGGTTTCTTCCCCAAGATTCTCGGTCCGACCATCATGCGCCTGATGGACATCATGCTGGCCTTGCCATCGCTGCTGCTGGCCGTGGCCATCGTCGCCATCCTTGGCCCAGGCCTGATCAATACGGTGATCGCCATCGCCATCGTGTCGCTGCCGTCCTATGTGCGGCTGACCCGTGCAGCGGTGATGGGTGAGTTGAACCGCGACTACGTGACCGCGGCCCGTCTGGCCGGTGCCACACTGCCGCGCCTGATGTTCATTACCGTGCTGCCGAACTGCATGGCACCGCTGATCGTCCAGGCCACCTTGAGCTTTTCTTCGGCGATTCTCGACGCCGCGGCGCTGGGCTTTCTCGGCCTGGGCGTTCAGCCGCCAACGCCTGAGTGGGGCACCATGCTCGCTTCGGCCCGCGATTACATCGAACGCGCCTGGTGGGTCGTGAGCCTTCCGGGGCTGACCATTTTGCTCAGCGTGCTGGCAATCAACCTGATGGGCGACGGCCTGCGCGATGCGCTGGACCCGAAACTCAAGAACGCCGCCTGAGGACGCCAGAATGTCATTGTTAGAAATCAAGAATCTGAACGTGCGCTTCGGCGACGCCAACGCCACCCCGGTGGTCGACGGCCTGAGCCTGAGCGTGGACAAAGGCGAAGTGTTGGCCATCGTGGGCGAGTCCGGCTCGGGGAAATCCGTGACCATGATGGCGCTGATGGGTCTGATCGATCACCCCGGCATCGTGACCGCCGATGCCCTGAGCTTCGACGGCAAGGACATGCTCAAGCTGTCCCCGCGCCAGCGTCGCCAGATCGTGGGCAAGGACCTGTCGATGGTCTTCCAGGACCCGATGACCGCCCTGAACCCGAGCTACACCGTGGGGTTCCAGATCAAGGAAGTCCTGCGTCAACACTTGGGTCTGAAAGGCAAAGCCGCTCATCAACGCGCGCTGGAACTGCTGCAAAAAGTAGAAATTCCCGGCGCAGCCCAACGGCTGGAAGCCTATCCGCACCAACTGTCTGGCGGGATGAGCCAACGCGTGGCTATCGCCATGGCCATCGCCGGTGAGCCGAAGCTGCTGATCGCCGACGAACCGACCACGGCCCTCGACGTGACCATTCAGGCGCAAATCATGGACCTGCTGCTGGCCCTGCAAAAAGAGCAGGATATGGCGCTGGTGCTCATTACCCATGACTTGGCTGTGGTGGCCGAAACCGCGCAACGGGTGTGCGTGATGTACGCGGGACAGGCGGTTGAAGTCGGTCAGGTGCCCGCGCTGTTCGACGTCCCGGCGCACCCATACAGCGAGGCGCTGCTGGCCGCGATTCCCGAACACAGCATGGGCGCCGAACGTCTGGCGACCCTGCCCGGCATCGTCCCAGGCCGCTATGACCGTCCGAGTGGCTGCCTGCTGTCGCCGCGCTGCCCGTACGTCCAAGACAAATGCCGTCAACAGCGCCCGACACTGGACCCACAGGTCCACGGTCTGGTGCGTTGCTTCTACCCGCTGAATCAGGAGGTGGCGTGATGAGCGAGATCGTACTGACCGCCCGTGACCTCACCCGTCACTACGATGTATCCCAAGGCTTGTTCAAACCCCACGCGACCGTACGCGCCCTCAACGGGGTATCGTTCGAACTGGAAGCGGGCAAGACGCTGGCGGTGGTCGGTGAATCCGGCTGCGGCAAATCCACCCTCGCCCGCGCCCTGACGCTGATTGAAGAGCCGTCTTCCGGCTCGTTGAAAATCGCAGGCCAGGAAGTGGCGGGTGCCACCAAGGCGCAACGCAAGCAACTGCGCAAAGACGTGCAGATGGTGTTCCAAAGCCCATATGCCTCGCTCAACCCGCGGCAGAAGATCGGTGACCAACTGGCCGAACCGCTGCTGATCAACACCGGCCTGTCGGCGGCTGAACGTCGTGAGAAAGTGCAGGCGATGATCAAGCAAGTGGGTCTGCGCCCAGAGCACTATCAGCGCTATCCGCACATGTTCTCCGGTGGTCAGCGTCAACGTATCGCCCTGGCGCGCGCCATGATGCTGCAACCGAAAGTGTTGGTGGCGGACGAACCGACCTCTGCACTGGACGTGTCGATTCAGGCGCAGGTGCTGAACCTGTTCATGGACATGCAGCAGGAATTCAACACCGGCTACGTGTTCATCTCCCACAACCTGGCGGTGGTACGTCACGTCGCCGACAGTGTGCTGGTGATGTACCTGGGTCGCCCTGCGGAAATGGGGCCGAAGGAAGAAATCTACAGCCGCCCGCTGCATCCATACACTCAGGCGCTGCTGTCGGCGACCCCGGCGATTCACCCGGACCCGCTGAAGCCGAAGATCAAGATCGTCGGCGAGCTTCCCAACCCGCTCAACCCGCCCTCAGGTTGCGCGTTCCACAAGCGCTGCCCGTACGCGACCGAGCGTTGCAGCACCGAAGTCCCTGAGCTGCGGCCGGTCGATAACCGTCAAGTGGCCTGCCACTACGCTGAGCAGTTCGTGGCTTAAGAGGGTAATGATCGTGCCCACGCTCTGCGTGGGCACGCCTCCCGTGACGCTCCGCGTCACCGCCAAAACGGACGCATAGCGCCCAGAGCGGCATTACCACGCGGAGCGTGGGAACGATCAATCGGACTTACCGCCTACCCGTAGCAGTCCGGCTTGTCGGCGGCGATCACCCAGACGTCACCGTCGGCAAGCCGGACTGCTACGGGGCCAGCAACATCAGTACACGTCGCGACGATAGCGCCCTTGCTCAATCAGGCGTTGCACGACGTGGTCGCCCAACACTGCTTTCAACACCTCATCCACGCCGCCAGCCATCCCTTCCAGACTGCCGCAGATGTAAATCGCTGCGCCTTCATTGATCCAGACACGCAATTCATCTGCCGCTTCGCGCAACCGATCCTGGACATAGACCTTCTGCGCCTGATCACGGGAGAACGCCAGGTCCATTCGCGCCAGATCACCGGACGCCAACCAGTTATTCAGCTCATCGCCGCAATGGAAATCGTGAGCCACGTTTCGCTCGCCAAACAGTAGCCAGTTACGCGGTTCGCCTTGGGCGATACGCGCCTTGAGCAAGCTGCGCAGCCCCGCCAGCCCGGTGCCGTTACCGATCAGAATCAGCGGCGCAGGCTCACTTGCCAGATGGAAACTGCTGTTGCGACGAATGCGCAGGCTAATCGTATCGCCTACTGCCGCATGCTCGGTCAACCAGCCAGACCCCAGGCCCAGGCTGCCGTCCGGGTGCACTTCCTGTCGCACGATCAGTTGCAGCGTGCCGTCTTCGGGAATCGATGCAATCGAGTATTCACGCATGGCCAATGGCACCAGCGCATCCACCAGCGCTTGCGCATGCAAGCCGACCAAGTGGCTACGGTTGGCAGGTAACTGACGGCCGCCCAACGCTTGCGCAAGCGTTTCATGCAGACCATCGACCTTGACCTGTGTATCCGCAGCAATGCCAAGCCCGGCGAGGAACTGCTCGACGGCAAACATCCCATTACGCGGCAACACTTCGATCAAGTCCCCCGCCTGCCATCGGGTGTCGGAAGCTGAAATCAGGCCCAGCAAAAACACCTTCGAGCCCACGCTGTCGGGGTTCAACCAATCTCGCTGAGACAGCACCCAATTCTCGTATTCCGGCGCTTTCCAGGGACTGGCTGGCGTCGAACCAGTCAGTTCACCCAACTGTTGCTGCCAGTGTTGAAGCGCGGCACTGTCCCCACTGTCCACTTCCACTGGCGCGAACAGCGTGCTTGCGCCACGCTCGGCCAACCAGTCGTGCAACCTGCGGGCGAATCCACAGAACTGCGTGTATTGACGGTCACCCAGGCCCAGAACCGCGTAGTTGAGATGCTGCAGCGACACCGCCCGTCCTAGCAGCCGACGCTCGAACCCTCGTGCACTGTCGGGTGCTTCGCCATCGCCGAACGTACTGACGACAAACAGCGCATGCTCGCTCTGTTGAAGTTCATGCTCCGTCATGTCAGCCAATCGCTGCACCCGCACGGGCAAACCGGCGGCCTGCAATTGCCCTGCGGTCTGCCACGCCAATTGCTCGGCGAACCCACTCTGACTGGCAAAACCGATCAACCACGCAGGCCCTTGAGTGCCGGAGGTGCTGGAACCGGCTTGACCGACTTCACCACGGGCCGTGCGAACCTCGCGCTTCTTGCGACGACGATCCAGGTACAGCAACCACCCGGTGATGAAGAACAACGGCATCAGGATGGCCGCAAGGGTTACCACGATACGACCGGTGATGCCCCAGTAGCTGCCAGTGTGCAGCGCGTAGTTGCTGATCAACAGTTGCGCCCCATAACCCTTGTCGGCGTAGCGTGAAACGGCCTTGAGGTTGCCATCGGCCGGGTCGAGGGTGATCTGGTTCAATGCGCGAGGGTGCGGTGCGTCGTTCAGGAGGTAGAACACCGTTGCCATTTGACCGGCTGCCTGAGGCAGGCGCAGGTTATAAGCTTTCAGCCCCGGCCCGGCCGTTTTCTCGATGGTGTTCTGGATGGCGGCGTAATCGACGACCACGGGCTGCTCCGGCGCCGCGTCGCGAGTGCCTGCAGCCGGGCGCGGGCCTGCGCCACGGCGTTGTTCGCCCGCGACCGGCGGATCTCCGATCAGTTTGTTCATGCCGTTGCTGAACCAGTCGTAGGACCACATCAGCCCCGTGACAGCCAGCAGCAGATACACGATGAGGCACCAGGTCCCGAATACCGAATGCAGATCCCAATTGAAACTGCGGCCTTTCTTGGCCCAGTCCAGTGTCAACCAGACACGCCAGTTCAGTGCCTGCCTAGGCCAGCGCAGATAGAGCCCGGACAGGCAGAAGAACACCAGGATCAGGGTACAGGCGGCGGTGACCTGCTTGCCGTACTCACCCGCCGCAAGGAAACGGTGCAGGTTGAGGATGAAGCCAAACACGTCCTGGCCTGTCGCGTCCGGCTTGAACTCACCGGTGTAGGGGTCGAAATTGTGCATCTCGCCGCGGCGCTCGCCCGGTGCAGGCTTGAACCAGACTTGAGCGGCCCGGTCCCCGGCGACTTCGATGCGGAACATCGCCACCTTGTCCTGGCCCTGTGCTTCGAGTCGGCTGACCATTTCGCCGAGCGACAGTTGATGCTCACCAGGCTGGACGAACAGCGCCTCAGGGTTGAGCGCGTCCAGGATTTCGTCCTCGAAGGAGTACAACGCACCCGTGATGCCCATCAGGGCCAGCACCAGACCCGCTGTTATCCCGAAGAACCAATGCAGTTGAAACAGGACTTTCTTCAACACCCTCATGACCTCGATAACCCGCTGCTGCGCGCATTATGCGCATAAACAGATGCATTCTCATCCGTATCTGATTCTTTATTGGGAGCTGCTGCGCCCATTGCGCCATAACCCGCTTCGCAAACGGGCTCATACCACCCTGCGCGCCTTATGCACAAAAGCCCCACTCGCCCTAAGGCAGGTGGGGCTTTGCGCTCTCACTTGATGGTCAGAAGTGGAAGTTCGCACTCATCAGTGCGGTACGGCCGGCGGCCATGTGGGCGTAGTGCGTGGTGAAGACCTGATCGTAGTAACGCTTGTCGGTCAGGTTTTGCACGTTCAATTGCAGGTCTACGTTCTTGGTCAGGGCGTAGGTGGCCATCGCGTCGTAGCGCCAGTACGACGGTACTTCCACGGAGTTCGCTTCGTTGCCGAAGCGAGAATCCACGAACGTGGCACCACCGCCGACCGTCAGCTTGGGCATCAACTCGTAGGTCGACCAAAAGTTGAACGTGTTACGTGGCGTGCTCGGCATGTGGTTGCCTTCATCGGCAGCGTTGCTGGCCTTGACGATTTCGCTTTCCATATAGGTGTACCCGCCGTACACCTTCCACTTGCTGGTGATGTTGCCGCTGTACGTCAACTCGAGGCCATCGACCCGCTGCTCGCCATCGAGCACCTGGAAAGTGGCGTTGTCAGGGTCAGTGATCCGCGCATTGGTTTTCTCGGTGCGGAACAGGGCCGCCGTCAGCGACAGGTTGTCATCGAAGAAGTCCCACTTGGTGCCGATCTCGTAGTTGCGGTTCTTTTCCGGATCGAGGTCGGTGTTGTTGGCCGCAAGCTCCAGGCCACCGTTGCCGCTCGTCTCCCCTGACGGGTTGCTGGAAGTCGACCAGGCGGCGTAGATGCTCCCGTTCGGCAATGGCTTGTAGGTCAGCCCGACTTGGTAGTTCCACAGTTGGCTGGTGTTCTCGCGCTTGAACGGCCCGGCGACCGAACCACGGCCCCCCGTGCTGTAACCGCTGGATTCGACATCGTAGTCGTCGTAACGCAGGCCAAGGTTCAACGACCACTGTTCATTGAATTTGAGCGTATCGAACACGTAGGCCGCGCTGGTCTTGGTATCGGTATCGGTGTAGGCCAGGCTGTCGGTAATGGTCCCGTTCCAGGCATCTTTCGGTGTCGGATCGTAAAGGCTGGTGCAGTCGCCTGAACGAATCAGCGCTGCGTTACAGGTCGAGCCGATGGTTCCGCCGCTGGCCGACAGGACGTTGTAGGCCCGGTTGTGCGTGTCTTGGTAGGAAAATTCGACACCGGTGACCAGGCTGTGCTCGACGAACCCGGTGTTGAACTTCGCTTGCAGGTCCGTCTGGTTGATGAAACCGCTGGAGGTCGAGTTGCGGCTTTTCGCCGAGCGAGACACCAGGCCACGGGCGACGTTGCCACGGCTGTCATCGGGGTTGGTGACGATGTAGTCCAGCGTCGACCGGGACATGCGGAAGCTGTTAGACAGGGTCAGGTTTTCGTTCAGGTCGTGCTCGATCCGGAACGTGCCGCTGTCGTTGACGCTCTTGCGGTAGTCACGATCGGTCAGGCCATAGAAATTGTTTTCATTGACGTGAGCCGGCTTGTCGACCACGTATTTGCTCCGCCCCGGTGTGTTGGTCAGCGGGATGCCATAGTCGGGCATGTCATCGGTCGACAGGTGGTAATAGTCGACTTTGACGCGGGTGTCGGTGCCCAGCCCGAAAGCGAAGGACGGCGCAAAGCCCCAGCGGCTGACGTCCACGTCGTTGCGACCGGCCACATTGGCGTCATGCTTCATCAAGTTCAGGCGAACGGCGGAGGTGTCGGTCATCTGCTTGTTCAGGTCCAGCGTATAACGCTGAGTCTGATCGGAGCCGAAGGTGTAGCCACCGTTGTAGGCGTCGCCCAAATGAGCGCCCTTGGTGATCAGGTTCAGGCTGCCGCCGGTGGAACCGGCACCGGTGAACGCAGAGCCGGGGCCTTTGCTGACCTCGACCGACTCGACATTGAAAATTTCACGGTTCTGCGCGGCGATGTCGCGCATGCCGTCGATGAACACATCGCTTTCGGCGTTGAAGCCACGGATGATCGGACGGTCGGCGTTCGGGTTTCCCCCCTCTCCCGCACCGAAGGTGATTCCCGGCGTGGTCCGCAATGCATCGGCAAGGCTGGTCGCCGCGGTGTCACGGATCACTTGCTGCGGAATGACGGTGACACTCTTCGGTGTCTCGCGCAAAGGGGCCGTGTATTTTTTCGAAGCCGACTCTTCGGTTCGATAGGTCGTGTCGGCGCGCTCGCCATCAATGGTGGTGGCGCCGATGTTCAGCGCGGTGTCCGAAGACGTGTCTGCTGCCTGCGCCGCATGGGCCGCTGACATCGCGGCAATGGCGACCCCGACGGCACCCGCGATGGAGCGCTGGGCAAAAACGGATGATGGTTGTGATGAGCGCGACATTTTCCTTCCCCAAGGAACGTTTGAGGTCGCGGAATATAGATGGGAATCATTTGTATTCGCAGAAAACTTACATTCTTTACATTTTTCGGGTTCCACTTCTTGCCCGTCTCATCCGTGCCGGTGCGCACCAGGTTTTACACAGGCAATAAGAATCACTAACATTCGCTACCTTTTCCGCTGCCGAGTGGCCACGCCATGCTCTTACACATTCCCGGTTTGTTCACCCGCGAGGAAGTGCTGCGTATCAGGGAGGCACTGGAGCGGACCGAGTGGGCGGACGGCAGAATCACGGCCGGCCATCAGTCGGCCAAGGCCAAGCACAATCTGCAGTTGCCCGAAGGTCACCCCCTTGCAGCCGAGATAGGCACCGCATTGCTGGAGCGTTTGTGGCAGAACCCGCTGTTCATGTCCGCCGCGCTGCCGCACAAGGTATTCCCCCCGTTGGTGAACTGTTACACCGGAGGCGGCAGTTTCGATTTCCACATCGATAACGCCGTACGCCAGGCCAGAGGCGGCGTCGAACGCGTGCGTACCGACCTGTCATCGACGCTGTTTTTCAGCGACCCAGATGACTACGACGGCGGTGAACTCGTCATTCAAGATACCTTCGGCACGCGCTCGATCAAGCTGCCAGCCGGCGACATGCTGCTTTACCCTTCCACCAGCCTGCACAAGGTCAACCCAGTGACGCGCGGCGCTCGCTATGCGTCGTTTTTCTGGACCCAAAGCCTGGTGCGTGACGACGGTCATCGCACGCTGCTTTTCGAGATGGACACGGCGATCCAGCAACTGACCCGCGATGTGCCCGAGCACCCGGCGCTGATTCAGCTCACCGGCACGTATCACAACCTGTTGCGACAGTGGGTAGAGGTCTGATCGGTGAACTGGACGCTGCGACGCGAAGATGTACTGGACGGCGAGCACCTGCGGGCCATGCTCAATGACAATCCGGCGAGCGCGGCACGAGCCATTCTGATCGCGGCGCAGCAAAACATGGTCGACGCTCAGGCACTGCTTGGCCAGATTCTGCTGGATGGCAGTGGCATCGAGCAGGACGCGGCGCTGGCACTGACCTGGTTTGAGATCGCCGCGCGCAGCGGCCACGCCATGGCCTCCAACATGGCCGGACGTTGCCATGAGCACGGCTGGGGTTGCGAGCCCGACGCTGCCAAGGCCGCCGAACACTATCGACGCGCTGCCGAGGCCGGGCTCGACTGGGGGTTCTACAATTACGGCAATCTGCTCGCCACGGGGCGAGGCGTGAACAAGGATCAGGCTCGCGCACTGGCCTGCTATCGCAAAGCAGCGCATCTGGGCCACGCAAAATCCATGAACATTCTGGGCCGTTACCTGGAACAGGGATTGTGTTGCGAGCGAGACCTGCCGGGCGCTCATGAGTGGTATCGGCGCTCCGCGGAAGGAGGGGACTTCCGCGGGCAGTTCAGCCATGCGGGCGTACTCGCCGAGCAGGGGCGCATCACACAAGCCATTCACTGGTTCGAAGCCGCTCTGAATGTTGGCAACCTCAATTTTTTGCGGGTCAGCCGCAAGGCACTCCTGGACGCCTCTCACCCGGACATTCGCTCACTGGCCCTGGCTTACCATCAGCGCGCAGCGCAGTTGGGTAATGATGAGGATATTGCCGAATACCAGCGGATCATCCGCTCACGCCGTTGATCAACGAGCAAACCTCCCTTTTTCGCAAGTCGACTGCACATCTTCGTTCAGGTTTAGATGAGCGCATGTTTCACCACCTTTTACATACACTTAAAATACAAAGACTTAGCATTACGTAAAAAATAGTATTGGAAAGTTCCTACAGCTAAAGTTCGCATTTCCACTTTGACGCCTTCAGCCTAGATACCTAATCTTCCCTCCCGTGCAGCGCAGTTTTAAAAGGACGCCGCGCGTGCACTTTCACAGGCAATTAATTACATATCATTAAAGGATTAATGATCATGCCTCAAAGCATTAAATCTTTACCCGAGAGTGCCGCCACTGATCCGGCACTGTTGTTTCACTCTTCCGTTGGTGAAGAAAGCGACACCACGCGCAGTGGTGGTTTGATTCTGACGAAAGATCAAATCAAGCATCTAAAACACTATGAAATCAAAGGGCTGGCGCTTCCCACGCAACTCGATGACGTGATTGCCTACCTCGGGTATGAGACCGGGGCCGGCCGAGGACTCGAAGCAGTCGACTTTCAAGGCTCTTTTACCCTCATCCATGATCATGCCAGTTTATGGAACCCATTGAGGACGGACTTGCTGACCGTCAGTGACAAACTCGTCGTGTTTGCAGGTTTAATGCAAGTCTACGGCGACAGCATGATGGAAGTGTTTGATGATGTCCGAGCGCTGGGCCTGGTCGAAAAATACGATATCAAAACCCTCGAAGAGCTGCGCAAGGTTGAACTGCAACTCGGCCATCGATTCCCAGGCATCGAACAAGCTGACCGAGAGGATCTTGGATATTTCCTGAACCGAATTCTGGAGAAGGTCCGCGAACGAGAGTCTGAGGCGAATGCCATCAAAAACCGCCTGGATGACTTCGGAAAACAACTGGCCAATCGCGTGGCGCCGGATATAAAACTGCGATTGGCTTGCATTGACAACAACGCGCTGAACACTGAAATCGCGGCATTGCAAAAGAAAATCGATGAGCGCGCCACCGCCATCGAGGAAAAGAACAAAGAGTACAAACAACTGGTCAAGGAAGCGATCGGAAGTGTAGCCGCGGGCGGCTTGATCTTGATGATCTACACCAGCGTGCAAGCTGAAAAAGTGCGCAAGGAACGCAATAAATTGCGGAGTGAGCAACAAGCCGATATTGCCTTCATGGAACAGAAAAATCGGATTCTGGCGTCGCTGGGCCGGGTGCGCATGGATTTGCAAGACCTTGACCTGATCGTGATCGATGCGGATATCGCCACCAAGAACCTGATTACCGTCTGGAACAAGCTCGCCACTTTCATTGCCGAGTCCAGCATGCAGGTCAACGGAATCCATGACGGGCTGTCCATGCGCCGCTTCAAGAACCAATTCAACCTCGTGGTCACGCCGTGGGCGACTATCGAAGTCGATGCCAAAAAATTACTGAACGTGTTTGCAGAAGCAGACCGTGAATTCAGAGCCGAATACGGAGTTTAAAATGAACAGCATTACTTACCTGCCCGCCAGCATCGAGTATCCGGCATTGGACGCCGTCACGCTTCGCCTATCTTCGAATGGCGCACGCGATGCCACCGTTACCGTTAAACATCTTTTCCTTCAGACCGACTACTTGCCCACCCTTCACAATAATGTGGTTCGGGTCGACACAGCCATACGCGAAGCGCATTTCAAAGCACGGGAGGTCGTGCTGGAGTTGAATACCAAGATCGGTATCAATGTGCCGGTGCTCAGGGAGTATCAACAGGAGTTGCAGGACGCTAATGGTGTGGACGAAGCTGAAATTCGCGAGGACATCCAACATCAGCTCGATAAAATCCTGGCTGCAGTGGCTAAGGGGGGCGCCGTGCTTGGTCGCCTGCACTCGCCCTTGACAGCGTCACCTGTCCCCGACGCCACGGAACAATACATGTCGCAATTGGCAACGGATCAGGAGCGCCTGCCGGCTGAAATCCAGGAGATCAAGCAACGACAAGCGAATCTGGAACAGAAGCGGCAGACGCTGACCGAAGCCATGGCGCTGATCGAGTCCAAAAGTTTCGCTCAGGTCGGCAAAGAGACGATGCTGGACGCCAAGGCAATTTCGCAGTTGGCCATGGCGACGCCAGAGGTTGCAGTCCTGGATCAAGCGATTGAACTGGCCCGACAAACCATGGAGAAAATCGAGTCGCTGGTGAATTACCTGGGGCTGATGGAAGCACGCAACACCATTCGCAGACAAATCACCGGTTTAGTGAACGATATCGCGGCCAAACAAAGTGAGCTCCGCCTGACAGTGCTCAAAGGTGACCTGATCAACGCCAGCCTTGGATTTGAAACCCACCGTGTTCGGTTCGTCGGCGAACTGGAAAAAATCATCGTGTCCGTTGACACCTTTCTTGCGGCATACAACAAAATCAGCACAGCGGACAGCAGCCAGGTGGCGCAATTCGGCGTGGACGCCGAAGCGCTGGCCAAGCATTTGTCCGTGATGGGCTGATGTTCTGACAAACGAATACCGGAACGACAACTGTCGTTCTGGTATCCCCTAATCGAGACACTGTATGACCATCACTTCTATCAGCCAGACTCAACTGGACGATATTGACGCCTGCATGGTGTACCTCGCTACGCTGAACGCGAAACTCAGGGACTTCAGTTTCCACCTCGAATCGGGCTCGAATTACCGAGTCAAACGGGCCGTTGTGTTGCCGGTAAGAACACTGGAAAGACTCAACACTTCATGGAACATGAAGGCAAGCCCGGGGCTGTTCAGGCACATGCGAGATTTTGTGCAGGAGGGATTGGATTTTCTCAACTATTTGGTCGAGCAAAGTGCAATAACAGGCGGCTCCCGTACCGAGGCTGCAGCCCACAGATGGAACAATATTCCCTCGCCCCCCCTTCCTTTGCCCCAATATGCCAGTGGGTCCATGGACAACTGCCTGGCGTGGCTGGAGCACCATAGGCATTGGGTCTGGCAGCTTGCAGAGATAAGTCAATTCGCCCTGTCGACCTACCAAGGCATGCGAACCACCCTCTACAGCAGCCTGACGCGGGTGATCGACTTCATGTCGCTTAATCGGCAACTGGCTGTTTTGAACAATCCGGCGCATCAGGGCATTGCACGAGCAGCCGCAATTGAAGCAGAAGCGCGTCAGCATTACGCATTTGCCATGAGCGGCATTGCCGATTTTCTCGTAATGAACCAGCGCATTACCCTCCTGCTCAATCAGGCCCATAAGTCGTTCAATGTTCTCGACGGCCAAAGTAGCGTAATGAGAGCGGTCGCCCATCTCCGGCTGATCATGATTGAACTTGAACAAGCACGTCGCCATTGTGATGAGGTCGCCAGCCTTCGAGGCTAGATCGAACCCAATAAAAAAGCCCGCGATCAATCGCGGGCTCCTCGGTACCTCGATCCGTCTCAGATGTAGAAAGACTTCAACGGCGGGAAGCCATTGAACTCAACAGCGCTGTAGCTGGTGGTGTAGGCACCTGTGGAGAGCCAGTACAGGCGATCACCGATGGCCAGGTTCAGCGGCAAGCCGTACTTGTAATTTTCATACATGATATCGGCGCTGTCGCAGGTTGGGCCGGCGATGACCACTTCTTCAACCTCACCCTTCTTCTCAGTCCAGATCGGAAACTTGATGGCTTCGTCCATGGTTTCGATCAGGCCAGAGAACTTGCCCACATCGGTGTAAACCCAACGCTCGACGGCGGTGCGGGATTTGCGGGCGACCAGCACCACTTCACTGACCAGAATACCGGCGTTGGCGATCAACGAACGGCCCGGTTCCAGAATGATTTCCGGCAGGTCATCGCCGAAGTCTTCTTTCAGGAAGCGAATGATTTCTTCCGCGTAGGTTTCCAGGCTGTTGGTGCGGGTGATGTAGTTGGCCGGGAAGCCGCCACCCATGTTGATCAGCTTCAGTTCGATGCCGTCTTCTTCTTTCAGACGCTCGAAGATCACCTTCACTTTGGCAATCGCGGCGTCCCACACGCTGATGTCGCGCTGTTGCGAACCGACGTGGAAGGAGATCCCATAAGGCACCAGACCCAGGTCACGCGCCAGGATCAGCAGGTCCATGGCCATGTCGGTCTGGCAACCGAACTTGCGGGACAGTGGCCAGTCGGCAGTGGTCGAGCCTTCTGTCAGGATGCGTACGTAGACTTTCGAGCCCGGCGCGGCCTTGGCGATGTTGCGCAGGTCGGCTTCGGAGTCGGTCGCGTACAGGCGCACACCCTTGTCGTAGAAGTAACGGATGTCCTTGGATTTCTTGATGGTGTTGCCGTAGCTGATGCGTTCCGGGCCAACGCCGCGGCCCAGCACTTTGTCCAGCTCATAGATCGAGGCGATGTCGAAGCTCGACCCTTTCTCTTTGAGCAGGTCGATGATTTCGACGGCCGGGTTGGCCTTGACTGCGTAGTAAACCTTGGCGAATTCGAAACCGGCGCGCAGGTCATCGTAGGCCTGGGCGATCATCGCGGTATCGATGAGCACGAACGGGGTTTCTTGCTTGTCGGCGAACGCCTTCATTTTGGCGAAGGTGTTTTTCTCGAAATAGTCTTCGACCTGAATCGACATGCGGCGGGTACTCCTGTTGGCAAACGGATTAAAACAATGGGTGCGAGCCTCGAGCTCATGAACGTCCTCCGTATCCCCACTTTGGTTCGCCTACTTCCCAAGGCCGTTGACCGAAAGCAAAAAGGCCATCCGGTGGTGCACCCCCGGTGGCCTTGCTGTCTCGTCGTCAGTACTTGAGCCGGATGGATCGTTTCCAGCATGGACGTTCGGCGCGAACTTTAGGACCTGAGGGGCTGGAGATCAACAAAAAATGTCGCGTTTCTGCCCGTTTTTGCCAGACGGACAGGCGTGCTCGTTCACTCACCCTGTAGTAACCGACCGATATGACAAGACGATGTTCCCGTCGCAAGCGGATGGCAAGCACGTTCCGCGCTTCCCACCCGCGTCGCGTAGCACGCTCGCTTCAAGGACGGGTCTAGGCCTAAGGCATAGCGTCGGTGCGCAGCCGCGTTCGTCCAATGATGAAACAGACCCTGGAAAACATTTCGCGATAAAGCCAAACGGTTTATTTCCAACGAATCCGAGTACTGTCAATTGTGACAGTGTTAGTGCCTTACCCCACTTCTTATTCTTTCAGCGCGTACGAACTCGCTACATTTCCGCGACTGAAAGGAACCACGATCATGGACGGCACTTTTACGAGATACATGGGAATAGCGTTGGCGTGGAGCTGCATCTTTTTGACAACTAACGCCACGGCAGGAGAAGGCTCCGATGTTATCTGGCAAATGAATTACTACTACAATCGAACACCTGAAAATTGCGGGGCGGGCCGCCCGCTGGACCAGTGCTCGGGCCTGCGAATGCGGGGCACTGACAGCGGTCAGTCCTTCGAACCTTGGGACCCTAGCCCTTACTCTGTCAACAGCGGTGGAGTTTCAATGTCCTTCGCCCGCAAGGACATTAAATATGAAGATTTGGGCTTGAAAAAAGTTAACGGCTTCATTTTGAAGCCTAACGACTTCGTCGACAAAGATGAGAAAACAATACCGACGCTGTGTTTCTTTCCGCTGGACGCCTAGACAGACACTCGCAATGAAGCAGGCTGTGCCGACAACCAACAAACGATAGATAAAGTCGAGAAAAGCTGCCAGGACACCGGCGTTAAGTCGGCCGAACAATGGGTATCCGATTATCGAAGTGTGGGCAGTAATCATAAGAAGCAATGCGGCTTCGCCATTGGGAAACGGGGTGACGACGCCGAAGCGTTCTGGCAAGGCGTCCGTGCGCGGCAACTCATCAAAAACGATCGGGATGCCATCCAGACCCAGACGGAGATCAGAGTTCCGCCGTGGGGTGAGAATGAAGACAAGGCTTTGCCCGTTCTTGCCTTTATCTACACGCCAAGGACCAAGCAGTCCATAGAAGGCCTGGCATTGGCCAAAGATGACCAGAAGCGCTACTACGAAAAAACCGGCAAATGGGTACCCGTCATTAGGGTCGATCTGCCCAAAAACAACAATGAGGACGCGATTTTCAAGTACTACGACGCAGACCAGGCGGCCCCCATTCCCAAAGTCGCGAACGAGTGCAAAAGCTACATTGCCAACGCGACGTGGGTGCAACGGGACGACCCGCATCTCCCAGGTAAACCCTGGACGCTGATGGTCACGCCCACCGAGTGCGGAAGGCATCTCACCAAGCAGCAGCAACAGGCCGCTTACGCGGAGTTGTACGCCAAATACGGTAACAGCAAGCAATGGAATCCCGATAACGGCAGCATGTACCAGCAGTGGGTCTGCCACCTCGAATGGTCGGGTAACGTGGACGGAAAGGAAGTCCGCACGCGCGACAAACCGACCTGGAACCTGGAGCCGGTCAGGCCCCGAGCCAGTTGGGATGAGGTGTTCAAGCAAGGGTGCAACGCGTACTGAACGACCCTACCCTCTCCTGCTGAGGCAAATCTCGTTTGCCCGCGGGAGAGGACAGGTCTCGAACGGCTACGACGCGTCAGCCCGCAGCCTGTTCCGCCACTTCGGCCGGCGAAACGATGTTCGTCTTCTTGCCTCGCGACTGCCCTGAACTCAGGTAAGCGGCAATCGACTCCTGTGTCACTTCACCCAGGAACACATTCTCAGCATCCAGCACCGGCAGCCAGGCACGATTGAATTCGTACATGCGCGACAGAAGAATCCGCAAATGCTCGTCGTAGGCAGCAGTGGCGTTGAACGGGCGCAGAAACTGGTCGCAGGTGCCTGCCTGGCGATGCAGGTCGCGGCGCCGTACATAGCCTTTGGCCTTGTTCTGCGCGTCGGTCACGACCACATACCGGCGGTCGTTCTCATCCATGATTTCGAGCGCATCGGCCACAGGGGTTTCCGGGCTGACCGAAGGGGCGTTGTCTGCGGCGTCTTCGGCCTTGACCAGCAGCAGGCGCTTGAGGGTGCTGTCCTGGCCAACGAAGTTGCTGACGAAATCGTCCGCAGGATGGGCCAGCAAGGTATCCGGGTGGTCGATCTGCAATAGCTTGCCTGCGCGGAAGATCGCGATCTTGTCACCCAGTTTGATCGCCTCGTCGATGTCGTGGCTGACCATGATCACGGTCTTGTTCAGCGCCCGCTGCATCTCGAAGAATTCGTTCTGGATCATCTCGCGGTTGATCGGGTCGACCGCACCGAACGGCTCGTCCATCAACAGCAGCGGCGCGTCGGCGGCCAGCGCGCGTATGACGCCAATGCGCTGTTGCTGGCCGCCGGACAGCTCTCGGGGGTAGCGATGCAAGTACTGCTTGGGCTCCAGCTTGATCATGCTCATCAGCTCGCGGGCCCGGTCGTGGCACTTCTGCTTGTCCCAACCCAGCAGTTTGGGCACGACCACAATGTTTTCCTCGATGGTCATGTTCGGGAACAACCCGATCTGCTGGATCACGTAGCCAATGTTGCGGCGCAGGGTCACTTCGTCCAGTTGCGTGGTGTCCTCGCCGTTGATCAGGACTTTGCCGGAGCTCGGCATGATCAGGCGGTTGATCATTTTCAGCGTCGTACTTTTGCCGCAACCGGACGGCCCGAGGAACACGCAGATCTCGCCTTCGTTGACAGTCAGGCTCACCGAGTCGACGGCCTTCACTTCCTTGCCGTTGCTTTGAAAAGTCTTGGAGAGGTTCTGGAGTTCAATCATTTCAGGAGTCCTTTTGGAGTCAGCGAGCGTTGCAGCCACTGCAGAAGCAGGTCAGCGAAGATGGCCAGGATGCTGACCAATACAGCGCCGACGATCAGCATCGACATGTCGCTGCGGCTGATGGAAGCGAGGATGAGCACGCCCAGACCACCGGCGCCAATGGTCGCGGCGATGGTCATGACGCCGATGTTCATGACCACGGCGGTGCGCACCCCGGCCAGGATCACTGGAACCGCGATGGGCAACTCGACCATCCGCAGGCGCTGACCGAAGGTCATGCCAATGCCGCGGGCCGCTTCACGAATGCCGGGTTCGACACCCGTAAGGGCGAGGTAGGTGTTGCGCATGATGGGCAACAGTGAATAGAGGAATACGGCGGTGATCGCGGGCAACGGTCCAAGCCCTTGGCCAAATTTCGAGTAGAACGGCAACAGCAGGCCGAACAGGGCAATCGATGGCACGGTCAGCAGTACCGTGGCGCTGGCTTGCAGCGGTCCGGCGAGGACTGGAAAGCGCGTCATGAATACGCCCAGCGGCACCCCGACGAGAATCGCCAGCGACACGGCGATACCGACAAGGGTGATGTGTTGCAGCGTCAGATGAAGCACCTGCTGCCAGTCCAGATGAGAAAACGCGCTGAGGAAGCTCATGGTGTCTCCTCCTGTTGGCCTACCGGATCAAGCGCCGGGGTCTGCTTGACCGGCACGCTTTCGGAAGATGGATGGATCGGATGGCTGCGCAGGAAATCCGCGGCAACGACAGTGGGACTCTCGTGGTCGACGTCGACGCGAGCGTTGAGGTCGATCATCGTCTGGTTATCCAACAGCGCCGCCAAGGGCTTGAGCAGGTCAGCCAATTGCGGGTGCTTGTCCAGATACTCCTTGCGAATGACCGGTGCAGCGGTGTAGTCCGGAAAGTAGTGTTTATCGTCATCCAGCACTTTGAGTTTGAACGCGTTCAACCGACCGTCGGTGGTGTACACCAACCCGGCGAATACCTGGCCGTTCTTCAACGCGGTGTAGACCAGGCCGGCGTCCATCTGCCGGGTGTTCTCGCGGCTCAGGTTCATGTCGTAGTGCTTGACCAGCCCCACCAGGCCGTCGGAGCGGTTGGCGAACTCGGTGTCCAGCGCCACGATATGACCTTCCCCGACTTCATCCTTGAGCAATGCGGTCAGCCCGGAAATGGTGGAAATCTGCGGATACTGTCTGGCGATCTTTTCCGGCAGGGCCAATGCATAGGTGTTGTTGAACTTGGACGGCGAGAGCCAGACCAGACCTTTCTTGGCGTCCAGCTCCTTGACCCGCTGGTAAGTCTGTTCACTGTCGAGCCTTTCATCGACGTGGTTGTAAGACACCAGCGAGACCCCGGTGTATTCCCAGAGCATGTCCAGCTGTCCACTTTCCTGGGCACTGCGAGCCAGGTTACTGCCCAGGCCACCGGTGATCTGGACTTGGTAACCTTTGTCACGCAGGTACTGGGCGGTGAGCTCGGCGAGGATGGTCTGTTCGGTGAACACCCGCGCGCCGATGCGCAGGACAGGACGTTCGGCGGGCGCTTCGGCCGCCTGGGCGAATCCGGCCAACAGCAAGCCTGCGCCCATGATGAATGTGCAGAGTCTTTTCATGAAAATTCCTTTCTCTCGGCCACTCGCTCAGCGAGCCAGCCCTCGTTCCAGCCAGAGGCGGCTCATCAGGGTCACGGCGCCATCGAGCAACAGCGCGAGCAGCGCTGTGCAGGCTGCACCCAGGACCAACTGGGGCTGATTGTTCAGCGCAATACCGGGGAAAATCAGGCTACCGAGGCTGTTGGCACCGATCAGGAACGCGAGCGGTGCAGTACCGACGTTGATCGCCAGCGCGACCCGAACGCCGCCGACGATGATCGGCACAGCGTTGGGCAACTCGACACGCCACAAGACCTGGCGAGGTGTCATGCCGATGCCGGTCGCGGCTTCTTTGAGCGAACCCTGAACGTTTTTCAGGCCTTCATAAGTGTTGCGCACGATGGGCAACAACGAAGCGAGGAACAGCGCGAAGATGGCAGGCCCACTGCCGATGCCCAGAATGCCCAGGGCGATGGCCAATACGGCCAGAGGAGGAACGGTGTTACCGATGTTGAAGATCTGCATGAAACGTTCGGCGCGGCCAACCATGTTCGGTCGGCTGAGCACAATGCCGGTCGGGATTCCGACCACCAGTGCCGCCAGCATCGATGCCAGTACCAGCATCACATGGGCTTGCAGATAAAACAGCAGATCGTCCTGATACTGCTTGATTGTGTCGATGCCGATCCATTGGACCAGCAGGGCCAGGAGCACGATAGCGATCGCACCTCCCATCAGCCCCTTGCCATAGCGATTAGCCACGGGCGGACTCCTTATTTCAGTCGGCGAACACCTCCCGTGACGGGCCTTTTCAGGCCGCCCGCGAAGGGTCGCGAAGAGCAGCGGGTGGGTCGCCGATAAGCGGCGAAAACACGAGCCATGAGCGCAGCTTCGTCAAGCTGACTTGCAGATAGTGCGTCCCCTGACAACGCTTGCCGCGTCATGGGCAGCAGGGGAATGGACGTCTCCGGAACCGCAAAGGTTCCCACGTGAGATGCTACTTGGCCACCCCTGATTGACTGAACGGTTCGGATATTGCGTTCGTTTGGGCTATAATCGCCGCCCTTTTTTGAATCACCTCTCGGGCGATTTCCCATGACCAGACAGGCCGCCGAAGTCGCGAAGCGCCGCACTTTCGCCATCATTTCTCACCCCGACGCCGGTAAAACCACCATCACTGAAAAGCTTCTGTTGATGGGCAAGGCCATTGCCGTCGCCGGTACGGTGAAATCCCGCAAGTCCGATCGCCATGCCACATCCGATTGGATGGAGATGGAGAAACAGCGGGGTATTTCCATCACCACGTCGGTCATGCAGTTCCCCTACCGCGAACACATGATCAACCTGCTCGACACCCCCGGCCACGAAGACTTCTCGGAAGACACCTACCGTACCCTCACCGCAGTGGACTCGGCCTTGATGGTGCTTGACGGCGGTAAGGGTGTCGAACCGCGGACCATCGCGCTGATGGATGTCTGCCGCCTGCGCGACACGCCGATCGTCAGTTTCATCAACAAACTGGACCGCGACATTCGCGACCCGATCGAACTGCTAGACGAAATCGAAGCCGTCCTGAAGATCAAGGCGGCGCCCATCACCTGGCCCATCGGCTGCTACCGTGACTTCAAGGGCGTGTACCACCTGGCGGGCGACTACATCATCGTCTACACGCCCGGTCATGGCCATGAGCGCACCGAGACCAAGATCATCCAGAAACTGGACTCCGACGAAGCCCGGGCTCATCTGGGCGACGAGTACGAGCGCTTTCTCGAACAGCTCGAACTGGTTCAGGGTGCCTGCCATGAGTTCGATCAACAGCAATTCCTCGACGGCCACATGACGCCCGTATTTTTCGGCACTGCACTGGGCAACTTCGGTGTCGATCATGTACTGGATGCGGTCGTGGACTGGGCGCCGCAGCCACTGGCCCGGGTCGCTCATGAACGGACGGTCGAGCCGGTCGAGGAGAAGTTCAGCGGCTTCGTGTTCAAGATCCAGGCGAACATGGACCCCAAGCACCGTGACCGCATCGCGTTCATGCGCATCTGTTCAGGCAAGTACGACAAGGGCATGAAGATGCGTCATGTGCGGACCGGCAAGGACGTCCGAATCGGCGATGCACTGACGTTCTTTTCCAGCGAGCGCGAGCAGTTGGAAGAGGCCTATGCCGGCGACATCATCGGCCTGCACAACCACGGCACGATTCAAATCGGCGACACGTTCACCGAAGGGGAAGGCCTCGGCTTCACCGGTATCCCTCACTTTGCCCCGGAACTGTTCCGTCGCGTGCGTCTGAAGGATCCACTGAAATCCAAGCAACTGCGCCAAGGCCTGCAGCAACTGGCCGAAGAAGGTGCAACGCAGGTGTTCTTCCCAATGCGCAGCAACGACATCATCCTGGGCGCGGTGGGTGTGCTGCAGTTCGACGTGGTGGCCAGCCGATTGAAAGAGGAATACAAGGTGGAATGCTCCTACGAGCCGATCACCGTGTGGTCCGCGCGTTGGATCGACTGCGCCGACAAGAAGAAACTCGAGGAATTCGAAAACAAGGCGGTGGAAAACCTTTCAGTGGACGGCGGCGGTCACCTGACCTATTTGGCGCCGACACGGGTCAACCTGAGCCTGATGGAAGAGCGCTGGCCAGATGTCAAATTCCGCGCGACTCGGGAGCATCATTAATAGCTGATAACGCCGCCCCCCGGCCCGGCGCCTTGATCGTTCCCACGCAGAGCATGGGAACGATCATTCAACGTGATATCTGTAGGCGCGCGCTTGCCCGCGAGTGCGTTTGGTTGACCGACAGCACTGTGTCAGAAAGGACGCCATCGCGGGCAAGCGCGCGCCTACCACCGCAACTCAGTTCTTGATCATGTCGTGTTTGATCCAGTCGATCACCGAGGTGGTTTTCGGAGCCCAGCCCAACAATTCCCGAGCATGCTTGCCACGCACGCGGCTGTTGGAGCCCAAGCCATAATTGGCCATCTCGTAACCCCACTCGGCTTCAGCGTCTTTGAGCGGCCAGTCCTGCGCCTTGCCAAGCCCCATGGCCTGTGCGATGGCATTGCTCATGTCCAGAAATGACGCTTCGCCGCTTTCAACGAAATAGAAGGTGCCAGCCGGGTTCTTTTCCAGCGCCAGTGCGTAAAGCTCGACCACATCGTTGATGTGCACATTCGACCAGATATTGCCGCCGCTGCCGACGTGCCGGACGACCCCGCTCTTGCGAGCCTGTTTGACCAGACGTGGCAGTTGCACGCTGTCGCGGTTCACGCCCAGGCTGTGGCCGTAGATCAAGGTGTTGCAGAGCACGGCCGAGCGCACGCCCTCTTGGGCAGAGGCGAGCACCCGATCATCGATGGCGACGCGAGCCGCTTTGTCGGAGGTCGGCGCTGGCAGGTTGTCTTCGTAATAGATCACTTCAGAATGCTCACCGCCCGAAGCATCGCCGACGATGCTGGAGCCGCTGGTGTGCAGCAACGGCTTGTCAGATCCTTCGAGCCCTTCGATCAGCGCCTGGACAGCGCCCAAGTGATCACTGCTGGCGGCATTGATCACCGCATCAGCCCGGCGTGCCTGCTCGATCAGCAAGGCCTTGTCGTCGAGCGTCCCGACGACCGGGACAATACCCAACGCCGTTAATTCTTCCGCCTGTTCGGCACTGCGCACCAGACCCGTAACGTGATGGCCTTTCTGGACCAGACCCGTGGCGATGGAACCGCCGATGAAACCCGCCGCGCCGGTAATGAAAACGTTCATGAATGCCTCCGTTGAATCGAATGGAATGCGCCCATGGAACTACGGCCCCACTGTTGAAAAAAACCAGCATCGAACCAAATGACCTTTGCGTGTGTGGCAAAGATCGCTTCCTCCCTTGTCCAGAGGTCATCGCACGGCGTGATCGCACGAGACGCCGTTGAAGGCGCAAACCGTGAATCTCACGCCGCGTACCGCAGCAACTTCTGCTGGATAAAGTCCAGAAAGCACTGAATTCTCAGCGCCAATTGGGAATTGCGGTAATAAACCGCGTGGATAGGCTGACGGTAGCCATTGTTCGCGTCGGGCAATACGACCTCCAGGCGCCCCTGACGAATGTCTTCATGGGTCATGAAGTGCGACAGGCAGACGATGCCTTCGCCCGCCAGCGCCAGGTGGCGCAGGGTTTCACCGCTGGAGGCTGCCACGGTGGGCCGAATGAGAAACTGCTCGCCATCGGCATGTCGCAACGGCCAGTGGTTGAGCGTTTCGGTCTGGGTGAAACCCAGCAAGGCGTGCCCGTTCAAGTCATCGACTGTCCTGGGTGTGCCGTGTTTTTTCAGGTACTCGGGGCTGGCCAAGATGTTCAGTGGGCTGGTGCCCAGGGAGCGCGCGTGCAGCGTCGAGTCGGCCAGGTCTCCGATACGAATGGCGACGTCGGTGCTCTGCTCCAGCAGGTCGATGATCACGTCGTTGCTGTTCAGCTCCAGCTGAATTTCTGGATACAACGCCCGAAACTCTGCCACGTACGGAACGATGGAATGCAGCACGAACGGAAATGCTGCATTGATTCGCAAACGCCCGGAGGGCGTCTGTTGCCGAAGAGACAGGCGCTCTTCCAGGTCTTCCATCTGCGCCAGGATCTGCCGCGCCCGCTCGAGAAAGAATTTGCCTTCCTCGGTCAGGTCCATCCGCCGAGTGGTACGGTTGATCAATGTCGTGTCGAGCTTGTTTTCAAGACGGGACAGCGTGCGGCTGATCGCCGACGGCGTCTGGTTCATCTGTTCGGCAGCAGCGGAGATAGAGCCGCTTTCGATCACAGACACGAACACCTGCAGCTCATCGGATCGGGCTTTCAAGGTCATTCTCCGTTGTACGTCGTGGCTGTGGAAACGCGGCACCAGCAAACACCATCCGCATCACGGCAGCAGCCCTGCAGTTCGATAGGCCTGGATCGTGGTATCGAAGACGGCGATATCGCCACGCCCGCGAGCCACCAACTGTGCCCCTTCCACCGCTGCGTAGATCGCCAGCGCCTGGCTCAATCGCTCATCGTCGGTCAACTGAGGCCGACAGACCGAAAGCACGTCGCTCAACCAGCGCACGTTGACGTCCGTGAAGTTGTCGACTTCAACCCGGACTTCGGAGGGAAGATCGTCGTACTCGGCGGCCATGATGCCGCATAGACACATCCGATTATCGTTGACCAGCGCCATGCGAAAAATCTCGGTGTAGCCCTTCATCCAGAGGTTCAGGTCGTCGGAATCCTCGCGCAAACCGCTCAGATAGGCGATGCCGTCTTCGGTGTAGCGTCGGGCCAACGCGCTGCCCAGATCCCCCTTGGTAGGGAAATGGTAGTGAATGCTGGCACTTTTGATACCCACTTCCTTGGCCAATTCGCGAAAGCTCAGGCCATTGTAGCCGCGGGTTTGAACCATTTTTCGGGCGACCGTCATGATCGTTTCCCGAGTATCCATCGTCATAAATTTACCTTCCTATCGATAGATAGACGTTGACAGGCGAAATCATCTCAGCGCAGTGTATACCTACCGATAGATAGACAGCTATGGAACTCGCATGAAAGTTTTCGATATTCCCGGTTTTCCCAATCCTTTGCGCATCCGAATCGTTCTTGCGGAAAAAGGTCTGGCGTCGAGCGTGGAGTTCATCAAGGTGGACTTGCCCGCCGCCGAACACAAACAGCCGCCGTTTCTGGCGATCAACCCCACCGGAACCGTCCCCGTATTGCAACTGGATGATGGGACATACATCTCCGAGTGCACGGCCATCACTGAATACCTCGATAATCTCGACGGCAACCCGACGCTGACCGGTAAGACCCCGAAGGAAAAAGCGATCATTCACATGATGCAGAAACGCGCCGAGTCCGAGCTTGCCGACCCGGTCGGCTTTTACTTCCACCACGCGACGCCTGGCCTGGGTGCTGCGCTGCAACCGTACAAGAGCCCCGAGTGGGAAGGCCGCGTCGAGTGGGGCAACCGCCAGCGCGACAAGGCAGTGGCCGGGATGAAATATTTCGACCACGTGCTGCGTAGCCAGCCCTACGTTGCCGGGGATCACTTCTCGATGGCCGACATTACCGTGCTCGGGGGCCTGATCTTCGCCGGTTTCGCCAATATCGACATTCCGGATGAATGCACCGCGCTGAAATCCTGGCAAGCCAACGTACAGCAGCGTCCGAGCGTGCGTAATCCAGCTTGATTCTTCCCGCCCTGAGCGGCACAGCATCAGGGCACCCCACCCCTTCACCTCACGCTTTGAAGAGACTGTTCATGACCGTTTACACCCCTCGTCGTGCGTTGCGTCACGCCCTGACCATCGTTGCGCTCGCCTCCGCCTGCACGCTGATGACGGCTCACGCCGATACCACCCGCGTAGCTGGCAAAGCAGGCAGCCATTACACCCATCAGACCGCCCCGACTCAATTCGTCAATGTGGACGGCGCCCAACTCGCCTATCGACGTTTCGGCAAAACAGGGGGCGTGCCATTGGTGTTTCTTCAGCACTTCGTCGGCAATCTGGACAGCTGGGACCCCGAAGTCATCGACGGCTTCGCCCGTGATCGCGAAGTCATTCTCTTTGACAACGCAGGCGTTGCCAGCTCGAGCGGCCAGGTGCCGAACAACATCCAAGATATGGCCAAATACGCCGCTGGCCTGCTCCAGGCGCTGGGCGTGAAAAAAGCCGACTTGCTGGGGTTTTCGATGGGCAGTCTGATCGCTCAGCAGGTGGCGCTCGATCATCCTGATGTGGTGCGTCGCCTGATTCTGGTCGGTTCATCCCCTCGCGCGGGTGTAGGGATGGCTTCGCTCACACCGGAGTTTCAGGGGTATCTGGCCAAGAAACGCGAAGTGCCGGACGAACTGTTGCTCGACGTATTCTTCACCCAAAGCGCCGAAAGCCAGGCATCGGGGCGGGAATTCCTGACGCGGCTGCGGGCGCGCAAGGTTAACCGCGACGTCGACGTCAACGACAAGACGGCCCCCGCGCAAGCCGCCGCGATCGCCGGCTGGGGCGCTCCAGCGGAGCACGCCAACGACTACCTCAAGAACATTCATCAGCCTACGCTGGTAGTGGCCGGCAGCAACGACATCGTGTTCTACACCGTGAACGACGTGACGCTGCAACAGAACCTGCCGAACGCCCAATTGGTGATCTACCCGGATTCGAATCACGGCGCGATCTATCAATATCCGGAACTGTTCGTCAAACACGCCACCCTGTTTTTGAACGGCGTGAAGTGAGGCCCGGTGTGCCGTGCGGCGAAACCCCGCACGACACGTTTCAGACGCCGAACACCGAGGCGAGGTGAGCCTCGTAGCGCTTCACATCGAGTTCGATGTTCGGCACTTTCATCACGTCCACAGCCAGGAAGGTCGGCAAGCCGGCCATGCCCAGGAACTGGTTGGCCTTGTGGAACGGAAAGTAAACGGCGTCTACACCCTTGGCTTCGAAGAAATCGGTCGGGTCGTCGAATGCCTGCTGGGGAGCGTTCCAAGTGGCCGAGATCATGTACTGTTTGCCATGAAGCAAGCCGCCGCTGCCGTACTTCTGGGAACTGTCGGAGCGGGTACGGCCATCGTTGGCGTACAAGCTTCCGTGGCCCTCTGTGAAGACTTCGTCGATGTACTTCTTCACGGTCCAGGGCGCGCCCATCCACCACCCCGGCATTTGCCACACGATGACATCGGCCCAGAGGAATTTCTGCACTTCCTCGGCGACGTCGTAGCCACCGTCGATGAAGGTCTGCTTCACGTCGAATCCGGCACGGTCCATGAAAGCGATGCCCGCTTCGTGCAAGGTCGCGTTGTAACGGCCATCGGAGTGAGCGAACTGCTTGCCGCCATTGATGAAGAGTATTTTTTTCATGAAAGCACCTCGTCACTACCCAAGCGCTGGCCGACTCAAAGTGGGCCATGCGGGGGATCAGTCAGGGAGAATGGATAGGTAATGGACGGCAGGATAGCGGTTCAACACGCGTTGAATAACCTGCGTCAGAGCAAAAAACATTTGCGTTAAAGTCACGAATCTCTAAGTCATTATTGCCTTCAGAATCCGAACCGAGCTGCAAGGGTGGCGTGAGCAAGCCGCTTTCGACCGTCATCCCCTGCTCGCTGGGAGGGGTAATCAAGACGCCCTCCCGGACAACACCGGCGAGCACCGTTGCGCTTCCAGACACCCCGATGTCGAGCACAGACAACTGAGCGCCCACCGGGCCCCCTAAGGTGTGCGAGCGCCATTCACCCCTCTTTCGCCACCTCGTATGGAGCTTTCATGAGCGACTCGATCATTGTTCTTCGCGATACCACACCGGTGCCCGTCGTCGACGCGTGCAAATGGGAACGCATCGGCGGCGACCCGCATACCGTCAACCTCAACGCCTACACCAGCGTCGACGGCCAAAAAATCATGGGCACTTGGATCTGCACGCCGGGCAAGTGGTATGTCGAGTATGTGAAGTGGGAGTACTGCGACTTCCAGGAGGGCTATTGCATCATCACGCCGGAAGGCAAAGAGCCCATTCACCTGCGAGCCGGTGACAAGTTCATCGTCGAGCCCGGAATGAAAGGCACGTGGGAAGTGGTTGAGACCGTGCGCAAGTACTTCGTGTTTGCATAAAGGCCGAAGCGTGTCCCTACAGTGGATCAGCCGCCACGGTAGCCACCCATCCTGCGCAACCACGCGTGCGCAGGATGGGGCCGGTCAGCGCATTATTTTTTCAAGATGCCCGGGCGCCAACGCCCGCTGCATGTAATCCATTCCGGTGACCTGATCCAACTCCGCCAGGACCATCGCGATCTGTTTGTAGGCCGCACGAAACAATGAGCTGCCGAGGCTCACGCGCTGAATGCCCGCCGCGCGCAATCGATCGAGGGTCATGCGTTTGGCAGGGAGCACGTTGATCGGCTTGCTCAGCTCGCTTTGCACCGTCTTCAAATCCTCCATGCTGCGCAGACCCGGCGCGAACAGGCAGTCGGCACCCGCTGCTTCGAACGCGGTGAGGCGCCTGATGACTTCGCTCAACGAATATTCATGAGACCCGAGCAAGTAGTCAGTTCGCGCCGTGACCACAAAATGCGGATTACGGGTGCGCACCGCTTCACACGCCGCAATCACCCGCTCGCTGGCCTGTTCGACGCTGAAGAAAAGCGGGCCCTGCGGCGAGCTGTAATCGGCGATGTCTTCGATGGAGGCACCGCCACATCCCATATCGGAAACCTGTCGGAAGTTGCTCTCCACCCCTTCGGCGGTTTTCGCCAGACCGTTTTCCAGGTCCGCGCTGACCGGAATCCGCACGGCGCGCACGATGCGGTCGATGGCGTCGAAACGAAACTGGTTGTCCATCGTCACCGATGAATCGCCGTACCCGTGGGCATAGGCAATCCCTGCGCTGGTGGTCCCCAGGGTGGGGTATTCCAGTTGTTCGATCAGTCGCGCGCTGCCCTCGTCCCAGGCATTTGGCATCACAAACATGGGGCTACCGGGCCTGTGCAGATCGTTGAAGCGCTTGCTTGCATTCATGAATGGCGTCCTCCTGGGTGCAAGACTAAAGCGCCTCGCGCCGGTACCCCATTCAAAAAAATTGAATCGATTTCAAAAATCATGAAAAGACAGCGCGGAACGATCATGAAAGTCTTGCCCCACCTTTTGCCTTGGACGCACTTTCATGAAACGGACCGTAACCGCTTTATTGCTTTCGCTCGCCTGTACAACTGCATTTTCCGAACAAGTAACGCAAAACACTCACTCAACTCACTCACCGCCCGAAACAGCACTTAGCACATTCAATCTGCCGGGCACTTCAATGAAAGTTGCGCTATGGCACGACCCCGCCACGGGCCCGCAACAGTCGGTACCCAAACAATCTCAAATTGTACTTTTCGTTCACGGCGCCACGATCTCCGGCAAGTTATCGGCAGGTTATCCCATCGACGGTTATTCCTGGTCGAGGGATGTCGCCAATTCCGGGCGGGACGCCTGGGTGATCGACCTGCCCGGTTATGGCCGCTCGGACGACTACCCCGAAATGCGCAAGTCCAAGGCCCAGACCACGGCCGATCCCGTGGGCAATGCAAAGAGCCTGGTGCCGGTGCTGGACGCTGCGGTCGACTTCATCCTCAAGCAGAGCGGCGCCACCCAACTGACCCTTATCGCAACCTCGCGCGGTGCGATTCCAGCGGGCTACTACGCCACCGCCCACCCCGAAAAGCTGGAGAAGGTGGTGTTCAACTCGCCCATCGTGCGAAGGGACAACATCGATCCAGCGATCATCAAAAGCCTGTTCGGCAGCGCCGACAGACCGAGACAGAACTTCTACGAGATCCCCATGGACAAGCGCCTGGCGATGCTCACCGACGACCGACCGCCAGGCACCGAGGTGCAACTGGAAAAGGACTTCATGGCTCAGTGGCCAAAAGACTCGCTCTCCGAGCGTGGCACGCCACAGGGCACGATCAAAGTTCCCGGCGGATTCGCCCAGGATATTTATGACGCGTGGCACGGTACTTATTGGGACCCGGCAACTATCACAGTCCCGGTATTAATTATCCGCGGTGATTACGACCATGTATTGACCCCTCGCGAAGATACGGACTGGCTATACAGCCATTTAGTAAATGCCCCCAGCAAGCGCTCGGTACTTATTGATAAAGGCACCCACGCCATGTTGTTCGAAAAAAAGCGTTTTGAACTGTACCGCGAAGTTCAACTGTTTCTGGACGGCACTTATACCCCACTGGCATTGACCTGCAGTTTTTGCGTCGGCCGCAATTGAGAAAAGGAGCACCATCATGCTGAAGAAAGCACGCATCGTTACGCTGCAAGGCGTCCTCAATGAACAGGTGTACCAGGAGCGCGTCTCGCGCAGCGGTTGTTTTCTGGGAAATACGCCCGAGCAACAGGTCGCGAACCAGGCCAAGCTCTCCAACGCCGTAGTGGGCGTGGCAGGGGCTGGCGGCATCGGGGGCGCTGTAGCGCTGGGGCTGGCGCGTCTGGGTGTGAGGCACATCAAGATCGCCGATCCGGACTCGTTCGAGATCAGCAACATCAACCGTCAGTTTGGCGCTTCGGTTTCCACCGTAGGCCGCAACAAGGCCCTGGTGGTGGCCGAAGAAGTCCACAAACTGGCCGGTGACGTGACGCTTGAGGTCTATCCCGAGGGCATTCAAAAACACACCGCGGATGCCTTCGTCGACGGCTGCGATCTGGTGCTGGACCAGATGGACTTCTACAGCATCGGCGAACGCTACGCCCTGCATCGCGCCTATCGCAAATCGGCGAAATGCAAAGGCATGTTGGCCTCTTCTGTCGTGGGCTGGGGCGCCAACATCTACAAGTTCGAGAAGGACGGTCTCACGCTGGAAGACTTTTATGGCATTCCTGAAGACGTGCAGATGACGCCTGACCTGGTGGATAAGCTCGTGAAGCTACAAGCGTCCTACCAGCCGCGCTTCCCGAGCATCCCCGACATCTACGGCTGGATGCAGGACACCGGCAATGTGCCGATCCTGTCGATCGCGCCTACCGCGTCTCACTACCTGATCCTGTGCCGTTCGGCGCTGATGCTCTGCGACCTGGAAGGCGCCCCTTACAGCACACCGCTGCCGGCCATGCCCAAGTATTACTGGTTCGACGGCTCGACCTTCGACAACGGCATCTTCGAGTTCGATGGGCAATGGGCGAACCCGAACGAACACCAAAAACACTTCCGCGTCGCCTGACGTGTCACGGCCCTCGCTCGCGGGGGCCACACCGAGGTCAGCGTCTTGAACATCACCCCTTCACTCGGAGCAACCCGCGATATCGCGCTGTTCCTTGGCGGCTCCGGCCTGTGGTTCATCGGTGTCGGCATCCACAGCATTTTTTTGCCGTGGGTCTTGCTCAGCGTGCTTCGCGTCTCGCCCTTTCAGTTCGGTATCGCGCAGATGTGCCTGATGCTGCCCGTGCTGTTGTTGGTGATTTACGGGGGCTATCTGGCAGACCGGCAGCCCTTGCGCCGTTGGCTGGCGCGGATCTACCTGTGCGCCGGACTGCTCGCGCTCGTGTTCGCCGCTGGAGGGGCACAGGGCTGGTTGAGCTATCCGATGGTGCTGATGTACTCGTTGCTGTTCGGCGCATTGTCGGCTTTTTGCGCCCCGGCGAGGGAAGCCTGGTTGAACCTGCTCGGGCAGCACCAGTTGCAGAAGTGGGTCACGCTCAACATCGGCATCGAATTCGGCATTCAGATCGTCGGTTACGCCCTCGGCGGACGGGCGCCTGAGCTCGGCATCGGGTGGATGTTCGTCTTGCTGGCACTGCTGTTCGTGACCGCTTCGCTCAGCGTGTCGCGCATCTCCACCAGCACGCCCACCAAGCCTCGCTCGGCCGTGCTGGGCGAAACGCGCGCGGCCTGGCGCTACTCGACACACCATCCGGTGGTCTTTCCCGTGCTCTTGATAAACGGCCTGATCGGGGTCTTTTTCCTCGGTTCGTATTTCGTCGTCATGCCGTTGCATGTCTCGCAGTTGGCAGGCGGCGACGCCTCGCTGCTGGCCACCGCGAACACCGTGTTCATGATCGGGCTGATCGCTTCGGTCGTGACACTGGTGGTCACGGGCGGCCTTCGCCACAAACCGCGCGCATTGCTCGCTAGCTGCCTGTTGGCGGCGCTGTTGCTGGCTGCCCTGCCGTTCGTGTTCAACCGTGGGCTGCTGCTCTCGCTGCTGTTTGGCTGGGGGTTCCTCGGTGGCGTGGCGCTGAGCATGGGCCAGACCCTGATCCAGGAACATGCGCCGCCACGCAACAGGGCCCAAGTGTTGGCGCTACTGATGCTGTTCTTCATGGGCGGCAATCCCCTTGGGTCGTTGCTGCTCGGCACCCTGCTCGAATACCTGGACGCAACCATCGTGAGCTTAGGCAGTGCGCTGGCCATGACGGCGGCCCTCCTTCTCATTTCCTACACCCATCGTTTCTGGAGTCTGCACCATGCGCCGCTCAACACATGCGCTTGACTTCCCTATGCCGAACCGGTGCACCAATCGGGTCATCATCGCCCAGAGCGAAGACGATCTGGCCAAGGTCCGCACGGTCTGGGAAGAAGTCTACAAAGAAGAACTCGGCTGGCTCGACGAGCACCACACCGACCCGCGCACCGACCGTTATCACGCCACTTCAGTGTACTTGCTGGCCACCGGGCCTGACGGTGAACCGGTGGGCGTGATGCGCATGGTCATCGACGGTGATCAGGGCCTGCCGGTGGAGAACTTCATCGACATCGCCGCCCTTCGCCAATCAGCCCAAGGCCGGCTGGTGGAATGTGCGCGCCTGATGGTTCCGGCTCGATACCGCGACCAGAAATTCGCCGCCTACCCTCATGGCGTATTCGCCGCGTTGGTCAAGGCCGCGCTGCACCACTGCCTCAGGGAGAAGAACTACAACGTGCTGGCCAACTGTTTCGTCGAAACCCGCACCACACCGATCAAGGCCCTCACTCATCTGGGGTTTCGTGACCTGAACATCCGCTTTCGGGATGAGCTGAACGAAGCGTCGGAATGCACCGTGCTGCACCTGGACATCAAAGACATGCTGTCGATCTTTTATGGCCAGGAAGACGGGCTGGGCAACTACATCATGATGCGCAACGCCGGCTGACGCCGCGCAGGACGGACCCTTATGAACACACCGACTTCCATTTACCGGCTCGAATCCAATGTGCGCGCCTACTGCAGGAGCTGCGACGTGGTATTTGCCACGGCATCCGGGGCAACCCTCACGGACATCGACGGCCAGCCCTACATCGACTTTTTTGCCGGCGCCGGCTCGCTGAATTATGGGCACAACAATCCTTACCTGAAAAAGCACTTGCTGGCCTACATCGAACAGGATGGCGTGACCACCACGCTGGATTTTCACAGCGATGCCAAGTCGCGCTTCATCGAGCGTTTCGAACAAGTGATCCTCGCGCCCCGAGGCATGCGTTACCAATTGCAATTCACCGGCCCCACGGGCACCAACGCCGTTGAAGCAGCGCTGAAACTGGCGCGCAAAGTTACCGGCCGCTCGAGCGTCGCGGCCTTTACCCATGGTTTTCATGGTGTGTCTCTGGGTGCGCTGGCTGCCACCGCCAACGCGGATAAACGCGCCGTCGCGGGGGTCGAGCTTTCCAACGTCGTGCGCCTGCCCTACGACGGTTTTTTTGGCCCGGACATCGACAGCGCCGAAATCATCGCCTCGCTCTACCAGACCGCGGGCAGCGGTTATGAGGCGCCCGCCGCGATCATCCTGGAGACGGTGCAGGGCGAAGGCGGCCTGAACTGCGCGCACCCGGGCTGGCTGCAACGCATCGAGCGTTTGTGCCGGGCGTTGGGGGCGCTGCTGATTGTCGATGACATCCAGGCAGGGTGCGGGCGAACGGGCACCTTTTTCAGCTTCGAACAGGCCGGTTTGTCTCCGGACATCATCTGCCTGTCGAAGTCCATCAGCGGCTACGGTCTGCCGATGTCGCTGGTGCTGATCAAACCCGAGCACGACTGCTGGGAAGCGGGGGAGCACAACGGCACCTTTCGCGGCAACAACCCAGCGTTTGTCACCGCCTGTGCCGCCTTGGACTATTGGCAGAACAGCCAACTGCAGGACGCCATCGCCGAGCATGCGTCGCTGATGCGCACCGCGCTCGAAAGGATCCTCTCCGGCTTTCCATCGGGCTACGCGCACGTCGTCGGGCGCGGGATATTCCTGGGCCTGAGGTTCCGGGACGCCAGCGTCGCCGGCGCATTGGTCGGTGCCTGTCTCGAACAGGGTCTGCTGGTGGAAACCTGCGGCCCGCAGAACGAAGTCCTCAAGCTGATGCCGCCACTGACCATCGACACGGCCACCTTGCAACAGGGCCTGGACACGCTTGAACGCGCCTGCCTCAGCACCATGGCCTTTGACACCCCACTCACCCACTCGCTGCGAGGGATTGCCTGATGAACACCCTGATTCAACCGCTCGACACACCAATTGCTCACTGGAACCCCAGCGCCCACGTCCTTCAAGACCTGGCTGCCCTGAAGCAGGCATTGATCTCGCAGATCACCAGCCATCCTTTTCTGACCGGATGCCGCAACGGCGACGTGTCGCTGGAGCGGCTCAAGGCCTTCCTGGTGCAGCAGGGCAAGTACAGCCGACACTTCACCCGCTACATCTGCCAGTTAATGGTCAATCTGGAGTCCAGTGAGGACGTGCTCGAGGTGTTCGATAACCTGTTCGAGGAGCTGGGTTTCGGCGACGTGACCGAGCCACCTCATTCGCAGATCTTCCGCGACATGCTGCAAGACTTCGATTTGCAACTCGATGCACATCCGACCGATCTCGCGACTCAGCGGCTGATCGACAGCATGATGAACTTCTGCAAACAGCCCGAAGCTGCCTACGGCCTGGCGGCATTGTGCCTGGGCGCAGAAGCCATTGTGCCTGCCATGTACAGCGACATCGTCAGCGGTTTCGTGCAGCAGGGCATCGAACGGCAAAGGCTGCGATTCTTCACGCTGCACATCGAATGCGATGATGGACACGCCGACACGCTGTTGGCCATCTTGGCGCGACAGGTCGACCAACACCCGGCGCGTTCGGAGGTGGTGCGCCACGCAGCGTTTCAGATGATTCATGCGCGCCTGGCCTTTTTCGACGCGTTATGAATCACCCGGCAGGCCGGATGCTTTCGGCCTGCCGGCCTCGGCGAGCCAGGGCGCGCCATGGTATGAAACACGACCAAATGCGCTTCCTCCCGTCTTGCTAGCACTTGCACATCACCGATCATTCGGCCCACCATGGAAGTGCTGAACCTCACGACCAAACGCCCTGCGCGGGCTTGCGCGATCACCATTACCTTTATACGAACGCGGGTAGTGAACTGATTTCAACCGCCGAAATCAGCCACTTCAGGAAAGAACTGCATGTCTCGAATTTTCGATGTTGATACCAACCTCTGGCGCACATTCAAGTCGGTCAGCGAAACCCGGAGCATCACTCGCTCTTCCGCTGTGCTGTGCAAGACGCCACCGGCCATCAGCATGCAAATCAAAAAACTGGAAGAACTGCTCGACCTGCAGTTGTTCATTCGGGGGGACCATGGATTCAGGCTGACGCCCATCGGCGAAGAAGTTCTCATGACCGCCGAGAAAATCCTGACCATGAACGACAACCTGTTCAGGCTCAAGGATAAGGTCAACTCCTACGAATTACGTCTTGGATTACCCGATGACTATTCTCTGTTCTTTCTCCACGACATCATCCGCGCGCTGAACACGCTCGAACCGACGATCCACCTGAACGTCACCTGCAAGACGTCGCAACTGCTGATCACCGATGTCGAACACGGGAATCTGGATCTGGTGATCATCGCCACGCCCGAAGGGCAGACCCTCGCCAACGCGGAGCACATTCGCTACGAGGAACTGAACTGGATCGGTGACCAATCCCTGATGCAACCCGGGCAACCCCTGCCGTTGGTGCATTTTCCCGAAGGCTGCATTTGCCGCGAGATTTCGGTAAACGCGCTGCGCATGGCCGGGATCGAGGCGCGTGTGAGCTTCAGCTCCGATTCGAACTTCTCGGTGTTCAACGCCATCAACGCCGGTGCCGGTATCGGCTTGAGCGAACGCTCGCTGATCCCGAAAACCACGCCGATCATCGACAGCCCACTACTGCCTTCACTGCCGCGCATCGAGCTGCGCACGGTGGCCAACTACGAACGCATCCCGCGTTTCACCCTCTCTCAGGTGTCCGCCAAGATCCAAGGCGCCATCAACGAGGCCTGCGAGGCACTCAATGCCGCGCGGGATGAACCCGAACTGCGCCTGCGCCAGCACCAGGTTTAAGCCCCCCAACATTCATCACATCGCGCGACATGCGGCCGCCGGAACCTGAGCAAATGAGGATAGTATGTAGACCGTCATGAAAGCCGCCGCCACTTGCGGCGCCTTTCCTTTTCTGCCCAAGGCTGTCTGTCCGCAGCCACCCCGGAGCGTTCGATCATGTCTGAAGTCACCTTGTACACCACCCAAACCTGCCCCTACTGCGTAGCGGCGAAAAACCTGCTCAAGGCCAAGGGCGTGAGTTACCGCGAGATCAATGTCCAAGCCTCGATGGAACAGCGCAGCATCATGATGGAACGCAGCGGTCGCCGGACCGTGCCGCAGATTTTCATCGGTGAGCACCACGTCGGCGGATTCGATGACATGGCTTTGCTCGAACGCAAAGGCGAACTGGATGCGCTGTTGGCGGCTTGACGGATAAGCGATGGCAGCCCTCGCTGTTGGCGTGCGGGTAAGACGCCAACAGCGACTTCGGCCGAACGGCTAATCCCTTTTCAAATAGCCCTCGATCACTGCTGAGAAGTCCTTCCCGCCATCTCCACGCAGGCTCATGGCCTGGTAGAGCTGCTGTGCCAGCGCACCCAGGATCACAGGCTGTTTCACCGCCTTGGCGGCATCGGTGGCCAGCCCGAGATCCTTGAGCATCAACTCCGCGCCGAAGCCTCCGGTGTATCCACGCGAAGCCGGGGCGGTGTCGACGACGCCCGGCCAGGGGTTGTACATCTCCGAGCTCCAGCAGCGGCCCGTCGAACTGTTGATGATGCTTGCCAGCACGCCGGTATCAATACCCAGGCGATCGCCCAGCGCCATGGCTTCGGCGACGCCGATCATGGAAATGCCCAACAGCATGTTGTTGCAGATCTTGGCGATCTGCCCGGTGCCGACATCGCCGCAGTGCACGATGTTGCGCCCCATCTGCGCGAGGACCGGCTTGAGGACGGTGTAGTGTTCAAGGCTGGCACCGACCATAAAGGTCAGGGTTCCGGCCTGAGCACCACCGGTCCCCCCGGACACCGGGGCGTCGCCCACCACCACACCCTGCTTGGCCGCCGCCGTCGCCACGTCACGAATGGTCTGTGGATCGATGGTGCTGCAATCCACCGCGGGTACTCCGGCTGAAATCCCCGCCAGTACGCCGTCGTCATTCAAATAGACCGCTCTGACGTGTGCAGCCGCCGGCAACATGGTGATGACCATCTCCGCACCTTGTGCAGCGTGTTTAGGCGATTCGCTGATGCGACTGCCCAATTCGGCGAGTTCGGCCAGCACCTGCTTGTTAAGGTCGAACAGGTGCAACTGATGCCCGGCCCGGATGAGGTTGCGCGCCATTGGCGCCCCCATGTTGCCCAGACCGATGAATGCGATTTTCATGGTGTTTTCCTTTTCAGCTTCAAGGGCACCGCCTGTAGGAGCGCGCTTGCCCGCGAATGCATTCGTTCAGACACCTCCTCGTTATCTGACCCGACGCGTTCGCGGGCAAGCGCGCTCCTACAAGGGGTGCGTTAATCGCGCGTTATTGCCTTAACGCAAATTGATCGTCGTGTTCACGCCGTCATTCACGCTGTCGTCATCGAACCAACGGCTGGTGACGGTCTTGGTCTGAGTGTAGAACTGCACCACCTGTTTGCCGTAAGGCCCCAGGTCGCCGAGCTTGGAACCCCGTGAACCGGTGAAGCTGAAAAACGGCACCGGCACCGGAATGGGAATGTTGATGCCCACTTGGCCCACGTCGATTTCATTCTGGAATTTACGCGCCGCAGCGCCGCTCTGAGTGAACAGCCCAACGCCATTGCCGAACGGGTTGGCATTCACCAATTCGATGGCCTGATCCAACGTGTCGACTTCAATGACGGACAACACCGGGCCGAAAATTTCCTGGGTATAAATCTGCATCTGGGTCGACACACCGGTGAACAAGGTCGGGCCGACGAAATTGCCGTCTTCGTACCCAGCCACTTCGATGGCCCGACCATCAAGCTCCAGCGTAGCCCCTTCGCGGATGCCACTGTCGATCAGGTCGAGAATCCGCTGCTTCGCACGTTTGGAAATCACCGGCCCGACATCGGTGCCCGGCTCGCTTCCAGCGTTGACCTTGAGCTTCTGTGCCAACGCTTTGAGATCCGGAATCCACTGCCTGGCTGCTCCAACCAGCACCACCACCGAGGTTGCCATGCAGCGCTGCCCTGCCGCGCCGAAACCGGCGCCCACCAGTGCGTTGAGCGTTTGCTCGCGATTGGCATCCGGGAGCACGACCGCATGGTTCTTCGCGCCCATCATGGATTGCACGCGCTTGCCGTGTTGACCGGCCAGGTCATAGACATGGGTGCCCACTGCGGTCGAGCCGACGAATGAAACGGCTTTGATGTCCTTGTGGGTGCAGATGGCATCGACCACCGCTTTGCCCCCGTGGACGACATTCAATACGCCCGCTGGTACACCTGCCTCGACGGCCAGTTCCACCAAAAGCATGGTCGACATCGGATCCTGCTCGGAGGGCTTGAGCACGAAGGTGTTGCCGCAAGCGATGGCCATGGGGAACATCCACAGTGGAATCATGGCTGGGAAATTGAACGGGGTGATGCCCGCGCAGACGCCGATGGGTTGGCGGAGCGTGTAGGTGTCTACGCCGCCGGCCACGTTTTCGGCGAACTCGCCCATTTGCAACGTGCCGATGGAGCAGGCGTGCTCCACCACCTCCAGGCCGCGAAAAATATCCCCTTCGGCGTCGGCGAGGGTCTTGCCCTGTTCGGCGCTGAGCACGCTGGCGATCCGCTTGGAGTGTTCGCGAATCAGCGCCTGCAACTTGAGCATGATGCGCATCCGGGCCCCGATGGGGGTGTCGCGCCAGGTCTTGAACGCCTGCTGTGCCGACGCCACGGCAGCGTCGACTTCCGCTGGAGTGGCGAAGGGGACTTTGGCGAGGACTTCCTGTGTTGCAGGATTGACCACGTCCAGCCATTCACTCGTCTGCGATTCGACCCACTCGCCGCCGATCAGCATCTTCACGCGGGCGACCGTCGTATTGTTTTTGTTGAGGGACACGTTCATTGCAGGTTCTCCATTCGAAGCGACGTCCTGTTCGTGACGTCGCGTGCCTCGTTCGAGCCGTCCAGCGGGCAAGGGCTTCAAGGCTCACCACTGCCCCACCGTGCAGCCACGGGTAAGGGGTGCTTCAGACCAGGCGATGACGAGCGGGATCGCGCTTCATCAGGGCGGTGCAGACCAGCGCCACCAGTGCCATGGCGATCAGATAAACGATGACGTAACGAGGGCTGCCATTGCCCATCGCCAGTAATTGGGTGGCGATCATGGGCGCGAAACCGCCGCCCAGCACACCGGCCAATTGCACCGACACCGAGATGCCGCTGTAGCGGATTTCAGCGGGGTACTGCCGGGCAAAGAGCAGCGATTCCGGGGCATACAGGATCGGAAACACCACGCCAACGGCCAGCACCATCGCCCACCACACCAGGACTGGATCCCGTGTGCCGAGCATGGCGAAGAAGGGGTAGACAAAGGCGCAGAGCAGCAACAGCCCCGTGAAATAGAGACGCTTCTGACCGACCCGGTCGGAGATGTGCCCGCACAATGGCATGGTCACCAGCGACAGCGCCGCCCCGGCGGTGATTGCGCCCAGGACGTCGGCGCGAGGAATCTGCAGTTGGTTGGCGGCATACGCCAGCGCGAACGTCACCGACATGTAGAACCACGCATTCTCCGCAGTGCGCGCGCCGATGATGGTCAGGGTTTCCTTCGGGTGATCGCGGAACACCTTGAACAGCGGCACCTTGACCGCAATGTTGGCTTTCTTCAGCTTCTCGAAATCAGGGGATTCGGGCACCTTCATGCGGATCAGCCAGCCAACCCCAAGCAATGCGACGCTGGCCAGAAACGGAATGCGCCAGCCCCAGCTCAGCATGTCGGCTTCCGGCAGCCTGGCGACCAGCGCCATTGCCAGTGACGCCAGCACCAGCCCCGCACCCACGCCGGTTTGCGGCAGGCTGCCATAGAAGCCCTTCTTGCCTTCGGGCGCATGCTCGACCGCCATCAGCACCGCGCCGCCCCACTCGCCGCCGACTGCCATGCCCTGCAGAAAACGCATCGCCACCAGAATCACAGCCGCCCAGTAGCCAATCTGTTGATAGGTGGGAATCAAGCCGATGATGATGGTGGGAATCCCCATCAGCATCAGGGTGAACAGCAGCATCGATTTGCGGCCGATTCTGTCGCCGAAGTGGCCGAACACAATGCCGCCCAATGGCCGTCCGAGAAAACCCACCGCGTAAGTGGCGAACGCTGCCAGCACGCCGATGATCGGGTCCAGTGCCGGAAAAAAGATCTTGTTGAAAATCAGAGCGGCCGCGGTGCCGTACAGGAAAAAGTCATACCACTCGATGGTGGTGCCTGCCATGCTCGCCGCACCGGCAAGCCGATAGGCTTTGGTCTTTTGACGGGCAGCGCTGGCATCGAGTGCGCCGGCGTTCGCCGTGATAGCGTTCTTCATAAACTCCTCCGCTTATTTATTGTTGTGCAGGGTGTTATGGCGTGTGGGTGTGGCGGTTGAGGGGTGAGTCTCCGATTTGATTGAACACTGCAGGCGCGCGCTTGCCCGCGCAGGGTCTGTAGGGGCGATACAGATGTACTGGATGTAGCCACGTCATTCGCGGGTAAGCGCGCTCCGACGTAAGCAGATTCGCGTTATAGCTCGCTCCGAAGTATAGATGTGCAAACTTCTAACAAGAACGCACATAAAAGCAGGTCAAACATGCAAAAAAGCATCACGTCTCTGAGCGCATTAAACTGGGATGATTTGAAGTTTTTTCTGGAAGTGGCACGCACGCGTAAAGCCAGCTCGGCAGCCAAACGGCTGGGGGTGGACTACACCACGGTGTCGCGACGCATCAACTCGCTGGAAGCCTCTCTCGGCACGTTGCTGTTCGAAAAGTCGCGCAACAACGGCTTCGTGCTGACCGCCGAGGGTCAGCGTCTGCTGAGCTCGGCAGAGTCCATCGAAAGCACCCTGCACATTGCTTGCGAACAGGTCTCAGGCTCCGGCGTCGCATTGTCCGGGCATGTGCGCATGGGCTGCACCGAAGGGTTCGGCAGCTTTTTCATCACCCCGCAGCTCAGCCATTTCATCGACCTCTACCCTGCCATCTCGGTGGATATTCTGCCGCTGCCGCACTTCATCAGCCTGTCCAAGCGCGAAGCAGACATTGTCATCGCCCTGGAGCGCCCCGAACATGGCCCTTACGTCTGTTGCAAACTGTGCGACTACACCCTGCGGCTGTACGCGACGCGGGAATACCTCGATGCCCACCGCCCCATCCAACGCGTTGAGGATCTGGCCGATCACCCCTTCATCAGTTATGTCGACGACCTGGCGTTCAGTTCCGAACTGCTGTACCTGAATAACCTGGTGCCCGCAGCCCACGCCCATTTGCGCAGCACCAGCGTCATCGCCCAGTACGTCGCCGCGCTGCAAGGCCGAGCGTTGGCGATCCTGCCCTGCTTCCTCGCCGCGCAAAACCCGCGATTGCTCCCGGCGCTGGAAAGCGATGTCAGCATCACGCGGCAATTCTGGATGTACTGCCGGGAGGATTTGAGGAAGCTCAAGCGGATTACCCTGCTGTGGGATTACATCCGGGAGGTGACCGAACAGAATCAGGCGTTTTTGCTGGGGAGTACGAAGGTGATGACGTTTATCGACTAACCCGGTAGGAACGGGTTTGCCCGCGAAGGGCCGGCACACAGGGCGAAAATGTATCAGGCAGGCGAGCGCAGTCGCGGGCAAGCGCGCGCGCCTACATGGGCGTGAATGTCTAGATCGCACCTCGCCACCATAGTTTAGAAATCTCTGAACTATGCATTTGAGCTTTACTATTTTTTCCGCTCACGGGGCGAACCTAACATCCCCCTCAACAAGGAGCCCGTCCAGTAAGAGACCCGGCCCGAAGATTGCCTTTTCAGTTGTGACTGCCGTTGTATCCCGTTCCGGCCCGCGCCGCGGCGGAGCCATGTCTTGAGTCGCGCTTGATGCAATCTTTGGGGACGTTCGATGAAACTGGAAATCTTCCGCACGATGTGGGGCTACACCGCCAGCAAGGCTCAGGCGCTCGATGAGCTGCTGGACGCCGGCTTCGACGGCATGGAAGCGCGTCTGCCGTTGACGCCGGTCGAACGCGCGGAATTCAGTGCTTTCCTGCGGGCCAACCAACTGCCGTACATCGCCACCGTTTTCACCGCCTATGACGTGCTCCCCGAGCAGTCGGCCACCGTCACCGAGCACCTGAACGACCTTGAAAAGAAGCTCGCTTGGTCCAGCGAACTGGCACCGCGCTTCGTCAACGTACTGGCCGGTAATGACCGCTGGCAGTTACCGCAGCAAGTCGAGTTCTTTGGCCAGGCGCTTGAACTGGCGCGCAAGCACGGCCAGCCCGTCACCTTCGAGACTCACCGCGCCCGCTCGCTGTTCAACCCGTGGGTCACGCTTGAACTGATCCGCCAGTTGCCCGACCTGCGCTTTACCAGCGACATCAGCCACTGGATCGTCACCTGCGAGCGGCTGCTCGACGACCCGGAAGACGACTTGAGCGCCTTCGTCGAACGCGTTCATCACATTCAAGCCCGGGTCGGCTACGACCAGGGTCCGCAAGTCCCGCACCCTGCCGCCCCCGAACGCGCCGCCGAGCTCGCGTTCCATCAGCAGCACTGGGAGGCGGTCTGGAAATCCCAACAGGCGCGGGGCTATGAAGCCACGACGCTGACTCCGGAATTCGGCGCAGACGGTTATCTCCATCACCTGCCCTTCACCAATGTCCCGGTGGCCGATCTCTGGTCGCTGAACACCTGGATGGGCCAAGCCGAGCGAGAGCACTTTCAGCGCTTCATCCACACAACAAGCCGATAAGGAGCGTTTTCGCCATGGTTGATCAGTCTCGCCCGGATGCCGCAGCAGCCGAACCCAGGGTCGCCAACTTCAACAGCATTCCGGTGGTGGACATCGCCGGCCTGTACAGCGCCGACATTGCCGATCGTCAGGCCGTGGCCGACGAGCTGGGCAAGGCCGCTCGGGAGGTCGGCTTCCTCTACGTCAAGAATCACGGTATCGACCCAGCGTTGATCGCCGGACTGCGTCAGGCGGCCAAAGACCTGTTCGCCCAGTCCCTCGACTACAAGATGCAGCATTACATCGGCACATCCCGCAGCCATAAAGGCTTCGTGCCCGAGGGCGAAGAGGTGTACGCCAAAGGCAAGCCGGATCACAAGGAAGCCTTCGACATCGGGTTCGAGGTAGGCGATGAGGACCCGCTGGTGATCGCCAAAACGCCGTTGATTGGCGCCAACGAGTGGCCTGACCTGCCTGGCTTCCGTCCGGCAGTCGAAGCCTACTATGCAGCGGTCTTCGCGCTGGGCCGACGGCTGTTCGACGGCTTCGCCCTGGCGTTGGGGCTGGAAGAAGGTTACTTCGACGCGATGGTCACCCGGCCGCCGTCCAAGCTGCGTCTGATTCACTACCCCTTCGATGACGCCGCGCAGGACGCGCCCGGTATTGGTGCACACACCGATTACGAATGCTTCACCATGCTTCTGGCCGACAAGCCGGGGCTTGAAGTGATGAACGATCTGGGCCAATGGATCGATGCGCCACCGGTGGAAGGCGCCTTCGTGGTCAACATTGGCGACATGCTGGAGGTGATGACCGCTGGTACGTTCGTTGCTACGGCTCACCGGGTACGAACGGTCAGCGAAGAACGCTATTCGTTCCCGCTGTTCTTCGCCTGCGATTTCCACACGCAGATCAAGCCGCTGCCTCAATTCGACAACGGCAATCAGGAATATGAAGCGATCACCATTGGTGAACACATGTTCGGCCAGGCCCTGCAGACCTACCAGTACCTGCGGCGCAAGGTCGAAAGCGGCGAGCTGAAACTGTACGAAAAGGCCCGCAAGCCTTCGAGCTTCGGCCACTTGAAAAACCAGGCACAGGACGCGTCCTGATGCCCCCCAGCACCTCTCACTACACCGTGCCTTACTTTCCTGACGTGGAGTCACCGACGATGCGCAACACTTTGAACACTGCTGTTCGCCTGAGCGTTCTGACCACCGCCCTACTCGGCGCCTCTGTTTTCGGCACGGCGGCCCAGGCAGCCAGCACCGTGACGCCCGGCCAGTTCAAGGTCGGTATGGAAATCACCTATCCACCGTTCGAATCCTACGACGAAAAGAAAAACGTCGTCGGCTCCGATCCGGATCTGTCCCGCCTGCTGGCCAAGCACATGGGGCTGAAGGCCGAATTCGTCGATACCAAATTTTCCAGCCTGATCCTCAGCCTGAACGCCGGCCATTACGACGCGATCATCTCGGGCATGTACATCACGCCTGAGCGCCAGACCCAGGCCCAGACCATCGCCTACGCCAAGACGGGCGCTGCGATCATGGTGCTCAAGGACAGCCCCATCAAACCCAAGGTGCCGGAGGACCTCTGCGGCCTCAAAGTCGGCCTGGAAAAGGGCACCACCTGGGTGGCCCAGTTCAACAAGCTGTCAACCGACTACTGCGTGCCGAACAATAAAGGCGCGATAGCGGTCAGCGAATTCCCCTCGGCTCCCGAAGTGACCCAGGCCCTATTGTCCGGCAACGTGCAAGCGCAGGTGGAAATCGACGGCGCCGCCGGGATGATCGCCGAGCGCACCAAGGGTCGCGTGATGGTCAGCACCGAACACTCGATCTACCAGCAGACCCTCGGCATCTATGTGAAGAAGGGTAATGAAGAGCTGTATCAGGCACTGCTCAAAGCCTTCGATGAAACCAAGAAATCCGGTGAATACGCGGCGTTGCTGAAAAAGTACAACCTGGAAGAGCCGAGTAACTGACGGCTGAGGCTTCACCCCTGTAGGAGCGCGCTTGCCCGCGATGCGTCGTGTCAGATTATGAAACTGTGTCTGAACGAAGGTCATCGCGGGCAAGCGCGCGCCTACAGGAACCCTGTTCGATAGAGACTTTCCCCGCTGGGTCCTGCCCCGCCGAGGTGTGTTATGCAATTTGAATGGTCCTACTTTTTTTCGCTGTTTTCGGTCTCCGACTTCTGGGAATCCTGCATCACCGTCATCGAGCTCAGTGCGCTGGGCTGGTTCATCGGCATGCTGCTGGGCTTCCTCCTGGCGTCTGCCAAACTCTCGACCGCGCGCTGGCTGAGCGTGCCCGCGTCGCTTTATATCTGGTTCTTCCGCAGTGTTCCGCTGCTGGTCATGGTGATCTTTACCTACAACCTCCCGCAAATGGTGCCTGCCACCCGCGAGGTGTTGTCCAATCCGTTCTACTCCGGCCTTTTGGCGCTGGTCGTCACGGAAGCGGCCTACATGGCCGAAATCCACCGAGGCGGTCTGATTTCGGTCGCCAAGGGGCAAAAAGAAGCAGGCCGCGCGCTGGGCGTGGGGCTGATCGGCATGCAGCGCCTGATCGTCATTCCGCAAGCCTTCCGCATCTCGTTGCCCACGCTGATCAACGAATACATCACGGTGGTGAAACTGACCTCGCTGGTGTCTGTGATTTCCCTGACCGAGCTGCTCACGGTCGGCCAACGCCTGTATGCGCAGAACTTCCTGGTCATGGAGACCTTGGCAGCCGTGGCGGTGTATTACGTGATGATCGTGACCGTGTTCGGCTGGTTGTTTCACTGGTTGGAACAACATCTGGAACTGAACAATCGCAAACCCCAGACGCTGGACGACAATGCAGTGGCGCGTCTGCGATCCTCTCTGGTCACCCACCCCATCAAGGCGCGCCAGCCTCAGACCGGGCCGGGTTCGGCCCCTGCGCTGCAACTGGTGAATATCCATAAGAGCTATGGTCAGCATGAGGTGCTCAAGGGGATCGACCTGGACGTCAATCCGGGCCAGGTCATCTCGATCATCGGCCCGTCCGGGTCCGGCAAGACGTCGCTGATTCGCACCGTCAACAGCCTGGAAAGCATCGATAAGGGCGAGATCATTCTCTTCGGCGAAGGCTACATTCATGCCGGTGACAGCCCCACTGCGCGGCAGATCCGCAACGGCGTACAGCGCATTGGGATGGTATTCCAGAATTTCAACCTGTTCCCCCATCGCACCATCCTCGACAACGTGACCCTCGCGCCGCGCTACCACGGCCGTGACAAAGCCATCAGCGAACAACGCGCCTATGCCCTGCTGGACAAAGTCGGCTTGCTGGCCCACGCCCACAAATACCCCCACCAGCTTTCCGGCGGACAGCAACAGCGGGTAGCGATTGCCAGGGCACTGGCAATGGATCCGGACATCATGCTGTTCGACGAACCCACTTCGGCGCTGGACCCGGAGCTGGTGGGCGATGTGCTCAAGGTAATCAGCGACCTGGCGAAAGACGGGATGACCATGCTGATCGTGACTCACGAAATGGACTTCGCGCTGTCGATTTCCGACCGGGTCATCTTCATGGAAAACGGCGTGGTGCAGGTTGACGCATCGCCGCAGGCCATCCGTGGCAACCAGTGTGGCGAGCGGGTGCGCCAGTTCATGGGCCTGGAAAGCCTGGACATCCCGTCGGCGCCGGTGCGCAAAGAAGCCTGAGCGGCTATCGTGATGCACACGCCGTAGAAAGCATCACGCCGCCCGGGAATCTGCCATGGATCGATACACACCCCTCAATTGCGATCTCTACGACTACCTGGAGATCGCCTGCATGCACGCTTATCGCCTGAAGGTCGAGTTGGTCGACGGCACGCACTTCGAGGGCCGACCGGTCACGACGCGCACCGCCCCCAGCAAGGAAGAATTCCTGCAATTCGCCGAGGGACTGGACGATGTACGTTTGGACCAATTGGCCGCCATCACCCCGTTGGACGAGGGCGCCAGCTTCGGGAGGGTGGACCTGAGCAATGCCTTTTGCGCAACGTGACGCCGGCCTGTCCAGCTACAGGCCGAGCATCAACCCGCTCAAACGCTTGACCTTGCGCCGCAGCGCCTCCTCGAACACGCCCTGACGTGGCTCGATCAGGCTAAACCAGTGCTTGGCCCGCGTGATCCCGGTGTAGATCAGCTCTTTGGTCAGCACCGGGTTGAGCGCCTCCGGCAGAATCAGCGCGGTGTGCGCGAATTCCGAGCCTTGGGACTTGTGCACCGTCATGGCGTAGACCGTTTCCACATCGTTGAGTCGACTCGGCAAGACGAAGCGTACGCCACCCTCACCGTCATTGCGCGGGAAGGCCACCCGCAACGCGGTGCGGCGCTCTTCCACCGGGCCCTCGGGCAAGCGCAAGGCAATGCCGATATCGCCGTTCATCAAGCCCAGCCCGTAGTCGTTGCGCGTCATCAACACCGGACGGCCTTCGTACCACTGTTGATCGCTCTCGATCAGCTCCGACGCAAACAGCGTCTGAGTGATGCGCTGGTTCAACCCTTCGACGCCCCAAGGCCCCTTGCGCACGGCGCATAGCAGCTGGAACTCGTCGAAGGCGTGAAGAACCTGGCGCGCCCATTCCACACAGCGGGGATCTTCGATAGACGTCAGCTCCAGCGGCCGACGCGCTCGCATCAGCTCCAAGTAGTGACGGTAGCCCTGCGGACCGTTTCCATGGCCGTCGAGCAGCAACCGTGACAACGCCCGGTCCTGCTCGCCCTTGAGCACCAGCGAGTACAGATCCCGATAGCCCCCCTCCACCAACAGCGAGCGCGCCTGCTGATCCTCCTGCCGGTTGACTCGGCTGGCCAACTGACCGATACCGCTGCCCTCTCCGAAACGCCGGGAATGGCGCAACATCACGACCTGCTGCGCCAGGGCGTGGCGCTGAGCATCGCCTGTTTGCAAGCCGCTCTTCGCTAGATCCTCCCCGCTGACCGCCTCCAGCCAGGCCTGCGTCTGCGGGCTGTACATGCCGGCCTCCGCGTCGCGGCAGAGGTCGCCCAGCACAGCCCCCGCCTCGACCGACGCCAACTGATCTTTGTCACCCAACAAAACCATACGCGCGTGGGGGGGTAATGCGTCCAGCACGTTGGCCATCATCTCCAGGTCGATCATGGACGCTTCGTCGACCACCAACACATCCAGCGGCAACGGATTGCCTGCGTGATGGCGGAAATGTCGCGTGCCAGGTCGACTGCCCAGCAAACGGTGGACGGTCGTGACCTCATGGGGAATCTTCTGCCGAACGAGTTCCGGCACTTTCAGATCGCGCACCTGAACGCTGATGGACTCGGTCAGCCGGGCCGCCGCTTTCCCCGTCGGCGCGGCAAGGCGGATGCGCAGCGGTTTACCCCCTTCGACCGCAGGCGACTGCAACAACGCCAGCAAGCGCACCACGGTCGTGGTTTTGCCGGTCCCCGGCCCTCCGGTGATGATGCTGAATGCTCCACGAGTGGCCACGGCACAGGCCAGCTTCTGCCAATCGATCAGCGCATCCGGCGCCGCATCGACCGGGCCGAACAACGCGTCCAGGCGCTGCCGCAAGTCGCTTGGCGCAGACTCCATGTGAGAGAGGCGGCGCTGCAGCGCAGCGTCGATCCGGCGTTCGTACGTCCAGTACCGCCGCAGGTACAAGCGACGGTCGGCCAACACCAAAGGCTTTTGAGCCGCCGCTTCGCTGGCATCGTCGCCCTTGGCCACCAATGGGCTGCGCGCCAATGCCTGGCACCAGGTTGCGCCATCCAGCGTCCTGAGCAGCGCGGACGGCAACAGCATCGGCGTGGAAAGCACATCGCCCTCAGGGGGCAACGAAAGGGCAAAGTCGGGTTCTTTAAGGGTTTCGTACAGATCCAGGCAGACGTGACCATGGCCGAGCTGGTGGCTGGTCAGCGCCGCTGCCAGCAGCACCAGCGGATCGGCGGCCGGGTCCAGGTCCGCGAGAAACGCCACAAATGCCTTGTCGAGCGCGCGGAGCCAACCACGTTCCACCCAGCGCTCCAGCAGCAACAGCAGGTCATCGACGCGGCTCAGAGGGGCGAGCGTGGCCAGACGCTCGGCATCCAGCGGCGTGGGCAACAGATGGGCAAACGTGCGGGTCATGCGAAGTCTCCTGACAGCGCGTCTTCCCGCGCAACGGCATTACCCTGAAACAGCCGATCCAGGTTTTCGATCAACTCGCGCGGGGGCCGTGTGAACCACGCGCCCCGACTGGCTGAGCGGCTGCCTCGGACGAACAGATACACCGCGCCCCCCATATGCCGGTCGTAGTCGTATCCGGCCAGCCGCGCCTTGAGCTGGCGGTGCAGGGCGAGCAGGTAGAGCACATATTGCAAGTCGTAGCGGCTTTCCAAAATGGCGCTTTCCATCGCCGCCGGGGTGTACGCCTCATCGTCGGCCCCCAGCCAGTTGGATTTGTAATCAGCCACGTAATAGCGACCCTGATGCTCAAAGGTCAGGTCGATGAAGCCCTTGAACATGCCGTTGAGCGACACGGTTTCCGCAGCAGCCCGAGGCGCGCCCCCGTGGGTGTAACGGCGAACCAGCGCGTCCATTTGCGCCACGTCGACTTTCGAGCAGGCAAACCAGAACTCCATTTCGACCCGGTACTGATTGGGCTGATCGAGCTGACTCAGCGCAATGGGCAGGACGTCTGTCCCGAGCCGCAAAGGCATGTTCAGCAGGTGGGCAAGCCAGTCGCTCAGGGTTTCGATCCAGCCTGTCCAATCGCGTCGAGCACAACGCTGGCCGACCATCTTATTCAACGCCGCCGGATCGTTCGCGACCGTGGAAAAGCCCTTTTCCCCTGCCCACTCAAGCAAGCCATGCAAGAACGTTCCAGGATTCGGACCACGAGGGAAGCGATGAATGTCGCCGCTACTGGCTTGCGCCTCCCGCGGCGCATCCGGGTCGAGGCGTTCGTCGTCGAACAGCTTCTGCGCCTGCGGGTTTTCCGGGGACTGATCGCCACTGTCGGTGATGACGTCACCGATGCGCAAGGCGCTATAGGAAGCGATCCACCAGTTTTCCCGGGCACTGCGTTTGGGAAGACGAGGCTTGCTCAATGCCACTTCGCTGGGCGGTGGATTGAAGGTCTCGTCGGTCGGGACCGGCACCGGCTCAACGCGCATCGTTGGCTGGTTTTCAACGAGGGCCTGGAGCCACTGAGCCAACGCGGTGGATTCGGCCAACGCCTCGCCACCGCCGAGCAGATAGCCCAGCGCCGAGCGATGCAGGATCGAGCCTTTTGTGTTCCCGCGCTTGAGGTCGGCAACCCCCAGCCAACAGGCGTGCTGCGCACGCGTCAAGGCAACGTAAAGCAAGCGCAGGTCTTCGGAGAGGCGTTCGTCGTCAGCCTGTTCGATCAGCGCCGCCGTGGGGTTCAGGCTGACCTGCGCCTGGCCATCGGCGTCGTGGAAATGCAACGGCAGGCGACTGCCGTCCACCGGTTTGCTCGAACAAATGAAGGGCAGAAATACCAAGGGGTATTCGAGCCCCTTGGATTTGTGGATGGTCACCACCTTCACCAATTGCTCGTCGCTTTCAAGGCGCAGAATCTGTTCTTCATTGGCCTGACCGGCCATCGCCAGATGCTCGCTCAGATGACGTATGAGCGCCTGCTCGCCGTCAAGCTCGGCGGCAGCGCGCTGCATCAGTTCGGACAGGTGCAGCAGGTTGGTGAGCACCCGTTCACCGTCGCTGCGTTGCATCAAGACCTGCGGCAATTCGAAGTCGTGCAGCAGGCGGCGCAGCATGGGCAGCACGCCTTGGGTGCGCCAGAGACGGCGATAGTCGCGGAACTGCATGACCCGGCTTTCCCACGCCAGTTCATCCTGGTTGAGCCGCTCGAGCTCAGCGAGCGGCAGGTTCAGCGTGATCGACGCCAAAGCGGCGCGAAGCGTGCGTTCGGCGTCGGGTTCCGCGCAAGCCTTGAGCCAGGCCAGCACGTCGTGAGCCTCTTGCGAGGCGAACACCGAATCCTTGTCGGACAGGTAGACGCTGCGTACACCTCGGCGAGACAACTGCTCACGCACCGCCTGCGCTTCTTTCCCGTCGCGCACCAGAATAGCGATGTCAGCAGGCTTCAGCCCGGCCAGGGGTTCGCCGGGTTTGGAAAAACCTGCACGGCCTTGCTGTCCGGCAGTGAGCAGGCGCACGATCTCGCTGGCGCAACTGGCCGCCAGCTGCTGTCGATAGACGGCTCCCGAAACGGGTTGATCGCTCTGCAACTGCCAGACGTTCAGCGCGGCGACCGTGTTGCCATCCACCTGAAACTGCTCTTTGCGGCCTTGTGAACCTACCGGCGTGAAGGGAACGGGATTGACGTCGACAGCACGAAAGAGAAATGCCCCACGTCCGCTAGGGTTGTCTTCTGCACGCAAGAACACGTGGTTCACCGCCTCCACCATGGCGTGGCTGGAGCGGAAGTTGGTTCCCAAGGTGTGCAATCGACCCTCGGTGGCGGTCCGTGCGCGCAAATAGGTGTAAATATCGGCGCCGCGGAAAGCATAGATCGCCTGCTTAGGGTCACCGATCAAGAACAGCCCAGTGTGTTCATCACTGGCTTCCAGCGGGTAAATACTGTCGAAAATACGGTACTGGACAGGGTCGGTGTCCTGGAACTCGTCGATGAGCGCCACCGGAAACTGCTCGCGAATCAGGGTCGCCAGGCGCTCGCCCCCCGCGCCGCGCAATGCCGCATCCAGGCGCAGCAACATGTCATCGAAGCCCATTTCCGCACGGCGGCGTTTCTCTTCTTCGAATCGCGCACCGACCCACTGGGCGGCGTGCTCCAGCACAGCGGCGTCCGGTGTGGGCAAGGTGTCCAGAGCGACTTTCAGTTCAACCATGGCCTCGAACGCAGGATGCGTCGGCGCATTGCTTTTCCATGCTTCGGCAATACCCTCCGGAGTCAGGCGAGTAAAGCCTGTGCCCAGATCGAGCTGTTCCTGCTGGTCGTCGTTGGCCCACGCGATCAGCTTGTCGAACCAGGGTTTGAAGTAACGTTCCTGCATTTTGCGGCCATCGACCACCTTGCAGTTGACGCCATCGATACAGATAGCGTGCAGTTCCGCAGCCCAGTTCGCCCACGGAGCCTTGAGGGTTTTCAGGCGTTGACGACGTTCCTGCATCGCGGCCTCGATCAACTGCGTCGGAGTCTGTGTGACCTCAACCCGAGGGCTGCCGAACATCGCGCGAACCCGCGGCAGCAGCGCGGCGGGACCAGCCCAGTTCTGCCGCACCCATTCGAGCGCGTCGCCGCTCATGGGATAACAGAATTTGCGCCAATAATCGCGCAGCACTTCACTTAGCAAATCGGTGTGGTCGGTTTCCAGGCTCTGAGTGAACAGGCTGCCACTGTCGAATGCATGCTCGCGCAACATGCGCTGGCACCAACTGTGAATGGTCGAGACCGCTGCCTCATCCATCCACTGCGCCGCGATGTCCAGCCGGCTAGCGCAACCGGCCCATTGTTCCTGAGGAAAACTGCGGCGCAAATCTTCGAGCAAGGCATCCGAGGCAACGATCTCCTCCCGGAAGAAACGGGCGGCTTCGGCGAGCCGCGTGCGGATGCGGTCGCGTAATTCTTTAGTGGCAGCATCGGTGAAGGTGACCACCAGAATCTGCGGCGGTAACAGCTCGCGGCCGAAACCCGAGACCGCGTCGCCGTGACCGAGTACAAGACGCAGATACAGCGCGGAAATCGTAAAGGTCTTGCCCGTGCCGGCGCTGGCCTCGATCAACTGGCTGCCCTTGAGTGGAAAACGCAGGGCCAGAGGTGGCTGCGTAGGGGTCATGCTCTACCCTCCTCGCCAGACAACGATTGCCAGGGCGCATCGTAAAGCGGTTTGTAGAGGGCTTCGCACCAACCCGCGAATTCTTCACTGTCGAGCAAGGCATCGAAGTCAGGAAATTGCCGCGCGAGGGCCGGGCTGTCGGCGCATTCGCCACGTACAGCCTGACCATCGCCTTCATACGTCTTGCGCGCTGCGGCTTCTGCCTTGGCAGGGTCGCCTTGGCCCAACCAGGCAAACGCCGTCTTTATAGCAACAGGCAAAGGGCGTTGCATCCCGTGCTGCCACGCCAGTAGCAGGTCGTTGAGAATGTCGGTCGCCTCGGCGTGTTCCAACGGCGGCAACAGCAGAGTGTCGTCACTGGCGACCAGCGCAGTGGTGAGTGGCAGGTTGCACGCACCAGCCACAAGGTGGTTGACCCAGGGCTTGGTCAGCCTGTGCCATTTCCGGGTTTTCTTGCCGCCGATCGCGTTGGGAACGGCGCTCACGGCGAGCAGTTCGCCTTGAGCGTTCTGATACAAGCCGTCAAGCCAGCCATCCAGTTCGATACCCTGATGGGCATGGCTTACCGGAAGTGCGCTTTGCAGTCGGTCTGGCCATTTGGCCAGCAATTCTTGGTACCTGCGAACCAACGCCGGCAAAGGCTCGATCAACTCATCCTGCACCAGCGCACCGAAACCGGCCATCGGCAGCAGACCACTGGATTGCAGGCGCAGCGCATGCGCCTTGAGTGCGTCCTCTCCACCTTCAGGATCGTGCAGCGCGACTTGCAATAGACGGTCACTCAATCCGTACCGCTCCAAAGCATCGAGCACAAATGGCTCTTCATCCGCCAAGGGCGCCTGAGCGACCTCAAAGAAAATCTTCAGGCGCTGGCTGAAGAAATGTTTGACCGGGTTGCGTAGAAAGTCCTGCAACTGCATCAGGCTGAGCGGCTCCTCGGGCGTATAGACTGCCAGCGGCTTCTCAGGACCGCGTTGGTCTTTCACCTCATGCAGCGTTTGCCATTCCCGAGCAAAACTGAAGAACTCCGGACTCTCCTGAAAATACCTGGCGCTGAACGGTTGCAAGGGATGCTCTTGAGTCAGCTTATGCAGCAACTGCTGTCCGGGATCACGCTTGCGATCGTCTTCTGGCTCGACGGCATTGGCGATCCGCCAGCCGCTGGCAAGGTGATCCCGCAATTGGCCGATCAGCACAGACGCCGGACGCTCTGAGTTATCCCGGATGCTGCGGCCTACCCAACTGATGTAAAGCTGTTTGCGGGCCGACAGCACTGCTTCGAGCAAGAGGTAGCGGTCGTCTTCACGACGGGAGCGGTCGCCAGGGCGGTAGTCACTGCCCATGAGGTCGAAATCCAAGGGCGGTTGGGCCCGCGGATAATCGCCATCATTCATGCCAAGCAAGCACACGACTTTGAAAGGAATCGCACGCATCGGCATCAATGTGCAGAAATTGACCGAGCCAGCGAGGAAACGCTGCGACAGCTTTCCTTGATCCAGGCCCGCGAGCCATGCCTCCCGGACAACCGTCAAAGGCAATTCTTCCAGCAATGCAACGGTTTCACAGGTCTCCAGCCAGGTTTCACGAAGGGTTTCGAGTTGGCCGAGCACGTAATCGTCGTGCTCGCTGTCGGCACTGAAAAATAGGCGCATCAAAGCTTGCAAACGTTCTCCCCAAATGGGTGGCGTCGCTGGCCGTGACAACTCTGCGTGAGCCACCTGAAGCGCGTCGATCAGAGCGACTAACGGGCCGATCAGGGCCGCATCCAGCCCGCCGATTTCGTCGTAGGGCTCAATACCGTCGAACGCATCCCCGGCGCCTACGGCATAGCCCAATAGCATACGGCGCAGACCGAAATGCCAACTGTTCTGCTCCAGCGCCTCAGGTAAACCGAGGCCTTCACGCTGCCGGGCGTTCAGTCCCCAGCGCACGCCGGCGCCTTCGATCCATCGGTGCAACGTCGGCAGGTCCCGCTCGTGCACGCCAAAACGAGCACGCAAGGCCGGCACGTCCAACAAATCGAGAATTTCGCTGACCGGAAAACGGCTGTCCGGGATGTTCAGCAAATGCTCGACCGCGATCAGCAATGGATCACGACCTCGTTGCCCCTGGTCCGCCAAGGTGAAAGGAATGAAACGGCGATCGTCCCGATCAATCTGGCCGAATACGGCACGGATATGAGGGGCGTAACTGTCGATATCTGGGACCATCACAATGACATCGCGAGGCCGTAACTCAGGATCTGCGCTGAAGCGTGCCAAGAGTTGATCGTGAAGAACCTCCACCTCCCGTTGGGCACTGTGGGCTACATGGAAGCGGATCGAGCGGTCGCGTCGCACATCGATGGCCGGCCACCGCTCCCGGGTCTCGCTCAGCGGGCGAAGCTCGAGGATGTCATCCTGCAATTGGTTGAGCAGGGTCTGTGGATCGCTTTCACTGAACAGGTCAATGCGGCCATCCTGGAAGATCGAACGATAACTTGTCGGGTCATCATGACTGTCAAGCAGGCTGATGTAGTCGCGGCCTTGCTTTCCCCAGGCGGCTAACAGCGGATGCGCATGCTGATGCAGGACGTCAGGATTGATCACGACCGGCATGCCTGCCTTGCGTGACTGGCGCTTGTACTCATGGCGCAACAAATCCTTGTCAGCGACGATATCCGCCCAGTGATGGCGACAAGGGTTGTGGACGCATAGCAACACCTGGCTGAACCGGGCCAGACCTGCCAGCGCTTCAAGCGCTTGGGCTGGTAGCGAAGAGATCCCGAAGACGATGACCCGCGCAGGCAGCCCAGCTGGGGCTGCGGTCAAGCCCTGGATACGCTCCATGTAACGCTGATGCACCCCCGCTCGGCTCTGTGCCATGCCTTCGGCCCCGACGTCGTGAAGCAAAGCGCGCCACAGCTCGGCCTGCCAGCAATTGTCCGCACCCAGCGGTTTGACCTCGCCTCTGACGTTCTTCAATTGATGCCGGCCCGCGGCCCAGTCTTCCAGCCAATCGGCTCGGTACACCTGATATTGATCGAACAGGTCGGCGAGGCGCTCCGAGAGCTGATACCGCTTGCGAAGGTCGTGGTCGGCCGTCAAAAACCGCTGCAAAGGTTCAAAATGCGGTTGGTGGATCAGCGCGGGAAGCAAACGCATCAAACGCCACGTGAGGGGCGCTTTATCGAGGAGAGAGGTTTCCGGTATGTCGTCTTTTCCCAAAACCGCGCGGTACAACTGCCACATGAAACTGCCCGGCAGTTGAACGTCGATAGCGGCGGCAATGCCACAGCCCCCCAGATCGTCCTCTTGCGCGTCTTCTGCCAAAGCGAGCTTTAGCCACTGCGCGATACCGTTGCTTTGGACCAACGCGATTTCGTTTTCAAGGGGGGCCAGCGGATAACGTCGCATCCACGACACGATCAGGCTGCGCAGTTCATCCAGCCTGTTGCCATGGATCACCATGAACCCTGGTTGGAGGTGGGATGTCACCGGCATGAGTGCTTCCTTGGCATTGGAAAGAGAGAAGACTAACAGAGGGGGATCATGACCTGTAGCCGCGTCGCAGGTCCGCTCAAGGTGTGGACGTGGTTTCCAAAT